>JAUSLL010000129.1 GCA_030649335.1 Parvibaculum sp. | reverse complement strand
CAGGAAATGAAGAGCCAGAACAAGACGGCTGAAGATCTCGACGAACCCGAAGACGACATCAAAGCGGAATACCGCAAGATCGCCGAACGCCGTGTGCGCCTTGGTCTGCTGCTGGCCGAAGTCGGCGAGAAGAACAAGATCCAGGTCGCCGAAAACGAACTCGGTCAGGCGCTCGCCGAGCGCGCCCGTCAGTTCCCCGGTCAGGAAAAGATGGTCTACGAGTTCTACCAGAAGAACCCCAACGCCATCGCCGAGCTGCGCGCGCCGCTGTTTGAAGACAAGGTCGTCGATTTCATCGCCGAGCTTGCCAAGATCAACGACAAGACCGTGACCCGCGATGAGCTGTTCGCCGACCCCGACGTCGAAGAACATGAACACGTCCACGACGAAAATTGTGATCATGATCACGACCATGATCACGGCGACGCGAAGCCGGCTAAAAAAGCCGCCGCGAAAAAGCCTGCTGCCAAAAAGGCCGCGCCGAAGAAAGCCAAAGAAGACTAATTTAGTTTTCGAGACAAAGTACAAAGGCCCGAAGCATCGCTTCGGGCCTTTTGCTTATTGGTTCCGTCATAGTCGCACCAGGACCCGTCTCACTTCCGCACCATCCCTCGGCTTCATTCCCCCATCGCTCGCAAATTGCGCCTTGCCGCCCACAGTTCCACATAGCCCGGCGGGCAGGTTTTCGCTGCCTTGCGTATGAGGGGCAGGGCCGTGCGCTTGTTGCCTTTCGCCAGCGCCAATGCGCCGAGGTAATAATCCACCTCACACAGATGATCGATCACATCAGCCGGTGAAGCCTTCTCGATGGCAGCCTTGCGCAGCGACGTTTCGTCTATTTTTCCCAGCAGATATTCATTAATGGGGCGCGGCCAGTCTTCGTCATCCAGCTTGGTCAGATTTGTTTCAAAAGCCTTCATGTCAACTTCGCCCAACCATGTTTCAGCAAGATGAATCCAGATAAGCGAATATGGCCCGAACGGCACCTCGGACACGGCAAAGCGCATATCAGCGAGCGCCGCGCGATAGTCGCCCGCCATATATTGCTCGCGCCCACGACTGTAAAATATATGACGTGATGTGGGCTCTATCTCAATGGCGCGGTTGTAGTCGTCCATCGCCAATTTATGTTTATTCATGGCTCCGTATGTGATGCCTCTGCTTGAGAGCACCAACGCTGATCGCGGCGAGATGCGCAAAGCACGTTCGTAGTCGGGCATGCCAAGTCCGGACATGCTGAAATAATCATAGGCAATAGCGCGTCCTACCAAAGCGTTCACGTCGTAGCTGCCATAGACCGGAATTGCCGCGATCACTTCTGCGGCCTTGGCCGTCTCACCCTTGCGAGCAAGGTTGTAGGCTTCGCGCTTGTAATAATATTCCTGATTGGGTTCGACCTGTCGAAGGGCGCGATAGGCTTCAATGGCCCGATCAACGTCAAGCGTCTGATCGAAAATCCACGCCCGCCTTGCGCGCAAATAATTGTTTGTCGGGTCGAGCGTCAACGCGGTGTCATATTCCCTGAGCGCTGCCTCCCATTCGAGAACATTCACATGCTGTTGTCCGCGCAGGGTATGCACCTCGGGCGAGTCAGGTCGGATCACCAGTGCCGCGTCATAATCGGTCGCCGCTTCGGCATCTTGATTCAATTCACCGTGAGAGAAGCCGCGTCGGAGCAGCATATGAAGACGATAGCTGTCCCACCAATACCCCCGTGCCAGTTCCTTGTCGTAGAGCGCAATCGCCTCGTCATAAGTGCGGGCCACAAAAGCCCGGTCGCCGCGCGGCCCATCGCCCCAAAACCAATAGGCGCTGACGCCCGCGCATACGAGCAACACCAATCCGAGCAGCGCTATTCCGACGCGCTTCAACATTTTCAGCATCACACCCCCGACACCCGTTTCCGGCCTTTTTGCCGGGCTCGCCCCCGCGAACCCGTTTAGTTTGGCGCGCCTGAAGAAGGTCCGCAACAAGACAACTGTCCGATGAGGTAAGTGCCGCACATTAGGGATTTGTAATAGAAAAACTTTTCGGACTCCCGAAATACTGCTTGCGCCGATTCAGTGTTGATCTTATTTCTCCGTTCACGACGCACCGCACGTGCCACTGGCCCTAGTTGGTTTATGCAACGACGAAAGCGTCCTTTTTGATTACGCCGGTGAGAGCCGGGTCTTAAAGGGTGTTGACGATGTTCGCTTCCGATCCGGGCCGCCGTGCCCGTTCGCGCCTCTCCACGAAATCCGCTTCTGCCAAAACCTCCATCGCCCGCAAGGCCCCGACGCCGCGCAAGCCCAAATCCAAACACGCCGCCAAGCTTGCGCTTGTGCCCGCCGCCGCCGAAATGCCGGACGAGCGGGGCGGCCTGCCGCCCAAGATTGCGCGCTACCTCGCAACCGCCGACCTGCCGTCGCCCTGTCTGGTGGTGGACGTGGACATCGTCGCCCACAATTTTGCAGAGCTTGCCGCGTCGCTTCCTGCGGCCCGCATCTTCTATGCCGTGAAAGCCAATCCCGCCGACGAGATCATCGCGCGTCTGGCGTCGATGGGCTCGTGCTTTGACACCGCTAGCATGGGCGAGATCGACCTCTGCCTGCGCCACGGTGTACCGGCCGACCGTCTTTCCTTCGGCAACACGATCAAGAAAGAGCGCGACATCGCGGAGGCCTTCGCCAAGGGCGTGCGCATGTTCGCCTTCGACAGCGATGCCGAATTGGAGAAAATCGCCCGCGTCGCGCCCGCGTCCCGAGTTTATGTCCGTGTGCTGATGCAATGCGAAGGTGCCGAATGGCCGTTGTCGCGCAAATTCGGTTGCGAGCCGGATATGGCCGCCGATCTTCTTGAGCGTGCCCGCGATCTGGGTCTTGATCCCTATGGCGTGTCGTTCCATGTCGGCTCGCAGCAGACGGACCTGACGCAATACGACAAGGCGCTGGAACAGACCGTCACACTCTTTGACGAAATGACCCGTCGTGGCATCAACCTGCGCCTCGTCAACATGGGCGGCGGCTTCCCGTCGCGCTACCGCACAGATGTGCCCTCCATTGCCGCCTATGGCGAAGCGATCCGCAACGCTCTGGGTGCGCGCTTCGGTGCCAGCCAGCCCGACGTCATCGTCGAGCCGGGTCGCGGCATCGTCGGAGACGCTGGTGTCATCCAGTCCGAAGTGGTGCTTGTTTCGCAGAAGGGCGGCAACGACACCCGACGATGGGTCTATCTCGACGTGGGTAAATTTCACGGCCTTGCCGAGACAATGGACGAAGCCATCAAATATCGTCTGACAACATCGCATGACGGCGATGCCACATCGCCCGTCGTGCTCGCGGGCCCCACTTGCGACAGTGCCGACATTCTTTACGAGAAGGCCGACTACCAACTGCCGGTCTCGCTCGTATCGGGCGACAAGGTCTGGATTCTCGCCACGGGCGCCTACACCACCACCTATTCGGCAGTGGCTTTCAACGGCTTCCCGCCGCTCGCCAGCGTCTGCATATAGCGCCGCAATAACCCGCAAGAGATTGTGGATATAGTGATTTACGTCGGGGTGATGAAATTCTCCCCTGCAAAACCTATATGCACATCAACAATGTTAATGCCCAAGGCGCGCTTTTGATGCACCGTCTCTTTACCGAATCATTTTAAGCCTTTTAAGGCAGGTAAAGTCATGACTTGGCAATTGGTTGCGTAATACCTTTGGCCACATCATCACGACGGCAGATGCGCTGACGCTCAGGAGAGAGAATGAACGACCCGCTCGCGACTTATATGAATCTCGTCCCCATGGTGGTCGAACAGACCAACCGCGGCGAACGCGCCTATGACATCTTTTCGCGCCTCCTCAAGGAACGCATCATCTTCATCACCGGCCAGTTCGAAGACGGCATGGCGACGGTTGTGACAGCGCAGCTTTTGTTCCTTGAAGCCGAGAACCCGAAAAAAGAGATTTTCATGTACATCAACTCGCCGGGCGGGGTGGTGACATCGGGTTTGGCGATTTACGACACCATGCAGCACATTCGTCCGCCGGTTGCGACGGTTTGCCTCGGTCAGGCCGCATCGATGGGTTCGCTCATTCTTTGTGCAGGCGAAAAAGGCATGCGTTATGCGTTGCCCAGCTCACGTATTATGGTTCATCAGCCTTCCGGCGGTTTCCAGGGACAGGCGACGGATATTGAGATTCACGCCCGTGAAACGCTCTTGATTCGTGAAAAACTGAACAACATTTACGCCAAGCACACCGGTCAGCCCCTGAAAAAAGTTCAGGATGCGCTGGAGCGCGATAATTTCATGAGCCCGGAAGCGGCCAAGGAATTCGGCATCGTCGATCACGTCGGCGTGGCGCGCGCGGATGAGGTGGCGAAGTAATCAGAACGTCGCGGAACCTTAAGCGACAAGCACTCTCCGGCCTTGAGCAACAGCATCTCTGACCTCGGTTCGGGCATGAATTGCACCGAACTTGAGCTAATTCAGCGTTGTTTGCACCTAAATCAGGCCTAAAAAGGGTGAATGAGCGTTAACGCGGGATGTAATGAATTCTTGATCCCTCAGCGACTAACATGCTCGTATGTCCATAAGGTGACGGACGACTGATCCTATTGAGTCTTTCAGGCGTACACGTGAATGCGCAGAAAGATTAGGCATTACGGTTCGGCACCTGCAGCAGGCACATGAGAGACCTGTTGTTAGATGCCCAAGGAGTTCCTCTATGAGCAAGGTCAGCAGCGGCGACTCCAAGAATACGCTTTACTGCTCTTTCTGCGGCAAGAGCCAGCATGAAGTGCGTAAGCTTATTGCGGGTCCCACAGTTTTTATCTGTGACGAGTGTGTTGAGCTCTGCATGGACATCATTCGTGAGGAAAACAAATCCTCGCTTGTGAAGTCGCGTGACGGTGTTCCGACCCCACAGGAAATCAGCAAAGTGCTGGATGATTATGTCATCGGCCAGATGCATGCCAAGCGCGTGCTCGCCGTTGCCGTGCACAATCATTACAAGCGCCTCAATCATGCGGCCAAGAACAACGACGTCGAATTGGCGAAGTCCAACATCCTGCTGATCGGCCCGACGGGTTGCGGCAAGACGCTGCTCGCCCAGACGCTCGCCCGCATCCTCGATGTGCCCTTCACGATGGCCGACGCCACAACGCTGACCGAAGCCGGTTACGTTGGTGAAGACGTCGAGAACATCATTCTGAAACTGCTTCAGTCCGCCGACTACAACGTCGAACGCGCCCAGCGCGGCATCGTCTATATCGACGAAGTGGACAAGATCAGCCGCAAGTCCGACAACCCGTCGATCACGCGTGACGTGTCGGGCGAAGGCGTGCAGCAGGCGCTGTTGAAGATCATGGAAGGCACGGTTGCCTCCGTGCCGCCGCAGGGTGGCCGCAAGCATCCGCAGCAGGAAGTCCTGCAGGTCGATACGACGAACAGTCTTTTCATCTGCGGCGGTGCTTTCGCCGGTCTTGAAAAGATCATCGGCAGTCGCGGCAAGGGTTCGGGCATCGGCTTCGGCGCCACTGTGCGCTCCGCTGATGATCGTCGCACAGGCGAATTGCTGAAAGAGCTTGAGCCCGAAGATTTGCTCAAGTTCGGTCTGATCCCGGAACTTGTCGGTCGTATGCCGGTTCTGGCGACGCTCGAAGATCTCGACGAAGATGCGCTGATGACGATTTTGACCGAGCCGAAGAACGCGCTCGTCAAACAGTACGAACGCCTCTTCGAAATGGAAAACGTGAAACTGTCTTTCGCGTCGGATGCGCTCATGGCCATTTCCAAGCGCGCCATCGAGCGCAAGACAGGCGCGCGCGGTCTGCGCTCCATCATGGAAGCCATTCTGCTCGACACCATGTACGACCTGCCGACGCTCGAAGGCGTCGAGGAAGTCGTCATCAGTGCCGAAGTCGTCGAAGGCAAAGCCCGCCCGCTCTACATCTATGCCGAGCGCAAGGGCGAAACGGGTACCAGCGCCTGAGTTATTAAGGCGTTTAAACCAGGTTCAGAGGACGAACCGGATTGAAGTTTGAAGGGTGGTCTTGAAAGCCCGTGCTTTCGAGACCATTTTTCACTTAACGAAGGCCAATTCTGGCCGCGTCCCCAGCGCCGGAACAGGCATTTCAGCGGGTCCCACAGGTTTCCACAGCAAACCATTGCGGCTCAATGTGATTACGGGTGTTTAAATCCCGAATCCTTTATTCTGAAACTCACTGATCCGCCCTCAGCATTCGTTCAGAAAATGGGTGTTAGAGTTAGCGTCGCGGGAACGAAAGACAAAGCAGGGTTCAAATATGAGCGAACATAACGAGACGACATCATCTGATGATGGAGCAGGGGCCAAAGGGCCGCTCGTGCTGCCTGTACTGCCGCTGCGCGACATCGTCGTTTTCCCCCACATGATCGTGCCGCTCTTCGTCGGTCGCGAAAAATCTGTGCGCGCCTTGGAAAACGTCATGGCGGACGACAAGCAGATTTTGCTCGTCGCCCAGAAGAACGCGGCCGATGACAATCCGGCTGCCGGCGACATCTATGAAGTCGGCACCATCGGCACCGTGCTGCAGCTCCTGAAATTGCCCGACGGCACCGTCAAGGTGCTGGTCGAAGGCGTGCGCCGTGCGCGCGTCAAGTCCTATGTCGCCAACGACGAGTTCTTCGAAGCCCGCGTCGAAGCCATCGAAGAAGAAGAGTCTGAAGACGATCAGCTCGAAGCTTTGTCGCGCTCCGTCGTCACGCAGTTCGAAGGCTACGTGAAGCTCAACAAAAAAGTGCCGCCGGAAGTGCTGGGCACGGTCACGCAGATCGACGAACCGGCCAAACTCGCCGACACGATCGCCAGCCATATCAACATCAAGATCGCCGAGAAGCAGGAGCTTCTTGAGCTGTCGTCGATTGCCGAACGTCTGGAGCGCGTCTATTCGCTGATGGAAGGCGAGATCAGCGTGCTGCAGGTCGAAAAGCGTATCCGCTCGCGCGTCAAGCGCCAGATGGAGAAGACGCAGCGCGAGTACTATCTGAACGAGCAGATGAAGGCCATTCAGAAGGAACTCGGCGACGGCGAAGACGGCAAAGACGATATGCGTGAGCTTGAAGAGCGCATCGCCAAGACGAAGCTGTCGAAAGACGCCAACGAAAAGGCCATCGCCGAGCTGAAGAAGCTCAAGCAGATGAGCCCCATGTCTGCGGAAGCCACAGTTGTGCGCAACTACCTCGACTGGATTCTGACTGTTCCGTGGAACAAGAAGAGCCGTGTACGGAAAGATTTGAACGCCGCGCAGGAAATTCTCGACGCCGATCACTTCGGTCTGGAGAAGGTCAAGGAGCGCATCGTTGAGTATCTGGCAGTGCAGTCGCGCGCCAACAAGCTCAAAGGCCCGATCCTGTGCCTCGTCGGCCCGCCCGGCGTCGGTAAGACTTCGCTTGGCAAATCCATCGCCAAGGCGACGGGGCGTGACTTCGTGCGTATGTCGCTCGGCGGCGTGCGTGACGAGGCCGAGATCCGTGGTCACCGCCGTACCTACATCGGTTCGATGCCCGGCAAGGTCATCCAGTCGATGAAGAAGGTGAAGCACACGAACCCGCTCTTCCTGCTCGACGAAATCGACAAGATGGGCGCGGACTTCCGTGGCGATCCGTCCTCGGCTCTCCTCGAAGTGCTCGATCCGGAACAGAACTCGACCTTTGCCGATCATTACCTCGAAGTCGATTACGACTTGTCCGATGTGATGTTCGTGACGACGGCCAACACGCTCAACATTCCCGGACCTTTGATGGACCGCATGGAGATCATTCGCCTTGCCGGTTACACCGAAGACGAGAAGCTTGAGATCGCGCGTCGCCACCTCATCTCCAAGGCCATCGAAGGTCATGGTTTGAAGGCGAACGAATGGTCGATCGATGATGCCGCTCTGCGTCAGGTCATCCGCGTTTACACACGTGAAGCCGGTGTGCGTAGCCTTGAGCGTGAGTTGAACAATCTCGCGCGTAAAGCGGTGAAGGAAATCCTGACCTCCGACAAGAAGTCGATCGCGGTCACGATGGAGAACATCGAGAAATATGCAGGCGTGCCGAAGTATCGCTTCGGTGAAGCTGAAGGCGAAGATCAGGTCGGTGTCGTCACCGGTCTGGCCTGGACCGAAGTCGGTGGTGAGTTGCTGACGATTGAAGGCGTGATGATGCCCGGCAAGGGTCGCATGACAGTGACCGGCAATCTGAAGGACGTGATGAAGGAATCGATCTCGGCTGCGAACTCCTACGTTCGCTCGCGCGCGACGCATTTCGGCATCGAGCCGCCGGTGTTCGAGCGCAAGGACGTCCACGTCCATGTGCCCGAAGGCGCAACGCCCAAGGACGGCCCCTCGGCTGGTGTGGCGATGGCAACAGCCATTGTCTCGCTGATGACGGGCATTCCGGTCCGCAAGGACATCGCCATGACCGGCGAGATCACGCTTCGTGGTCGCGTGCTTCCCATCGGCGGCTTGAAAGAAAAGCTGCTGGCGGCGCTGCGCGGCGGCATCAAAAAAGTGATGATCCCGGCCGACAACGCCAAAGATCTGGCCGACATCCCGGACAACGTCAAAAACGCGATGGAAATTGTACCCGTCGCCACGGTTGACGAAGTTCTCCGTAATGCACTCGTGCGCATGCCGGATCCCATCGAATGGGACGAAGCGGCCTATGTGGCCCAGCAGGCCGCCGAACGCCAGCGTGGCACGGCTGCAGAGGCGCCTGTGGCCCATTAAGTGAGCCATTGCCGCTAAGCGGTTGGAAACAGACGGAAACGGGGACCATAGGTCCCCGTTTTTCTGTAAATTAGGCAAAGAATCGCAGATTTCCGCGAGTTTTGCTTTGACCCTGTTCCGCTACGGCAGGTAAAGTCCTTAACGATTTCGGGGAGCAGTCCCGCAATTGATTCCAAAGGGGCCTGACGTGAACAAAAACGATCTCATTGCAGAAGTGGCGGACCGCACCGGTCTTTCGAAAGCCGACGCGACCAAAGCCGTCGATTACGTTTTCGATACGATTACGGACACGCTCAAAAAGGGCGACGAAGTGCGCCTCGTCGGCTTCGGCACGTTCACCGTGTCGAACCGCGCAGCCACGGAAGGCCGTAACCCGCGCACGGGTGAGACCATCCAGATTCCGGCTTCCAAGCAGCCGAAATTCAAGGCAGGCAAAGGCCTGAAAGACGCCGTCAACGCCTGACGCGTTCTGCTGGCCTGGAGCCAAACAAACAAGCCGCCGGATTTCCTTATGAAGTCTGGCGGCTTTTTTGCATTTTGGTTGATCCTTCGAGACGGACCTTCGGTCCTCCTCAGGATGAGGATTGTGGTTTTTGAAAAAAGAAATAACTCCTCATCCTGAGGAGGCGCACTCGCGCCGTCTCGAAGGACGAGGCCCGCGCTCCCTCAGCTTGCCGCCGGTGCCACAGGTGCCGGCTTCGGATCGGGATCGTGCTCGCCGCGCGGATCAAGCTCGGTTTGCGTCGGGTCTGTAGCGGGGAAGGGCACAATCACAAAGTCCACCTTCTCCTCATATGTCAGAGCCGGTGTCGCGCCGATGCGGTAAAGCGTGAACAGGCCGAAGAACACATGCACGACCGCGCCGAAGACAAAGATGAAGGACATGCCGTAAGGCCCTGTGCCCAATGAGGCCGCCGAAGGTCCGATGATCGCGCCGATGGCATAGACCAGTAGCAAGCCGCCCGACACGCTGACGAAGCTTTCTTTCGACGCATGGTCATTGGTGTGCGCCACGCAGACCGAATAAAGCGACAGCGCAAAGACGCCGAACATGAAACCGGCAGGCAGCATCAGATGGCTTGCGCCCGCGTCACGCGCGCCCACCAGTGCCATTTCACCAAGCGCCGAGCCGACGCAGAGCGCAAGAATCACACGCCGTCTGTCCATGCGGTCCGATAATTTGCCGAGCGGCCATTGGGCAATAGCGCCGCCGATGATTGCCGCCGTCATAAAGATCGACACACCGAACACATCAAGCCCGCTGTCGCTGGCAAAGAGCGGCCCCAGCGTCCAGAACGGTGCATTGGTGAGACCCACGACAAAACTCCCCACCGCGCCGACAGGCGAGATGCGATAAAGCTTCAGCAGGTAGATTTCCGTCGAGGCGATTGGTGCGGGCTGTGCGGTTGTGGACAGCGAGATCGGCACCAGCGCCAGCGATGTCAGCATCGACACCAGCGCAAAGAGAGTGAACGCAGCAGGGCTCGCCAGATTGAGCATCAACTGGCCGAGCGTGATCGACGTAAAATTGACGATTAGATAGACCGAGAACAGCTGCCCGCGTGTTTCATTCGTGGCGCGTTCGTTGAGCCAGCTTTCGATCACCATATAAAGACCGGCAAAAGCAAAGCCGTGCAGCGCGCGCAGGATCGCCCAGACATAAGGGTCCACCACCAACTCGTGCATCAGCGGCAGCACCGAGGCGATACCGGCCAGCGCCGCAAAGCTGCGGATATGACCCGCGCGCTGCACCACATAGGGCCCCAGCACGCAGCCCAGCAGAAAGCCGAGGAAGTACACACTGCCAATGATGCCGATGGTCGATGTGGCAAACCCCTCAAGGCCGGCGCGCAAAGGAATGAGCGTTCCGAACAGACCGTTACCGATCAGTAAGATGGATGTGGCAAAAAGCAGCGAGAAAAACGGCGCGAGGGTCCGGGACAAAGAAGGCTCCAAAGGCGGGGTCAGAGGCAGGGGGCGTGTCGGGCAGGGCTAACAACACAATGAGGCAAGATCATGCCTTTGCGCCCATATTGCAATGCCCCCAAGCATCGGGTACGAAACCCCCATTGCCGCAAGGCATTGAGGCTAGGTACGGGTGGTTAGCTCAGTTGGTAGAGCGCCTCGTTTACATCGAGGATGTCGGCGGTTCGAGCCCGTCACCGCCTACCAGCCTTCGCCCAGAGGGCTTCGGCTCGGCAAGCCTTCTTGCCGATCGAAGGCATCTGTCTTGGCGAAGGCTGTCGCGCCGTAGCTCGAAGAGCGCAGGCGGACTGTTCCGTCAAACGCATAATTCACGTCAAGGCAGCTCTTGCTGCGCTCAAATCCGCGCCCTACCATCCCTGTCATCGCATGGCTTATCGGGGCACCGGCGTCGAAATACGTCTACATCATAACTAGCATTGATGAGCCGAAACGCCACTACACGGGTGTAACTTCGGACCTCAAAGCGCGGTTGGCCAAGCACAATGCTGGCGAGATATTTCACACCGCTAAGTTCGCGCCGTGGCAACTCAAAACCTACACAGCGTTTTCTGACGAAAAGCAGGCCTTCGCCTTCGAGCAATATTTGAAAACGGGATCAGGAAGAGCGTTCGCCAAAAAACGTCTGTGACACTGTAACGGCCGCACCCTCCGCCCCCTCCGCCCCCCCCTCAATCCCTCACTCTTGCCAGCTCGTCCTGAATCTCCGCGTGCCTCACGCGTGAAATTTTGTAGTGCCGCATCAGATAGATCGGCACGAGATAGATCAGCGGCAGCACCAGTCCCGCCATCACGCCAAGCCGCGTGATCACATCACCGGGCACATCGGCGGGCAATGTGTTGGGTGGCATAGCGATGAAGTTGATGAGCAGTCCGCCCATCACAATGCCGATGCCGGAGGCGGCTTTGCCCGAGAAAGACAGAGCCGCGTTGAACATGGCCTCCTGCCGCAAGCCCGTTTTCATCTCGTGATAGTCGAGCACGTCCGCAATGATCGAGGCACCGATCACGCCTTGGATTACAGCAAGCGCAACAGCAAAGACCCCACCGCCCACGAGAATGACCAGCAGCAAAGGGTCGCCGTTTTCCGGCAGCACATCGAGAAAGCGCAGGCCAACAATGATCATTCCGTCGATCAGGCTCACCAACGCGCAGGCAATCAGAATATGTTTCTTGTCCCAGCGCCGTTGCACCAGCGCGATGAGAGGGAAGGCCACCACAGCGCCCAGCGCGGAAATGGCAAACCAGCGCAGGTCCTCGCTCGTCAGGCCCCAAAAGAATGTCGTCATGTAAATATTGATGTTCGTCGTCGTGCCGCCAAGCACCGCCAGAATGAGGACGACGACAAAGACCAATGCGAATTGATCGTTGCGCAACGCACCTGCGATTTCGCGCAGCACATGGCTCAGGCCCGGCCGCATCGGCGCGACCGCATGTTTCCGCAGAAACGGAATTTCGCGCCGCGTCAGCAGCGTTGTCGTCACGCCGCCCACTGTCATCAGAAAACCCGCCGCCAGTGCCATGGCGGGATAGTTCGCGCCATTGAGCTGTCCCACGGGATGCTCCGGCGTGCCGGCCATAAAGTAGGAATAGGTCACCAGCGGAAAGGTCACACCAATGGTCCAGCCCACCGCATAGCGAAAGGCCATCACCGATGTGCGTTCGTCATAGTCGTCCGACAGTTCCGCCGCAATCGCCGCCCAGGGAATGAAATAGAAGGTCATGGCAAGCCGCGTCAGCAGCACAAATGTCAGCAGCCACAAAGCCAGCGCGTATTGGCTGAGGCCTTCCGGTGGCGTGAATATCGGATAGAAGAAAAAGCCGAGCGGCAGCGCGCCCAGCAGCATCAGTGGGTGTCGTCGTCCCCAGCGCGTATGCAGATTGTCCGAGATTGTCGCGACAATAGGGTCCGTCATCGCATCGAAAATCAGCGCCACGGCCAGCACGGTTGAGACCAGCAACGCATCGACGCCGAGGATCTGGCTGTAGAACAGCAGAATGAAGGTGTTGAGCACCCAGTTCTTCAACGTATCGGGAATGGCCCCGATGCCCTGAAAGAGCTTTGTCGAAAATCTGAGGCGACCAACGCGTTGGTCGCGCGTAAAGCCGGATCGCGAAGGCGTGTTCATACGTTTCTTTCGATGTTGATTTGAACAGGCGGCAAGCGGAGCGGGGCGTGATGAGAGCCTAGGGACTTTTTGTCGGAAGTCGGCTTGATAATTTGTAATATTTGCCTGCACCCGTTCATCGTGCTCGCGTATCTGGCGGGTGGCGGCACCCTGACATGCGCGAATCTCGTTCATGCCGCCGGTCGCAAGGCCTTGATGCGCGTCACCACTCATGGACCCTTTTGCGCGTTGGCATAGAGGCTCCTGCGACGTCTTGGCTACGAAAACAGGGCAAAACTTGCTGTCTGTTGGGCCTCCGAGGCTTCTCCCCACATTTTCCGCCAATTCTTTGTCACATAAGCCCGATCTGCCTTGACAGTCCTCCCTCCGCGCCGTATCAACCGCCCACTCAACAGGGTGCAACGCGCCCTCGTCGGGGGTGTAGCTCAGTTGGTTAGAGCGTCGGCCTGTCACGCCGAAGGTCGCGGGTTCGAGTCCCGTCACTCTCGCCATTTTCCCCGATCAAAAACCTGTTCCACGGGCCTCTGAACGCAGATTGCATGTGCTTGTCCGAGCGTCATGCTGCATTGCGAGCGGTTTGCAGTAACTCCATTTGCCGCAAGCGTTTTTTGGGGCGAAGCTGTGCCTCGGGGCATTTGATTCTATATAGGCCGCAGCTATACTGCGCGCGGATTCGCCAGCCTGTTACGCTGGCGCGGAATTTTGGGTAATCCCAAGGGGTGACGTCATGGAAGACCTGCTGCGCGAGTATCTGCCCATTCTGGTATTTTTGGGCCTCTCGCTTGTCATCGGTCTGGCGTTGCTCGTCGCACCTTTCGTCATCGCGCCCTCCAAACCCGACACGGAAAAGCTCTCCGCCTATGAGTGCGGCTTTGAGGCTTTCGACGACGCGCGCATGAAGTTCGACGTCAAATATTATCTGGTCGCCATCCTCTTCATCATCTTCGATCTCGAAGTGGCCTTCTTGTTCCCTTGGGCGGTTTCGCTGGGCGATGTGGGCATGTTCGGTTTCTGGTCGATGATGGTGTTTCTGGGCGTGCTGACCATCGGCTTTACCTATGAGTGGAAGAGGGGAGCTCTCGAATGGGAGTGAGCGAACAAACAGCCGTGGCGACGACGTCTCCCGCCTCCGGTGATATCTTCCAGAACCTCAACAACGAATTGTCCGACAAGGGCTTTGTCCTGACGAGCGTGGACGATCTCATCAACTGGTCGCGCACCGGCTCGCTCATGTTCATGACCTTTGGTCTGGCCTGCTGCGCGGTGGAAATGATCCATTCGTCCATGCCGCGCTACGACACCGAGCGTTTCGGCTTCGCGCCCCGCGCCTCCCCACGTCAGTCCGACGTGATGATCGTCGCGGGTACGCTCACCAACAAGATGGCGCCCGCCCTGCGCAAGGTCTATGACCAGATGCCGGAGCCGCGCTACGTGATCTCGATGGGATCATGCGCCAACGGCGGCGGCTACTATCACTATTCCTATTCCGTGGTGCGCGGTTGCGATCGCATCGTGCCGGTGGATATTTACGTCCCCGGTTGCCCCCCGACAGCCGAGGCGCTTGTTTACGGCATCCTCGCGCTGCAAAAGAAGATCCGCCGCACCGGCACCATCGACCGATAATTTTTCAATCCGAACGGCAGGCAGTTCCACACGCGGGCAGCCTTCACCGGTCACGAGTTTCGAGACTGCTTTGATGGACGAGAGCTTGAAAAACCTTGGCGACCATCTCCGTGCAAAGCTGGGGGATGCGATTGTCTCTCACGATATTGCATATGGGGAACTGACCATCATTGCGCAAGTCAGCGCCATTGTGCCGGTACTCACATTTTTGCGCGATGACGCCGACTGCCAGTTCACCACTTTCCTCGACGTGACCGCGGTGGACTACCCGACACGCCCGCAGCGTTTCGATGTCGTCTATCACCTGCTCTCTATGGTCAAGAACCAGCGTATCCGCGTGAAGATCGCGACCGACGAAGACGGTCAGGTTCCGAGCGTCGTGGACCTGTTCCCGACCGCCAACTGGTTCGAGCGCGAAACCTTCGACATGTACGGCATCTTGTTTACCGGCCATCCGGACCTGCGCCGCATCCTCACCGACTATGGCTTTGCCGGCTATCCGCTGCGCAAGGATTTCCCGATGACGGGCTATGTCGAAGTGCGCTACGACGCCGACCAGAAACGCGTTATCTATGAGCCGGTGAAGCTGACACAGGAATTCCGCAGCTTCGATTTCCTCAGCCCCTGGGAGGGTGCCGATTACATCCTGCCCGGTGACGAGAAGGCGGAGCAGAAATAATGAACCAGCTGACCCCCGAACAAAAACTCCGCACCTTTTCGCTCAACTTCGGCCCCCAGCATCCCGCCGCCCATGGCGTGCTGCGTCTGGTGCTGGAGCTGGAAGGCGAAATCGTCGAGCGCGTCGATCCCCATATCGGTCTCCTGCATCGCGGCACCGAAAAACTGATCGAAGCAAAAACCTATCTGCAGGCGCTGCCTTACTTCGACCGGCTTGATTATTGCTCGCCGATGAATCAGGAACACGCTTACTGCCTCGCGGTGGAGAAACTGCTCGGCATCACAGTGCCGCGCCGCGCGCAATTCATCCGCGTGCTCTATTCCGAAATCGGCCGCATCATGTCGCATATTCTCAATACGACGACGCAGGCCTTGGACGTGGGCGCGCTGACGCCGCCGCTCTGGGGTTTTGAAGAGCGCGAAAAACTGGCGATCTTTTATGAACGCGCCTCCGGCTCGCGTATGCACGCAGCATACTTCCGTCCGGGCGGCGTCCATCAGGACCTGCCGAACCAGCTGCTGCAGGACATCTACGACTTCTGCGACCCTTGCGAGAACACGCTCGACGATCTCGAAACGCTCCTCACCGGCAACCGCATTTTCATGCAGCGCAACGCCGACATCGGCATCGTGTCGAAGCAGGATGTGCTCGACTGGGGCTTTAGCGGCGTCATGGCGCGCGGTTCGGGCCTCGCCTGGGATCTGCGTCGCGCGCAGCCCTATGAAGTCTATTCCGAAATGAAATTCGACGTGCCGGTCGGCAAGAACGGCGATTGCTACGATCGCTATCTCGTCCGCATGGATGAAATGCGCCAGTCACTGCGCATCATCAAGCAATGCATCGAGATGATGCCCGAAGGTCCGGTCAATACGACCGATGGCAAGATTGCGCCGCCCAAGCGCAGCGAAATGAAAACATCGATGGAAGCGCTCATCCATCACTTCAAGCTCTACACCGAAGGCTATCATGTGCCCGCCGGTGAAGTTTATGCAGCCGTCGAAGCGCCCAAGGGCGAGTTCGGCGTCTTCCTTGTGTCCGATGGCAGCAACAAACCCTACAAGTGCAAAATTCGCGCACCGGGGTTCGCTCATTTGCAGGCTATGGATTTTCTCTGTCGTGGTCACATGCTGGCGGACGTTGCTGCCATTCTGGGTTCCATCGACATCGTGTTCGGTGAGGTTGACCGATGAGTGTGCGCAGACTGAGTCCCAATCAGCCCGCGAGTTTTGCTTTCACGCCTGAAAATGCCGAATGGGCAAAAGGGCAGATCGCCAAATATCCCGAAGGCCGTCAGGCCTCCGCCATCATTCCGCTGTTCTGGCAGGCGCAAAAGCAGGAAGGCTGGCTCAGCGAGCCCGCCATTCGCTATGTCTCCGACATGCTGAAGATGGATTATATGCGCGGCCTCGAAGTCGCGACCTTCTACACGATGTTCAACCTCGCGCCGGTCGGCGAGCATTTCGTGCAGCTCTGCGGTACCACGCCGTGCTGGCTGCGCGGCTCGGATGATCTCAAAGCCGCTTGCGCCAAGCACATCGGCCCCGAAGGTCAGGTCAGCGCCGACGGCAAATTGTCGTGGATCGAAGTCGAATGCCTCGGCGCTTGCGCCAACGCGCCGATGGTGCAGATCAACGACGACTATTATGAAGACCTCGACGGCGCATCCTTCGGGCAGATGCTCGAAGACCTGCGCGCGGGCAAGCCGGTCAAAATCGGTTCGCAGACGGGCCGCACCGGTTCGGAACCCGTAGATGGTCTGACAAGCCTGACGACACCCATCTCAGGCGGGGGCAAGTGATGCTGAAAGACGAAGACCGCATTTTCACCAATCTCTACGGTCGTGGCGAAGCGGGCCTTGCCGGCGCGCGCAAACGCGGCGACTGGGATGGCACAGCAGAACTCATCGCCAAGGGCGGCGACTGGATCATCGACGAGATGAAAAAGTCCGGCCTTCGTGGTCGCGGCGGCGCTGGCTTCCCGACAGGTCTGAAGTGGTCCTTCATGCCGAAAGATTCAGGTGGTCGCCCGCATTACCTCGTGGTCAACGCCGACGAGTCCGAACCCGGCACCTGCAAAGACCGCGAGATCATGCGCTACGATCCGCAGAAGCTCATCGAAGGCTGCCTCATCGCGTCTTTCGCCATGCAGGCGCATGTTTGCTACATCTATGTCCGTGGTGAATTCATTGCCGAGCGCATCGCGCTGCAAAAGGCCGTGGACGAAGCCTATGACGCGGGCCTCTTGGGCAAAAACGCCGCCGGTTCCGGTTGGGATTTCGATCTCTATGTCCATCACGGCGCAGGCGCTTATATCTGCGGCGAAGAAACAGCCTTGCTCGAAAGCCTCGAAGGCAAAAAGGGCATGCCGCGCTTAAAGCCGCCGTTCCCTGCCAACATGGGCCTCTACGGCGCGCCGACGACAGTCAACAACGTCGAGTCCATCGCCGTTGCGCCCACCATCCTGCGCCGCGGCGCGACATGGTTTGCGGGCCTTGGCCGTCCGAACAACACAGGCACGAAGATCTTCTCGATTTCGGGTCATGTGAATAAGCCCTGCAACGTCGAAGAAGAGATGGGCATTTCGCTCCGTGAACTGATCGACAAACATTGCGGCGGCGTGCGCGGCGGCTGGGACAACCTGCTGGCCGTCATCCCCGGCGGTTCTTCAGTCCCCATGTTGCCCAAGTCGATCTGCGACGATGTGCTGATGGATTTCGACAGCCTCAAGGCTGTGCAGTCCGGCCTCGGCACAGCTGCTGTCATCGTCATGGACAAATCCACCGACCTCATCAAAGCCATCGCGCGTCTCGCTGCCTTCTATAAGCACGAGAGCTGTGGCCAGTGCACGCCTTGCCGCGAAGGCACAGGCTGGATGTGGCGCGTCATGGAGCGCCTCGTCACCGGCGAAGCCGCGCTCGAAGAAATCGATATGTTGCTCGACGTCACGAAACGCGTCGAAGGCCACACCATCTGCGCCCTTGGCGACGCGGCGGCTTGGCCCATTCAAGGTCTAATCCGGCATTTCCGGCCGGTCATGGAAGAGCGGATCGCTGCCCATCGCAGCCATCTCGCCGCGGCGGAGTAGGGTATGCCCAAAGTCACAGTTGACGGCATCGAAGTCGAAGTACCGGCAGGCGCAACGCTGTTGCAGGCGTGTGAAGCGGCTGGCGCTGAAATTCCGCGCTTCTGCTATCACGAACGTCTGTCCATCGCGGGCAACTGCCGCATGTGCCTGATCGAAGTCGAGAAGTCACCCAAGCCCGTCGCCTCCTGCGCCATGCCTGCTGCCGAAGGCGCGGTCGTGCGCACCAACACCGAGTTGGTCAAGCGTGCGCGCGAAGGCGTGATGGAGTTCCTGCTCATCAATCACCCGCTCGATTGCCCGATCTGCGATCAGGGCGGCGAATGCGATCTGCAAGACCAGTCGATGGCTTACGGCGTCGATGGTTCGCGCTTCATCGAGAACAAGCGCGCAGTCGAAGAAAAATACATGGGTCCGCTCGTCAAGACCGTGATGACCCGCTGCATCCAGTGCACCCGCTGCGTGCGCTTCGCCACCGAAGTTGCCGGTACTCCGGAAATCGGTGCCATCGGTCGCGGCGAAGATATGGAAATCACGACCTATCTCGAAAGCACGCTCACCTCGGAACTCTCGGCCAACGTCGTCGATCTTTGCCCCGTCGGTGCGCTCACCTTCCGTCCGACCGCCTTCACAGCGCGTCCGTGGGAGCTTCGCAAAACAGAATCCGTCGATGTGATGGATGCCGTCGGCTCCAACATCCGTGTGGACGCCCGTGGCTCCGAAGTCATCCGCATTCTGCCGCGTCTCAATGAAGACGTGAACGAGGAATGGATTTCCGACAAGACGCGCTTCGTCGCTGACGGTCTGAAAACACAGCGTCTCGATCAGCCCTATGTGCGCAGCAACGGCACGCTCCAGCCCGCCTCGTGGGACGAAGCCTTCGCCGCCATCGCCGCCAAGTTGAAAGACGCGAAAGGCGAACGCATCGCCGCCATCGCTGGTGATCTTGTCGCCGCTGAAGAAATGAAGGCGCTGAAAGACCTGTTCGTGTCGCTCGGTTCGCCGAACATCGATTGCCGTCAGGACGGCGCGAAAATCGGTGGCGCACGTTCGAGCTACATTTTTAATACGACGATCACGGGCATCGAAGACGCGGACGCCATCCTCATCATCGGTTCCGACCCGCGCAAAGAAGCGCCGATCCTCAACGCCCGCATCCGCAAGCGTTCGCGCGTCGGCGGTCTGAAAGTCGGCGTCATCGGC
>JAUSLL010000127.1 GCA_030649335.1 Parvibaculum sp. | reverse complement strand
AACATTTCGACGCCCGTGCAGGTCGTCTTCACGGTGTCTTTGATACCGACGATTTCGATTTCTTCGCCGACCTTCACAATGCCGCGTTCGATACGGCCGGTCACAACCGTGCCACGACCCGAGATCGAGAACACGTCTTCGATCGGCATCAGGAACGGCAGGTTGATCGGACGTTCCGGCTGCGGGATGTAAGCGTCAACCGCTTCCATCAGCTTCAGGATGGCGTCATGGCCGATTTCGCGGTTGCTGTCTTCAAGAGCGGCAAGAGCCGAACCGGCAACAATCGGAATATCGTCGCCCGGGAAGTCGTAGGACGAAAGCAGTTCGCGGATTTCCATTTCAACGAGTTCGAGCAGCTCGGCGTCGTCAACCTGGTCGACCTTGTTCATGAACACGACGAGCGCGGGCACGCCGACCTGACGGGCCAGCAGAATGTGTTCGCGTGTCTGGGGCATCGGGCCGTCAGCGGCCGACACAACGAGAATGCCACCGTCCATCTGCGCCGCGCCCGTGATCATGTTCTTCACATAGTCAGCATGGCCGGGGCAATCGACGTGAGCGTAATGGCGATTGGCTGTTTCGTACTCAACGTGAGCTGTCGAGATCGTGATGCCACGGGCCTTTTCTTCAGGCGCCTTATCGATCTGGTCATAGGCGGAATAAACCGCGCCACCCGTCTCGGCCAGCACCTTCGTGATGGCGGCCGTCAGTGATGTCTTACCATGATCAACGTGACCAATCGTGCCGATGTTGCAATGAGGCTTATTGCGTTGAAACTTTTCTTTGGCCATAACGGCGCTCCATCCTTCAGGAACAGAAATCGATTAACAGGGTGCGGTAGTTTTAGGCGAATTTCGCCCGGACTTCGTCCGACACCGCTTGAGGAACTTGTTCGTAGTGATCGAATTGCATCGTGTACTGAGCACGTCCCTGGCTCATTGAGCGCAGGTTGTTGACGTAGCCGAACATATTGGCAAGCGGCACCATCGCGTGAATGACCTGCGCAATGCCGCGCTGCTCTGTGCCGCTGATCTGACCACGACGGCTGTTCAGATCGCCGATGCAATCGCCCATATATTCTTCAGGCGTCACAACTTCGACGTTCATGATCGGCTCGAGGAGCTTCACACCGGCCTGCTGCGCACCTTCACGGAAGGCGGCGCGGGCTGCGATTTCGAACGCGAGGGCGCTCGAGTCAACATCATGGTAGGCACCGTCGGTCAGCGTGACCTTGAAGTCGATCATCGGGAAACCGGCGATCGGACCATTGTCCTTCACGCTTTCGATGCCCTTCTGAACGCCAGGGATATATTCTTTGGGGACCGAACCACCGACGATCTTGCTTTCAAACACAAAGCCTTCGCCGGGAGCTGACGGCTCCATCGTGATCTTGACGCGGGCGTACTGGCCCGAACCACCCGACTGCTTCTTGTGGGTGTAGTCAACATCGGTCGAACGTGTGAGCGTTTCGCGGTAAGCCACCTGCGGCGCGCCGACGTTGGCTTCAACCTTGAACTCGCGACGCATGCGATCGACGATGATGTCG
>JAUSLL010000126.1 GCA_030649335.1 Parvibaculum sp. | reverse complement strand
GAAAAGGCCGTGAACACCAGATCGCCCACATAAGGGTGGCGCGGATGGGTCGGCAGCTGCGTGCAATATTCAACCGTGCGCGCCATCTCGTTGATCTGCGAAAAATCGAGACCGGGATCAACACCCTGCGAATAGAGATTGAGCGCCAGCGTCACGAGATCAACATTGCCTGTGCGCTCGCCGTTGGACAGCAGGCAGCCTTCGATGCGGTCGGCACCGGCCATAAAGCCAAGCTCGGCGGCGGCGACCGCTGTGCCACGGTCGTTATGCGGATGCAGACTGATAATCAGACCATCGCGGCGTTTGAGGTTGCGGTGCATCCATTCGATCTGATCGGCATAGACATTGGGTGTCGCCATTTCCACGGTCGCCGGCAGATTGACGATCATCTTATTGTCGGGCCGCGCGTCCCAGACCTCGCTGACCGCGTCCACGACTTCCTTGGCAAATTCCAGTTCCGTGCCGGAAAAAACTTCCGGACTGTATTGGAACGTCCAATTGGTCTTGGGCTGGCGGGCCGCGATTTCCTTAATCAGCGTCGCGCTTTCGGTCGCAATGTTTTTGACGCCCTGCTTGCCGAGGCCGAACACCGTGTCACGGAAATTGGGCGCGGTGGCATTATAGAGATGCACGATGGCATTCTTGGCGCCGACGAGGCTTTCCATGGTCCGCTCGATCAGTTCGGCGCGCGCCTGCGTCAGCACTTCGAGTTTCACATCGTCGGGAATGCGGTTTTCTTCGATCAATTTGCGGATGAAATCAAAGTCGGTCTGCGAGGCGGAAGGAAAGCCCGCTTCGATTTCTTTAAAGCCGATTTTGACCAGCAACTCCCACATGCGGAGTTTGCGGTCGGCGTTCATCGGTTCAAACAGCGACTGGTTGCCGTCGCGCAGATCGGTGCTCATCCAGATCGGCGGCGCGGTCAGCACCTTGTTCGGCCATTGCCTGTCGGGCAGGTCGATGGGCGGAAAGGCGCGGTATTTGGTCGAGGGTGTCTTCAACATGAAAATGGTCTCCAGAAATTAAGGCAATGTGGCGGAGACGTGCTTTTCAAACACGCTGGCCCCGGACTGCCACGAGCGCAAGGTCCGGTGCCCGGCGATAAGTCGCAGCGCGGCCTGAGTGGCTGCGTCAATGCGGATCGGGGTCTGGAACTGGGTGGCGGTCATCACAAATTCATTTCAGGCGGTGGGCCATTCCGGACGGAGCGCGTGGGGCCCGTGTCGGGGGGCTGCAATCAGGAAAGGCAAAATCGGGAAAGATGGATCGTTGTGCTGCGCTTAGGCGCAGAGAAGCCCGAGCTCTAGTTTGAGCCCGCTCGTAAGGAGGAGATATGCGGCTTTCTGATCCATAAGCGCAAAACTAGAGGCGCACGCCGGAAGCGTCAAGAGGCGGGACGTTGAGGGCCTCACATCAGGCTTTTGATCTTCTCGGCCATTTTCTCAGGCGCGGTCGCGGGCGGGAAAAAGGCAAGGAAGCCGCCGTCGGGGCCCATCAGATAGACGACGGAGGAATGATCCATCGTGTAATCATCGCCGCTCGTCTCGTCTTTCACCTTGCCGAAATAGACGCGGTATTCTTTGGCAACGGCTGCAATTTGGTCGGGTGTGCCGGTGAGCCCGACGAGTCTGGGGTCAAACTGGGCGACATATTGGGCGAGCACGGGCGCGGTATCGCGCTCTGGGTCCACCGTGATGAAGATCGGCTGGACCTTGGCCGCGTCCGCACCAAGCGCGGCAAGCGCCCCCGACATGACCTGCAATTCGGTCGGGCAGACGTCGGGGCAGAAGGTGAAGCCGAAATAGATCAGCATATATTTGCCCGCGTAATCGGCCTGAGTGACCTGTTTGCCGCTCTGATCGGTGAGGGTGAAGGGCCCGCCGATCGACGGTGTGCCGGTGCCCTGCACGGTGGCACCCGCTTCGCCGGAACTGCCCTGCACGCGCGCGTCATCGCCCAGACGCCACAGATAGACAGCGGCCACAATGGCGAGGCCGAGAGCAATCAGCAGGATCAGCGGGCGGAAGCGTGTCATCTTGTCCTCACGGGGTCGTTCATATGCAGGTGCAGCCGGCTTATGCAAACGCAACCGGCGGCTTCTAAGGCATTCAATTGTGCTCAACATCCTATAGACTGCGGGGCACGGGGTTGCCTGAAAGTTTGATGAGTATAGCGATAATGAGAAATGTGATGGGACGGCGTATGAGTGACCAAGTGACACGGGGCCTCGGCGTCGGGATCAAAACGGCAGCCATGTTCGTGACTTTGGCTGTGTTGACCGCCGTAGTGACCCTGCCATCTCCGGCGCGGGCGGCGGGTGAAATCTTCCCCGGTCAGGATGTGCGCCTTCCCGACAATGAGCTCATTGAAGCGACCCGCGACGGCAATATTGAGGGCATACGCGACCAGTTGATGCGCGGCATTCCCCCGGACGACGGCGGTATTGCCTATGTACCGGCGATCATTGTGGCGGTTGATAACGGCCAGCTCGAAGCCCTGAAATATTTGCTCGAACACGGCGCAAACCCGAACCGTAAGGCCAGAGACGGACGCACGGCGTTGACGGCCGCCACATTGGCCGGTCGCACCGCCTATGTGTCGGTGCTGCTCAATGCAGGCGCGAACCCCGATATCATCGCGGATCACGGCGATTCAGCCCTTTTCATTGCCGTGCGCGCGCGCCGCACCGCCATTGTGAAGCTGCTGCTCGATCACAATGCCGATTTTTCCGATACCGATATTACGGGACGCACGCTGCTCGATCTTGCCGAAGAGCGTCATTATGACGATATCGCCCAGTTGTTGCGGGATGCAGGTGCCTGAGGCATGAGCTTACTCAAAGAGGTGCAATCTCGCCCTTTGTGATCGGACGCGGCGTTCCTATATTCCAAGGACAATGGTGACAACAACGACACCCCCCGACGACAGTTCCGCGCCTGCAAAGAAATCGGGCAAGGGCAAGTTTCGTCAAAGCACGACAAAGTTCAAAACCGGTCTGCATAAAGCGAGCGCGAAAATCGCGGGCGCCGACGCGCCCCATGTTGCCGACAATCCCGACGACGCGCACGTACATCATCTGGCAGGCACCAGTTACGACGCGGACGGCGGCTCGCCCTGGCATCACATGGCCGATGGCACGTTCCGCAATCCCCGTGGCAGTCCGCGCCGCGCCCTCGGACGGATGCGTCACGCCGGCCCTTTCTTTTTTGAAATGCTCAAACGCGGCAGCCGCAAAGTGGATATCCCCGACGGCCATGTTCTGCCGCGCGATATCGCCACGCGGGCGCTCGAAACCTATGCGGCGGGCACAGAAGACTTTCTCACATGGCTCGGGCACGCGGCCTTTCTGATCCGGCTCGGCGGTCTCACCATTCTCACTGACCCCTACCTCACCTCCAATGCAGGTCCGGGAAAACTCGGCCCCAAACGTTTCGTCAAATGCGGCGTGCCGATGTCGGAACTGCCGCGCGTTGATGTGCTGGTGGTGAGCCACAATCATTATGACCATCTTGATGAGCGTGCCCTGTCGCGGCTCACGCATAAGGCCGACATGACGGTCATCGTGCCGCTGAAGCTCGGCGCCTTTTTTCGCGAGCGCGGTTTCCCCAATGTCATCGAACTCGACTGGCACGAGAGCCACGAGCAGGGCGGTGTCACTTTCACGGCGCTGCCGGTGGTCCACTGGTCGCGGCGTTCGAGCTTCGACACCAACAAAACGCTCTGGGCGGGCTTTAGCATGGCAACCGCCGATCACTCGCTATTCTTTGGCGGCGACAGCGGCTACGGACCTGTGTTCCGGGAAATCGGCGAGCAATACGGACCCTTTGATACAGCCCTTCTCGGCATCGGGGCCTATGAGCCGCGTGCCATGATGAAGGCAAGCCACGCCAACCCCGAAGAAGCCGTGCAAATGGCGCTCGATCTCAAAGCGCGCCGTGTCATCGGCATGCATTGGGGAACGGTGCTGCTCACCATCGAACCTCCTTTCGAACCGCCGGTGCGCTTTCGCGCCGCCGCCGATGCCGCAGGTCTGTCGCCTGCCGATGCCTGGATCATGTCGATCGGCGAGAGCCGCCCACTGAGGGGCTGGCCGTCGAACCGATAAATCAATTGAACGCCTGACAGGCCCGCGAACCGCGCTACACTCCGGCACATAATAAGTCTGAGGGAGGGCCGGTCATGGCCGTAGTCGAAGAACAGGATGTGCGCGGCATGCGTTGGGTGCGCCGCCGTCTGCTGAGCCCCGAGATGCGTCTGGGTGAGGTGGAATCAGGTCGCGTGCGCTTGCAGACATTGGTGCTGCTGCGCTGGCTCGCCATTGCCGGACAGCTCGTCGCCGTGCTGCTGGTGCATTTTGTTTTCGAGTTTCCCCTGCCGCTCGGCCTCTGCCTGCTGGCGATCCTCGCGTCTGCCGGCCTCAATATTTTTCTCACCCTGCGCTACCGCACAACGGTTCGTCTGCCCGACTGGCAGGCGGCGGTTTATTTCGCCATCGACCTTGCGCAGCTTGCGGTGCTGCTCTTTCTCACCGGCGGTTTGCAAAACCCCTTCGCGCTTTTGTTCATGGCACCGGTGACGATTTCGGCAACGACCCTGTCGCTGCGGTCAACCATCGCGCTCTTGGGCCTGTCGCTCGTCTATGTGACCTCGCTGGCCTTCTTCCATATGCCGCTGCCGTGGCGCGTGGATGAACAATTCACGGTGCCCGATCTTTATCTTGCAGGCAATTGGGCCTCGATCTCGCTCGGCCTTGGTTTCATGGCCGCTTACGCGTGGCGCATTTCGCAGGAATCAAAACGTATGTCGGCAGCCTTGTCGGCAACGCAATTCGTGTTGGCCCGCGCGCAACGCCTCTCGGCGCTCGACGGATTGGCCGCCGCCGCCGCCCACGAACTCGGCACACCGCTCGGCACCATCGCGCTTGTCGCCAAGGAACTTTTGCGCGGCGGTCTGACGGAAGAAGAAATGCGCGAGGACCTTGTGCTCCTCGCCAGTCAGGCCGAACGTTGCAAGGAAATTTTGGGTCGCTTGTCCCGCGAACCCAAGGGCGAGGACGCGCTTTATTCACGCCTGCCGCTTCATGTGTTGCTGGACGAGGTGATCAACCCGCACCGCGACCTCGATGTGCATTTTGCGGTATCGATCCTGCCGGGCGAGCAGGAAACCTCCGAACCCGAAATCTGGCGACGTCCGGAAATTCTCTACGGGCTTGGCAATTTCATCGAAAACGCAGCAGATTTTGCAAAATCCGAAGTGGCACTCATTGTCGTTTACACCTCGCGCAAGATCATGCTGTCGATCATCGATGACGGGCCGGGTTTTTCGCCCGACGTGATCGAGAAAATCGGCGAACCCTACGTAACGACGCGCCCTCGTTCGGCGCGCGACAGCCATGCGGACGAACCCGACGCCGAACATGAAGGCATGGGGCTGGGCTTCTTCATTGCCAAGACATTGCTCGAACGTACCAAGGCGAAAGTTGAGATCGCTCACCGGCAAGATGGCAAACTGGGCGCGCAGGTGACGGTGACATGGCCGCGCGAGGCCATTGAAGCCGATTCACCCTTTCCCCTGAAAGCCTGAGGTGGATCGACTTATTCATCATGGATTTCAATATGTTGGCCTTATCGCGCCATTCAGCCTAAAATCCCGCTCACTCACACGCCAAATGCCTCTCACCACAATGAAGTGCAAAAAATGAACGACAAAGCTGAAGATGCCGCCCGGCCCTTCATTCCTGAAGACAGGACGTTGTTGCTGGTCGACGATGATGCGCCGTTTCTGACGCGGCTTGCCCGCGCGATGGAATCGCGCGGCTTTGAAGTGACGATTGCCAATACGGTGAAAGACGGCAAAGACTTCGCCCGCGCCAAGAAACCCGCCTTCGCGGTGGTCGATCTCCGGCTTGAAGACGGCAATGGTCTTGATGTGGTGGCGACGATTCAGGAAATCCGGCCCGAGGCGCGCATCGTCGTGCTGACAGGCTACGGCAATATCGCGACAGCGGTGGCAGCCGTAAAACTCGGCGCCGTCGATTATCTCGCCAAACCTTCAGACGCCGACGCGATTGAAGCGGCCCTTCTTGCCAAAGAAGGCGACAAGGCCGACCCGCCGGAAAATCCGATGTCGGCCGACCGTGTGCGCTGGGAACATATCCAGCGCGTCTACGAACTCTGCGACCGCAACGTGTCGGAAACCGCCCGCCGCCTCAACATGCACCGCCGCACATTGCAGCGCATCTTGGCTAAGCGCGCGCCGAAGTAATAGCGAGCTGCTTTTCAACACTATCTCATCTGTCACCCCGGGCTTGTCCCGGGGTCCAGGGCGGCGCTCTCAGTTCCTAGCGCTTCTCGGCACAGGCAAATTCATCCGCTCGCGGCATGCATCAAGCCGCGCGAATGGTTTTAATCGCCGCGAGTTCCTTTTTGTCGATGATATCGCGAGCGGTTTCCAGATCGAAATGCGCTTGCAGATTAAGCCAGTATTCGGCGGACGATCCGAAAGCCCGCTCAAGCCTGAGCGCGGTATCAGGCGACACATCGCGTTTGCCGCCGACAATTGAACTGATGCGGTTTGCCGGTACGCCGAGTTTCTTGGCGAGCGCATTGGCGCTCAGCGACAGCGGTTTCATGAAGTCTTCCACCAGCACTTCGCCGGGGTGAATGGGTGTCAATTTGGCCATGTGTCAAAACTCACCGTTCTAATGATAGTCAACAATTTCGACATCTTCCGCGCCGCCGTCTCGCCAGCGAAAACAGATGCGCCATTGATCATTGATGCGCAAAGACATTTGTCCCTGCCGCGAACCTTTCAATGCTTCCAATCGATTGCCGGGCGGAAAACGCAAGTCGTCAAGCGACGGGCTCGCATCAATCTGCACAAGCTTGCGCAAAGCAACACGTTCAAAGGCCCGGAACCGTCTGACGGATTGCCGCTGCCACAGGGCTTCTGTGTCCTTATCTGCAAAGCTCCGGATCATATCGTAAGTTAGTACGTTATACGTATAATGTCAAGAATGTCTATTCCGGATCCAGAAACCGCATCATGCGCCGCGCCGCAACGCGGGCGTAAAGCAGCGTCAGCGCCTTGCGCCGCGCCGGCGCAAGCCTCCCGTCATGCGTGCCTTCGCGCAGAATTTCAGCCCCGAAGCGGTCGGCAATAATATAGCCGACGTCGGCGGGCAAGATCTCTGTCGGGAATTCCGCCGTCACCGCAAAATAAAAGCGGTCGCAAAATTCCAGATAGTCCTCCCATTTATGATCGGCCTGATAATCGGCAAGGCTCGACTTGATCTCGATAATGATGATGTCGCCCTTGGGCCCGAGCGCAATCATGTCGGCGCGCCGGCCGGTGGCGAGCGTCAGTTCGGTAACAGGCGTGAAATTCATCTGCGCGAGAAGGCGTGCGCAACCGCGCTGGATGGCAGCTGCCGTCGGCGATTGTCGCCCGTCGAACAATTGAAAACTATCTTCGATTTCCCGCCCTTCGATTTTATCATCGCTCATTGCGCAGGGTCTCCGACCTCAAGTCCTGCCTCGTGCAGGCAGTGACGCAACAACCCGTTGCGGCGCATCTGATCGCGCGGATGGCCTGCATTGCCGCGAATGGCAATGGTCATCAGCGCGTCGGCAGCCGATGCCAGATAATAGGCCGTCATGTCGGGCGCTTGCCCGCGTCGCGCTGTGAAGCCGCGAAAGGCGCTGTCGCGCATCGCGCCCAGCGGCTCGAAATGCCGGAATTCGGTTTCAGCAAGGCTCCAGCCGCTCTCGGCAAAATCAACAAGGCCGAGCGGGCGGTCGGGCCCGCCGTCGATGATATTGCCGGGGTTGAGGTCGCCATGCACAAAGACCAGCGGACCGGCTGAATATTTGCGCTCCCATGCCGCCGCGATAGCGTCCGCCGCGCGGTGCATGTCGGCGCTGCCGAGTTGCGTGCGCGCCAGCGCCAGACTGCGCGTAATCGTGTCGGCAAGTTTGCTCGACGCGGCCTCAGCGCGGGCGCTCGCCTGCACGTTGAAATCAGCAATGGCAGCACCCAGACGCTCTGCGAGCAAATCGCGCGAACGAGCTGGCATGGTGAGAGCGGCGTCCGTGCTCAGGCGCGCACCCGCCAGCATTTCAAGCCGCAGCCAACCTGCAAGCGGCGGCGCGGACCCCAGATAGCTATTGGTGAAAGGGGCCGCCCCGTAAAGTCGCGGCACGCGCACATAGTCGGTGGTGAGACCATCAAGAAGTGCGAGTGCCTGCGCCTCGCGGTGATGCAGCGCCTCGCCATTGCCGAGACCGCCGTGACGGCGCGTGATTTTCAACGCGCTGCCATCACCTAGATCATAGACGCCGCCCCACAGGCCTTCGCCCGCCAGCCGCCATTGGTCGGGCGCGGGAAGGTCGGGGCTTTGCGGCGCTATGTCTTTGTGCAGCGCGTCGAGTGTGGCGGGATCAAACATGGCCGCGAGCCTAGCGGGATTTGCACATTCCGTCGAACGCAAGCCGGGGCGTCGAACGGGTGCAGGCAAAACCCGCAACAAGAAAAAGGCGGCCCGTTTAACAGGGCCGCCTTTTAAGGAGGATCGAATCACGCGAGGAGAATTAAATTTACTCCGCGGCGTGGATCGAGATGTTCTTCAATGCATCCACATTGGCGCCGAAATTGATCTTCTGGAGGTAACGGATGCCGTCTTCGGCAATGTCGTCACCGACCATGCGGTCGCCTTCATTTCGCAGCTCGTCCATGTCCACATAGGTCTGGTAGAAGGCCTTTGTGCGGTCGGTAATAATACCGGCTTTGAGCAGCGTCTTGATGAGCACGCGGAAGATGTTGGTGGCTTCCTTCATGTCTTCTTTGCGCTTCTCGTCGGAAATGGCTTCGATCATTTCCGCCGTGACCTGTTCCCAGTGGAGGCCGAATTCTGCGTAGAGGATCTGCTTCTGCTCGGGGTTCACGAGGTTGAAGAGCAATGTCTGGAAGCACTCGGCCGCCCAGTCTTCGATGATGTTCTGTTCTTCAGCCGAGAGTTTCGGAATGGTGCGGTCGGCCCAGATTTTGCCGAACTTGTGATGGAAGGCTTCGTCCGTCATCACGAGCTGCATCAGTTTGACGAGCAGCGGATCGCGGGCCTTGGCGTAGAACGTGGCGAAAGCACCCATGGCGAGGCCTTCGACCAGCATCTGCATG
>JAUSLL010000089.1 GCA_030649335.1 Parvibaculum sp. | reverse complement strand
AATGCTTTCAGGAATGTAAGTAAAACGCGGCGGAAAATGACATGGAATAAGGGTTTTGTCGAGGGTCTTATCGCCCTTAAGCCCCATGGTTACCATTGTTCTGCCGCAGCGTCCGGGCGGCATTTAGCTACAAAAACGGGGCTTTGTCATGTGTGCGATGGCGTCGGGATCCATCGGCAGCAATGCATCGTCGGCGACCCCCCGCGCCTTCATCGACACATTCACCATCACGTCCTGAAATGTCGCGTCCATGAGCCCTGAGCGCATGATGAGGCATTGGGCGCGTTGGCTGTCTGAGTTGCGCGAGCGCAATGTGTGGCTTGTGTCCACTTTGGCGGCGGCGACTTTGAGGTCGCGCATCCATTGGAGGCGTTCTTGTACGTGCGGGAGGGCGGCACGTGCGCCTGTCTGGCTCATGCCTGCGTTGAGGGCGGTGATGGTTTGGGTGATGAGGGTTTCGATTTCGTCGAGACTTTCCATTGCGGCGCGGTAGTCGGCTTTGGGCATGGAAGCGGCGAGGGCGGGGGCTGCGGTGAAGAAGGCCAGAAGGAGCACCATCACCGTCTTGGCCCGACTTGATCGTGGGATCCAGCTTGCAGCACGGCGCGTGAGAAGATGGATGGCCCGATCAAGTCGGGCCAAGACGGTTGTGGGATGGGAATGGAGGAGCATGGAGCGCATGTCTGGTTCCTGATGTTTTCAGGAGCCTAGCACGGGCGCGTTGTCCGGGCTTTATGCAAGGCCGCGGAGTTCGGCGGGGATGCCGAAGCCCAGATCGAAGATGACGGCGTTCTCGACTTCCACGGCAAAAATTTCGGTCTTGCCCTCGTCATCTCGCACGTCTTCGGGATCGAGGCGCGTGGAGAGGGAGAGGATGCGGGGCGGCTGGCCGTCGGGCGCTGTGATCGGCAGCAGCACGAGTTCGAGGCCGTAGTCTTTTCGATGCTCTGATGATGACGAGAAATGCGCCAACCCGCCGACATGATGATTGGAGACCAACTGAAAGGCGCCGGCCACGAAGGGGCGAGCATCCTCCGGTGTCAGGTCGAGAAGGTTCATGCCCTTGGGCTCAAATCCCAGACGTTTGACCGCTTGTGTGCCCGCAAGCCTGTAGCGGATCGATCCGTCATCCGGCAGTTCAAAGATGAAAATTTCCGAGAGCAGGGCCTTCATCGAACCGGGGCTGATGTCTTCCGCACGCGGCACGGGCCCGTTGCCGCGCAGCGACTGCCAGTGATCGACCATCGCGCGACTTTTCCCGATGCGGAACGGCACCTGTTTAAAGTCGTCGATGAATTGCAGTTGAAAGCCGGCCATGTGGGTCCTTGGGTTTCCAAGGCGGCATTGTGTCACTAAACGGGTTAATACACCTCTATTTTGGACACTTATGCCGCCCCAGGCTTTGCAAATGATGAACCGATAAGGTTCAAACCGCTAGGAATTGGTGAAGCTGGGCTTGCGCTTCTGAAGGAAGGCGGCGATGCCTTCTTTGAAATCATTGGTTTGGGAGGCCAGAATCTGGTTGCGGTCTTCCATCGCGACGGCAGCCTCCAGACTGCCTGCATCCACCGACATGTTGAGACATTCTTTGGTGAGGCGGAGGCCGAGCGGCGAGGTTGTGAGCATCTCGTCGAGGTATGGACGTGCCGCTTCTTCGAGCTTGTCGTCGGCCACGACTTCGGAGACGAGGCCCACGCGGAGCGCGCGATCGGCATTGATGAAGCGGCCTGTGAGCATGAGTTCGGAGGCGACCGAAACGCCGACAAGGCGCGGCAGAAAATAGGACACGCCGATGTCGCAGGCCGACAGGCCGATGCGGATGAAGGCGGCGTTCATGCGCGCGCTCTCACCGGCGATGCGGATGTCTGAGGCCAGCGCGAAAGCGAAGCCGCCGCCGCAAGCGGGGCCGTGGATGAGGCTGATGATGGCCTGCGGGCAGCGGCGCATTTTCATGACGATCTCGCTGATGGCGCGCTGCGTGCGAAGCCCTGCGACCACGCCACCTGAACTGTTCTCGGTGGTGCTTTCGCGATGCTTCAGGTCAAGGCCCGCACAAAAGGCGCGGCCCGCGCCTTTGAGGACGACGATGCGAACGGTTTGATCTGTATAAAGACGACCAAAATAATCCTGCAGCTCAGCTGTCAGCGTCGGGTTGATCGCGTTGAGCATGTCGGGGCGGTTCAATGTCACCCAATCGACAGGGCCTTCTTTGCGGATGAGGATTGTTTCATATGTCGGATAAGCGTCGGCCATTGTTTTCTCCCGTCAGGTTTTTTCGAAAATACTGTTGGGGGGAGCCTAGCTTGCGTCAGGGCGCGAGGCGAGAGGCTGTGAAATGCCGCAACGTCCGCCTTGGCGCGGGGGTCGCGTGCTTATTGTTCGGGCGGTTCCATCGCGGCGAAAACAACATCCGGCAGGTCGAGCCAGCGCAGGGCCACCTCGCCGCCGAGATCAAGCCGCATCACTTCGGCAGTGAAAATGTGGCCTGCCTCGCGCTTGTGCCAGCGCAGACGCCCCGACACGATCTGGCCGATGGCGAGATCGGCGGTGCAGGCCTGCAGGCGCGCGCCGCCAGCTGACCAGTCGCGGGCACGAAACTCGACGCCGTCAATGGCGATGAAGAGCCAGGGGTCGCTTTCGCGCATGGAGAGCCTTTGCTCCTGCTCGGAAAGCATGCGTTGAAGCTGCTCCACAAAGCGCGCAATCAGCGACATTTGACCCCGTTTGAAAGAATTTCGGCCCATATGGCGGGTGAAGTCCCGCCAAATCCCCGCCGCAGATGCCGCGACCAAATTCATTCTGGCATGTATGCGCCTCCCTTGGCTATAAAAGCGCATGCAAAATGCACCGGCGCGGTTTGTTCCGTTCGCCGCTGCGATCTTTGAGGACGATATGAGCAAGAGCGCCGCCCAATCCATTCTGATCGATGTCGGTCCCGGTGAGTTGATCGACAAAATTACCATTCTGGCGATCAAGTCCGAGCGGATGAGCGACGAGGCCAAGCTGAAAAATGTGCGCCACGAGCTTGCTGTTCTGGAAGCGGCACGCGTGAAGCACATTCCGGCAAGCGCCGAACTGACGCGGCTGGAAGCAGCGCTCAAGAAGGTCAACGAGGACCTTTGGGTGATCGAAGATGATATTCGTCAATGCGAGGCGGATAAGGATTTCGGTCAGAAGTTCATTGATATTGCGCGCTCTGTCTATATTCAGAACGACAAACGCGCGGCGCTGAAGAAGGACATCAACCTTCTGACAGGCTCGACCATCATCGAAGAAAAATCTTATACCGAATTCAACTGAACGGCACTGACGCGCAAGTGCACCTCATCGAGGACGCGGGCGACCGGCAGACTTGAAAGTTGCGAGACTTCGATCGCGGTGAAATTTTCCCGTTCGATGCCGGTGCGCTCGGCTGTCGTATGCGCGCCAAAGAGAGCGAGGCCCTGCGCGCCGAGATGGGCCGCCAAGTGGCTTGGCCCTGTGTCATTGCCGACAATGAAAGCCGCGCGCTTCATCACGCCGGCGAGTTCAAACCAATTCAAAAAGCCGCGCGGGCCTTTGAGCGTGATGCCGGGAATGGTGGCGGCCAGATCAAGCTCATCGGGACCGGGCGCCGTCACGATCTGATAGCCTTCGCTCATCAGACGATTGGCGAGGTCGGCGTAATAGGGCCAGCGCTTTTGCGGGTGGCGGATCGAGCAACCTGGGATCAGCAGGATGAACGGGTCTTTGATGCCTTCTTCTGCAATGAGCGCGTCCATGTCGTCGGCCATCCATGACACATTGGGGCGGCGCGAATAGCGCACGGTGAGCCCTGCGTCTTTCAACTGGCTCGCCATGCGGTCAAGCGAGCGGACCTTCTTGGGGTTCTTGAGGCGCACGGGATGGCTTGCGCCTTTGGCGGTGCCTGACCACTCCACATCTTTGAAGAACCAGCGATAATAAAAAGCGGTGCGGGCGGAATTCTGCAGGTCATAGACCATGTCGAATTTTTCAGCGGCGAGGCTTTGGCCGAGTTTGCGCATGAGGTCGATGCGCCAGCGCGGCGCGCGCGGATCGGTGATCACACGATCGACCCAAGGGCAGCGTTCAAAGATACGGCGATAGGGCGTTGTGGTCAGGACCGCGATGTCATCACCCTTGTGATGTTCGCGAATATCATGCAGCGCGCCTTCCGATTGGATGACGTCGCCGAAGGCCCCATGTTTGATGATCAGAATACGGCGCATGAAAGGGTTGCTTGTCTCTTGTCCCGGCGTTCAGGCAGTCGGGTCGGTCGCAGGCAGGAGCGCCGTGGCGACAGAATGTCATAGGCTGCCGGGTCTTGCGAGACCTATTGCGCGGGAACGTGCCCTCCTAGACTATGCCGCCGACGGTCCCCATATGTGAACGACGGATTGCGACAGGTTCGACGTTAGATCTTTTCAGGCCGCCCGATCAAGAAACGGCGAACTCGAAATAGCAGAGGGCGCAGCAGCGCATATTGAGCGATGAGTGAGGCGAGTAGAGACGTGAGTGCGCGGCTGGGGCTTGGCCCCGACGCGGGCCGCATGAAATGGCGCGTCTGGGCGGGTGAGCATCCTTATCTTGCCGGTGGCATTGCGTTCGTCATTGCCTTGTTTGTGATCTGGTGGCTCTTTCTGCGCGGGCCGGATGCACCTGAATATGTGAGCGAGCCGGTCGTGCGCGGTGACCTCAAGGTCATTGTGACAGCGACGGGTACGGTGGAGCCCGAGACCTCTGTTACGGTTGGCAGTGAAATTTCGGGCCGTATCGACAAGGTGCTCGCTGATTTCAACGATGAAGTGAAAAAAGATCAGGTGCTTGCCGAGATCGATACGACGGCATTGCGTAATACGCTCGCCAAATCCGAGGCGACGCTGGATGAATCCCGCGCGACGGTTTTGCAATATCAGGCAAGCCGCATTGAGACGGCGGCCAAGTGGAGGCGCTACAAGGGTCTCGCCGCCGCCAACGCGGTCTCGCAGTTGGAACTCGACATGGCGCTGGCGGATATGAAACGCGCTGAAGCCAATTACGCGGGTGGCAAGGCACGCGTCGAAGCCAATGAAGCCCAACTTGCGGCGGACGAAACCTCGCTCTCCAAGGCCGTCATCCGCTCGCCCATCGACGGCGTGGTGATCGAGCGCAATATCGAACCCGGCCAGACGGTTGCGGCGACCTTTGAAACGCCGACACTCTTCACGCTGGCCGACGATCTGCGGCATATGGAATTGCAGGTCAATGTGGATGAGGCGGACGTCGGTCAGGTGCGCGAGGGTCAGTCGGCGTCATTCAGCGTGGACGCTTATCCCAATCGCCGGTTTCAGGCAGAAATCAAAAAACTGCATCTCGCTTCGACCACGACCAACAATGTCGTTTCCTATGTGGCGGTGCTCTCCATCGACAATGCCGACCTTGCACTGCGGCCGGGCATGACGGCGACGGCAGAAATTATTACCGCAGAGAAGAAGAATGTGCTGTTGGTGCCGAACGGCGCGACACGTTTCACGCCACCGGACGCAAAATCTGCCGAAGCTGTTGTGACGGCAGAAGGTCATGTGACAAAGCCCGTCTGGATTTTGAAGGACGGCGAGCCTGTGTCTGTTGCGCTTGACCTTGGCCTTAGCAATGGTCAGCAGACAGAAGTTCTAGGCGGCGACGTGACGGATGGTGTGGGTGTGCTCACCGACATTAAGGTTAAATCAAAAGCAAGTGGCCAGTAACATGGCAGGGCCTGTGACATCAGCCGAGCCGCCGCTTGTTGAGTTCCGGGATTTGCACAAAATCTACGGGGCGGGCGAGAGCGAGGTGCGGGCGCTTGATGGTGTTGATCTTACGATCCGCGACGGCGAGTTCGTTGCAATTATGGGCCCGAGCGGGTCCGGCAAATCGACTTGCATGAATATTATCGGCTGTCTTGATACGCCAAGCGACGGGCATTATTTTTTCCGCGGCGTTGATGTCGGCAGCTTGACGCGCGACCAGCGGGCGCTGTTGCGGCGCAATTATCTGGGTTTTGTGTTTCAGGGTTTTAATTTGCTCAAGCGCACGACGGCGCTTGAGAATGTTGAATTGCCGCTCATTTATCGCGGTTTGCCACGCGCGGAACGGCATAAGCGCGCGCGTGCGGCGCTCGACGCTGTGGGGCTTGCCGATCGTGCTGGGCACACGTCTGCTGAACTTTCCGGCGGTCAGCAGCAGCGCGTTGCGATTGCGCGCGCCATTGCGAGCGAGCCTGCGGTGTTGCTGGCCGACGAGCCGACCGGCAATCTTGATACGCAGCGCTCTGCCGAAATCATGGAACTTCTTGTGGCCCTCAACCGCGAGCAGAACATCACCATCGTCATGGTGACACATGAAGCCGATATGGCAGCCTTTGCCAATCGTTCGGTGATTTTCCGCGACGGGTTGATAGCATCCGACAAAGCGCAAAGCCCGCGGGGGCGAACGCATGTTTATTGAAACCCTGATCCTGTCGGCGCGTGAAATACGGCGTAATTTTTTGCGCTCGGCGCTGACTATGCTCGGCATCATCATTGGTGTGGCCGCTGTCATTGCCATGGTGACGCTCGGCGGCGGCGCGCAGCAAAAAGTATCGAGTGATATTTCAAGCCTCGGCAAGAACCTGCTGATGGTGATGCCCGGAAGTCGCCAGCGGGGCCCGAGCGCGGGCGTCACGGCTTTCAAACAGGCGGATGCAACGGCGCTGGAGCGCAATGTGGCGGGGCTTGATGTGGTCGCGCCCATGGCGTCGAAATCGGTGCGGGCGGTGTTTGCCAATGCCAATTGGACGACAACAGTGTCGGGTGTAACGGACGCTTACTTCACAGTGCGGCAATGGCCGGTTGTGAAAGGTCGTATATTTGACGAGGCGGAGGAACGGGCCGGTCGCGCGGTCTGCGTTATCGGCGCGACAGTGCATAAAAATCTTTTCGGTGCTCAGGACCCGCTCGGCGCGCGGCTGCGGCTGGGGCCAAGCTCGTGTGAAGTCATCGGTGTGTTGCAGGGCAAGGGCTCGTCCACTTTCGGGCAGGATCAGGACGATGCGGTGCTGATGCCGCTGCTTGCTTTTCAGCGGCGCATATCAGGCACGGATGATATTTCCGTGATCTTTCTCTCGGCGAGTTCGGCGGGCTCCATCGACAAGGTGAAGGCGGAGGCGACGGCACTCTTGCAGCAGCGACGTCACATCACGCAAGGCAAGGTCGATGATTTTCAGGTGCAGGATATGCGCGAGATCGCGGCGCTTGTAGAAGGCACGACGGCCTTGCTCACCACGTTTCTTGGTGCGGTGGCAGCGATCAGCCTTCTTGTGGGCGGCATCGGCATCATGAATATCATGCTGGTGTCGGTCACGGAGCGTACACGCGAGATCGGCATAAGGCTCGCCATCGGCGCTTTTGAACGCGAAGTGCTGATGCAGTTTTTGGTGGAGGCTGGAGCTTTGTCGCTCGCGGGTGGGCTCGTCGGGATTGTGCTCGGGCTCATCATTTCGGCGGTGGTGGCCTCCGCCTTTGCCATACCCTTTGTGCTCAACCTGCCGATTATCGGCGTCGCCTTTATTTTTTCGGCGCTGGTGGGCGTGGTATTTGGGTATTTTCCGGCCCGCAATGCTGCCCGTCTCGATCCGATTGACGCGCTGCGGTTTGAGTAATCTCACTCAACGTTGATATGGGCCCAGATGCGCTCGTGCATGTAATACCAGACCAGTTTGGTCAGCACTTCGCCCAGCGCAATGGCGCCGCCCATCATCGGTTGGCCGGTGACAAACCATGCAATGAGAAATGTGTCGGCACTCGCGGTTACACGCCAGCTGATTGTCTTCAGGATGCTGCGCGTGTTGGATGAACTCGCGGAGCCTTTCCAGATTTTCATGTGATGTGTTCTCCGGCGGCTTGGTGGGGAGGGGCAAGTGAAATGGTGACTCCGGCGCGATTCGAACGCGCGACCCCCAGATTAGGAATCTGGTGCTCTATCCAGCTGAGCTACGGAGCCAAAGTCTGAAGTGGGAAACCTCGTATCCGCTCGGTACCGCATGGTTTTGCCCTGTGGTCGCCTTGTGCGGGGTGAAGCATTGGGACGTGACTGCCTCTCGACGTGCGCACCCTACGTCACGCTTTCAAGCCTCGCAATGTTTTGAAATTACACACTAATCACGTGTCAAAACGAAGCGCGGGCGGGCGACGGGGTGCCGGGTTTTGAGGAATTTGGCGGGTTGGGCGGGTTTTCATTCAAGCGCGCGATGCGGCACCGGACTTGCGAGGGTGGGCCTATCAAGGCTCATCCTTCGGTTTAGTCCGATCTGATGGGCCGCTATAGAAAGTTGCGCATCATGTGGCCTGAACATCTTCACCTTCTGCTTTACGCATTGCCCGATTCGGGTCAAAACTGGGTACAGCTTTTGGTTGAAATGGGTTGTATTTTGTACGTATCACACTCTATAGTTGAAATGAATGGTCCCGCTGCTGCTCGTGTTCCCGTGCTGTGCAAGGGAGTTCGCCTGTGAAAATTCTGATCGTCGGTGAGCAGCCTATTTTTTGCGAAGGCCTGCGTGGCATTGTTGCCCAATTCGACAAAGCGTCGGAGATTGCCGTTCTGGCTGGACGTGACGCGCTCAAGCGGATCGATGTGGCGGGCGTCGATATGCTATTGCTCGAACTTGTCGGGCCCAATACGCCGGAACGCTCTGATCTGATCCGCAACCTCATCGCGCAAGGTCCGCGCATTGCGGTTTTCAGCGACCGCGACACACCCGCCTTCATCCGTGATGTCATGGAACTTGGCGTCCACGGGTTCGTGCCGAAGGCGCTGGGTGTGAACCTTGTGCTCAATGCGATGAGCCTCATCGAGATGGGCGGTCGCTATGTACCGGACGCTTTGCTCGCCAACCGGCATGAAGGCTTTGCTGAAGCGCCGGAAGCATATTTTCACAACAGCCAAGACAAGCTGACACCGCGACAAGCCGAAGTGCTGATCGAAATCGGCAAGGGTCGTTCCAATCAGGAAATCGCGCGCGAACTCGGGATCTCTGTTGCCACTGTAAAACTGCACGTCAATGCGATCCTGCAGGCGCTCGGTGTGCGCAATCGCACTGAGGCAGCCATCATCGCGCTGCGTATGGTGCCGGGCGCTGAGCCTGTCGCTGTCGCGGGCTGAGAGGCATATGAGACCTGGTCGCGCTTTGAAGTGGCAGGGTCGGATATTGCCGGGCGTCATTGTTGCGCTCTGTCTAACGCTCCCCGTGCAGGCGCAGGCCGCCTGCTGGTCCCAAAAATCGCAAACCGCAACCATCATGTCGCTTGGTGCTGACGGCACGGTGATGCTTGCCGATGGGCGGCAGATGTTGCTTGCCGGTATTGAGACGCCGCCGGACGATAAAGTGCGGGCGGGCTGGCGACAGGTTTTTGACGCGATCAACGCGCCGGTGCGCCTCCATCCCGTGCTGCAGCCGCAAGACCGTTATGGCCGGTTGCAGATGCTGGTGGTGACGGGTGAGGGTGTGCTGTTGCAGGAGAAGCTGGTGGCGCGTGGGCTTGCGCGTGTTATGCCGCAAAAGCGCGCGCGTGATTGTCTGGAGGCTTTGCTTGTGATCGAAGCTACGGCGCGGCAGGCGCAGCGCGGGTTGTGGCGCGATCCTGCTTTCACGCCACGCAATGCGGATGATGTGGATGGCTTGATGGGTGATGAAGGTCATTACATGCTTGTGGAAGGCATCGTTGTGGATGCGTCGAACCGGCAGGGGCGGCTCTATATCAATTTCGGTGACGATTGGCGGACCGACTTCACGGTGACAGTTGAGCGTGCCGACGCTAGACTTTTTGCAGATGAGATCGCCAATATTGTCGCCGGTGAGGTGGCTGCTATCGTCGGACACCGTTTGCGGGTCCGGGGTTTTGTCACCCGCTACAACGGTCCTGAAATTCGCGTTACAGTGCCCGAACAAATCGAAGTGCTCACGAAGGTAAGATAAAAAGGATCGGGACGGCTGATGACACGGGTTGAAGACATGCCGCGCGGCCATGCCGTTCGGCCCCTCGTCGCGGCGGTGCTTGCCGCACTTGTTGCAGGTTGCACCACTAATGTCGTGACGGGTAAATCGCAGCTTGCGCCGCTGATGTCTACGTCGGATGAAGCGGCGGCCGGTGCGAGTGCGCATCCCAAAATTGTGGCGACTTATGGTGGTGTCTATGACGATCCCGCTGTCGGTGCCTATGTCGCCAATGTCACGCGGCGCATTACGCGCGTCACGCAACAGCCTGATCAGCCTTACCGTGTGACGGTGCTCAATTCTGATATCGTCAATGCTTTCGCGCTGCCCGGCGGCTATGTCTATGTGACGCGCGGATTGTTATCGCTTGTCGATGATGAAGCGGAGCTTGCCGGTGTGCTCGGCCATGAAATCGGACACGTTATTGCGCGGCACGGGGCGCAGCGCCAAACGGCGGCGCTCGGGGCTTCTGTCATCGGCGCGGTGCTGGGAGCGGTCGTCGGTAATTCGGCTGTTAATCAGGCGGTCGGGCTTGGCAGCCAGGGTCTCATTGCCAGCTATTCGCGCGATCAGGAATATGAATCCGATACGCTCGGCGTGCGCTATCTCGCTGCAGCGGGATATGACCCTTATGCACAAGGTGATTTTCTGGCCGCGATGGATGTGAACGCCCGTGCTGAAGCCATTATCGCGGGCAAGAGCGATGAGGCGAGGGCTGATTGGTTGTCGAGCCATCCGGCAACACCCGAACGCGTGGCGGCGGCGCGGCGCGAGGCGCTGGCAAGCGGCGTTGCGCGCGGTGCTGGCGAGCGAAACCGCACAGCGCTTTTCAAAGCCATTGACGGAATGATCTACGGCAGCGCACCGGAGCAAGGCCTTATCCGTGGACAGAGCTTTATCCACCCGGTCGGGCATTTCCGTTTTGACGCGCCGTCCGGCTATCGCATCACCAACGGAACGGACGCCGTATTGGTGCAGGGCGCGAATAAGGCGATTGCCAAATTTGATACCGGCAAGAAGGCGGCAAATCTTGCGATTGACCAATATCTCGCGCAGGTCTGGGCGGCCAATGTGCGTCTGTCGCCGGTGGCGACATTCAGCGTCAACGGACTCAATGCAGCACGCGCGACAACGCGTATCGGCAATTATGAAGCGATGCTCGTTGCCATCGAAGCGCCGCAAGGCAAGGTCTATAGGTTTCTGGTGGGCGTGCCGCAAGGTGCACCGGCACGTGTCGGCACCGAGCTTTACAGCATCGCGCAGAGCTTTCGTCTGATTTCGGCGGCGGAAGCGGCGGCTGTGAAGCCCCTGCGGCTTCGCATTGTGACTGTGAAACCGGGCGACACGATGGGCTCGCTTGCCGCGCGGATGCCCTTTGCTGATTATAAGCTTGAACGTTTCCGGGCGCTCAACGGGTTGACGCCTGATGCGACGGTGCAGGCAGGTGAACGCGTCAAAATCGTCACGCCCTGAAGCGACAGTCCCAGACAAAAAAGGCCCGGTCGATCTGACCGGGCCTTTTGATTTGTCGAAGGCGAAATCGCTTATGCGGCTTCCGGCTCTTCCTTGGTGACGACGGCTTCGGCCTCTGCTGCGACGGGAGCAGGAGCAGCGGGTTTCTCGCTGCGGCCTGAACCGCTTTGCAGGGCGGCTTCCACTTTCTGCACGGCGGCATCATCGGCAATACGCTCGACGACGGCAACTTCGCGGGCCATGCGGTCGAGGGCGGCTTCGTAGAGCTGACGTTCGGAATAAGACTGCTCGGGCTGGCGCTCGGAGCGGTAGAGATCGCGGACCACTTCGGCGATTGAGATCAGATCGCCGGAGTTGATCTTGGCTTCATACTCCTGCGCGCGACGGCTCCACATGGTGCGTTTGATGCGGGCGCGGCCTTTGAGCGTTTCGATGGCGTTGTCTACGACGCTGGTTTCCGCAAGCTTGCGCATGCCGACGGCTTCCCATTTGTGAGTAGGGACGCGCAGCGTCATTTTTTCTTTGTCGAAATTGATGACAAAGAGTTCGAGCTTGTGGCCCGCCACTTCCTGTTCTTCAACGTCGAGGATCTGGCCCACGCCATGCGCGGGATAGACCACATATTCCTTGGACTTGAAGACGGTGCGCGGGTTGGGGCGTTTGTCTTCCTTGCGCGGCTCGGGTTTGGCTTCTGCTTTGACAGCCGGTGCGACGGGTGCCTTGGTGGCCTCAGGTTTCTTCATAGAGGTACTGTTTACTTTCGGTGCAACGGAGGGAGCTGCTTTTGCCGCTGGCTTGGCAGCACCCTTTGGGGGGACTTTCGAATTTTCTTTGGCTTTGGCCGATTTCGCGGCGCTCTTGGCCGCGCTTTTGGCGACGGCTGCCTTGAAGGCGGCAACCTTGTCGCTGGTCTTGGCGGCGTCTTTCGCGTTCGTCTTGTCTGCTGCTTTGGTGCCGACCTTCATCGCATCGAGCTTGGCTGCGGGTTTGGCTTTGGCGGCAGGCTTGGCGGCTGCTTTGGAGGCAGGCTTTGGCGCGGCTTTAGCGGCTGCCTTAGGCGCCGCGGGTTTGGCTTTGGCGGCTGGTTTCGCAGCTGACTTGGCGGCGGGCTTTGCGGCTGCCTTGGAAGCCGTTTTGGCGGCGGGCTTGGCTGTGGCTTTGGCCGCAGGTTTGGCTTTGGCGCCGGCTGATTTCGCGCTGGATGCTTTTGACGTCACAGATTTTGCTGCCACTGGTTTTGAGGATTTGCTGGGCTTCGCGGCTGCTTTTGCCGCCATGGTTTTGGGCGCGGCTTTTTTGGCGGCCACTGCCTTGGAGGCTGAGGGTTTGGCTTTCGCGCCGACGGTTCCGGTTTTCTGGGGCTTGTTCACTTTGCTCGCCATAGCCTTTCCTATACCCGAGTAACCGGCGGGGCCTCCCATAAGGGGTCCGGCCGGTGTGGTGTGCCTATGCGAATAGCCGCCCATCCTTGAAATTCGCCGTTCATGCGCTGAGGTGAAGCGTGTCCAGGCAGGAAAACCCCAAAAAGGAGGGAAACCCAGAACAGGGAAACAAAGGATCCCTGTCCCCCGGGACGTTCAAACTGAACATCATCGGGAACCTTGGCCGGCTTCGACCTTGTGCATTTCTAATAATACTCGTGTGCGGCTGCCCAAATGCTCACAGGACAGGGCTGCACCGGCCAAAATGAACCGCGATGGTTCAGATGGGCCACACCAAAGGACTAGAACTAACGGATAGGCCCTTGGTCTGAGCGGCGTTTCTCGTTGGTTCGCGCAACTGTTTCGCGTGGTTTCGAACTAGCACTAGCCTATCACAAAATACGCCCTATTGGAAGCTGACACGCTCAAAACGCATGTGCTCTCAGTAAGATAGGCAGTTTTAGGGCGGGTGCTGACCAAATGTCGCAGGGGAAAAGCCTTAGCCGAGCGCGAATTTTGTCTCAGTCGCCTTCGCCGGGCTCGGCGCTGAAATGGGCTTCGAACTTGTCGGGTTTGCCCTGCCAGTCGTCGGCATCGGCGGGCGCTTCACGTTTGATCGTGATGTTGGGCCAGCGCACGGCATATTCGGCGTTGAGTTCGAGCCATTGATCCAGACCGGATTCAGTGTCCGCCTTGATTGCATCGGCGGGGCATTCGGGTTCGCAGACGCCGCAGTCGATGCATTCGTCGGGATGAATGACGAGCATGTTCTCGCCTTCGTAGAAGCAATCCACAGGGCAAACTTCGACGCAATCCATATATTTGCATTTGATGCAGGCGTCGGTCACTACATAGGTCATCGAACTCTCCCAGCCATGCGGCCTTTGCGGCCATCGGCAAGCTTAGATAGGGGCAGCAAGTCTCAAGCGCCAGAGGCGGGCGTGAGGCCGAGCTTTGCCAAAACGCGCAGACGCGCCTGACCGGATTCACGGTCGGGAACGTATATCAGGCCTGCGACACGCCGCAACAGGTTGGCTTCGTAATCGTCGAGCACGCCATCGGCATAAACGACCTCCCACATTTTCTCAATGAGGTTGATGCGTTCGGCTTCGTCATAGTGCTTCTTAATAGCTTGTGCCCAGCGGTGCAGATCGAGCGTATTGGCTTCATCGGCGGTGGCGGCTTCGATGAGGGCCGTCACTTCATCCGCTTTCAGATCGAAGTGGGCGGCCGTCATGCGGGCGATGGTGGCGCGCTCATTGTCGTCGAAGGTGCTGTCGGCTGTCGCGGCGGCGCGCACCAGCAGCGCGACCACAGCGACCTGAAGCTCATCAATGCGGCCACTTTGTGCGGGCGGGGCATCGACGGTCAGAAATTTTTTGATCTTGTCGAACATGGGTCTGATCTAAAGCAATCAACGGGGTGGTGCAATTGCGTCAATTGTCCCATTAATCCTCATTCAAACTGTGAAATGCATCACGGTCCCGGCGTTCTTTCTTGGTCGGGCGACCGCTGCCGCGCTCGCGTTCGCCGTCGGGCAATTCATCGGGCGCGACTTTGACGGTGGCAGGCGGTGCGAGGTCCTCGTAGAGGGCTTGCGCTTCAGGTGCCGGACCGCGCCTCGTGCCCGCGTCGAGCACTTTCAGCACGCGCACATGGTCCCCGAGCGGAAAGGTCAGCACGTCGCCGGGCTTCACATTGCGCGAGGGTTTGTCGATGCGTGTGCCGTTGAGGCGCACCTTGCCCGCCGAGACGAGAGAGGCGGCCTGCGTGCGGCTCTTGATCATGCGCGCAAACCACAACCAGCGATCAACGCGTTGTTCAAGCGCCGACACGGCTCACTTGCCTTCGGCGCGCTCTTTCAGCACGGCGAGTGCTGCAAAGGGCGAATCCGGGTCTATGCCGCGTTCGCGGCGCGGCGGCGGGGTGGAGGACCACTCGCGGCGTTCGCCACCCTTGTTGTTGCGATCGTCGCGACCACCGCCCTTGCGATCATCACGGCGTTTGCCTTTGGGACCGTCTTTTCGGTTGTCGGGGCGACCCTCGTTGCGCGCGCCGGCCTGACGTTCACTGCCTTCTTTGCCGCCGCCTTCCTTGCCGCCTTTGCCAAAGGCATCGTATTTGCCTTTGTTGCGGTCGCGGCGTGCGCCGCGTGCGGCGTCTGCGGGTTTGGCATCGCCTGTTGCGGGCGCTGAGCCATCTGCAGGTGCTGCGGCAGTTGCATTCGCATCCACAGGCTTGCGACGCGGACGACGCGGGCGCTGCTGCGCTTGTTCGCCCGGACGAGGACGGCGCTGCGGACGCCAGATTTCAAGCTCGACCATTTCAGCCGCGACTTCTTCAGTGGCGACTTCTTCGGGTGCAACAGCGGGTTCAGCGCTTGCGGCTTCGGTGGCTTCCGTTGTTTCGGCGGCAACAGCTTCAGGGGCGTCGGAGACGATTTCGGCTGTATCAGTAACAGGTTCTTCCGCCGGTGCTTCTGTCTCGGCGGCCACTTCGGTGGGCACTTCAGCAGATGCATCAACCGGCGCTTCAGGCGCAGGCGCTTCAACAGCGGATGATTTTGTCTCGACGATGAATTTTGCAGGTTCCGCAGGCTTTTCTTCGATTTTCGGCGGCGTCACTTTTTCGACGCGTGAGCGATAGCCCAGACCTTTGAGAAGGTTTGAAAACTCTTCGCCTGAACAGCCGACAAGCGACATCATGGCCGGCGTGACGATGAAGCCGCCGTTGTAATGGCGGGCCGTAATGACGGGACGGATAAGATCGGCGATGCGTTCGAGCATGTCGAGGCGTACGGCGCGGCCACCGGACACGCGGAAACCAAGCGCGTCATAGAAACCAACAGGCGCCGCCGGATCGGCAGGCACGGACGTAAGACCGGCGGTCGGTGGTGCCGGAAGATCAGCGAAACCGTCTTCAACGCCTTGGCGCGACAGGGCCCAGAGAATGAGCAACGCGCGCGCGGGAGCGGGCTTTAACAGCGCCGGCATGAAAATCGAATAGCCGCCGAAGCGTACGCCATATTTGCGTAATTGCCCGCGCGCGGCCTGATCGAGCGCGCGCACGTCCTCGGCCACCGCTTCACGGTTGAGCGAGCCGAAATTTTCGATAATGCGGAAGGCGATGCCGCGACCAAGACCTTCGATGTCTTCGGCGTCGCGCAATGTCACCAGCGGTGAAAGAACCGTGGCGAAATGTTCTTTGGACCAGGTTTCGAGCTTGGCGACTACGTTTTCGCGGCTGACACCGGCCAATTCCTCGCCCGCGATAAGCTCGACGCGGGGCACAAGCGGCGTGTCGGAGGCTTTGAGCTGGGCCACGGGATGGCCGTCCCAGATCAGCCGTCCGTGATCGGACAATTGAATGTCAGCGTCAGCGGCAGCGCCGAGGCGCGCGGCACGGGCAGCGATTTCGAGTGCGATCACGGGTTCGGAGGCTTCGCGCAGCACAGATGCATGCACGCCTTCGGCCTTTACATCGGCTACGAAAACAAAACCCTGCAAGCGGCCGACATATTCGCCCTCCACCAGCACTTCGCCGTCACTATTTACAGCCGCCATTAAATCCTCTTGTTGGCGCAGACGCTTCATCAGGACGCTGGTACGACGGTCAATGAACCGTTGTGTCAGACGCTCATGCAAAGCATCGGAAAGCCTATCCTCTATCGCACGCGCACGGTCTTGCCAATGCGCAGGATCGTGCAGCCAGTCTGCGCGGTTGGAAACATAGGTCCAGGTGCGCACATGAGCAATGCGCATTGATAAAGTATCTATGTCCCCATCGGTGCGATCGACCTTGGCGAGCTGGCCTTGCAGCCAGTTATGCGGAATTCGGCCGTCTCCCTGTGCAAGGTGCAAATAGAGTTGTGTCAGCAATCCGGCGTGTTCTGCGGCCATTGTCTTGCGGAAATCGGGCACTTGAGCCACATCCCATAGTCTTTTTATAGCTTGGGCCCCACGCGTGAGGCGCGTCACATCATCGTTTTGCGCCATACGCATCAGCGCATCGAGATCATCGCCGGTGCCCGCGCGCACCAGGCCCGGCACATTGGGCGGCACTTCGAGGCTTTTGATAAGCGCTCCGATGGACGAAAATTCCGGGTTCGGGTTGCGCCATTGCAACACCCGTTCTGCATCAAACTCGTGGTTTTCAACGCGGTGGATGACATCGTCGCTCAGCGAGGCGGCATCGCCCGTGATGCCGAACGTGCCGTTGTTCATGTGCCGGCCGGCGCGGCCTGCGATCTGGGCGATCTCGGAAATTTTCAAAGGCCGGTGCTGCTGGCCGTCGAATTTGGAGGTCGAGGCAAAGGCCACATGGTCCACATCCATGTTGAGTCCCATGCCGATGGCGTCGGTGGCGACCAGAAAATCAACGTCGCCGGACTGATAAAGCGCGACCTGTGCGTTGCGGGTGCGGGGTGAAAGCGCGCCCATGACGACGGCAGCGCCACCGCGCTGGCGGCGGATCATTTCGGCAATCGCGTAGACCTGATCGGCGGAGAAAGCGACGATGGCAGAGCGGCGCGGCAGGCGCGTCAGCTTCTTCGAGCCGGTCCATGTCAGTTCTGAAAAGCGCGGGCGGTTGATGAATATCGTGTCCGGCAACAGTTTCTGGATGAGGCCGCGCACGGTTTCGGACCCGAGCACCATGGTTTCGCTTAAGCCGCGCGCGTGCAAAAGCCGTTCGGTGAAGGTGTGGCCGCGCTCGCGGTCGGCGGCGAGCTGGATTTCGTCGATGCAAAGAAATTCAACCGGCCTGTCGAGCGGCATCGCTTCAACCGTGCAGACGAAATAACGCGCATGGGGCGGCAGAATTTTTTCTTCGCCGGTGATGAGCGCGACCTCGCGGGCCCCTTTGATGCGGACCACACGTTCATAGATTTCGCGCGCCAGCAGCCTGAGCGGCAGGCCGATCATGCCCGACGCGTGCCCCATCATCCGCTCGATGGCGAGATGGGTTTTGCCCGTGTTGGTCGGCCCGAGCACCGCTGTGATGCGGGCGGGACGGGGCTCGTTTCTGAGGGTGTGAATGTTCATCTGCTTGTCGGGCACATTCGAGGCAATTGCGGTGCAAGGCAAGTGGTGAGTGACCTGCTCTCAGCCCTCTCCCGTTGGGGGAGGGGGAGCGCCGCTCGGCGCGGAGAGTGAGGGTCTTCACCTCAACATCTAGACTCTCCCAATTCTTAACGACACCTCCGCAAGCCTCTGGAATATTAACCGAACGAAGCGGGACCGAATCGCTGATGGGCCTGTCTTCGCCCTTCGTTCACGGCTAAATCTTGTGGTTTTTCAGCGCGTTACCCATAGAGATTGTTAATTTTCCGAAAATCTTAACGGGTCGGGGCAACGGGCCGACACTCTCTATGGTGGTCTGCCCCCTTATCCGCCGTATCGTAAAAAAATCCGCCCTACTTCCCCAAGGGAAGGTCGTGGAAGCGCTTGTCGCTCTCTCACAAACTGAGGCACTCTCGCGCGCGGGAGATATCTGACACAGCAATTCCGGTCCTGCGACGCATCTAACAGATGGCGGCGCGGGCCATAAAAATCACCAAACTGAAACTCAGAAACTGAAAAGGGAGGACTGCCAAATGGACTTCAATATGCCGAAGGACATTACCGACTATCTTGCGGTGCTGGATGCTTTCATCGAGAAAGAAATCAAGCCGCTTCAGGCCAAAGACGATAACGAGCGCTTTTTTGATCACCGTCGCGAACACGCGCGCACTGACTGGGACAATCAGGGCTTGCCGCGTCACGACTGGGAAGAGTTGCTCGGCCAGATGCGTAAGCTTGCCGACAAGGCCGGTCATCTACGCTTCGGTCTGCCCAAGGAATACGGCGGTCAGGACGGTAGCAATCTGGCGATGGCTGTGATCCGCGAGCATCTCGCACATAAGGGTCTTGGCCTTCACAATGATTTACAGAACGAGTCATCCATTGTCGGCAATTTTCCGACCGTGTTGATGTTCCGCGATTTCGGCACGCCTGCGCAGCAGGAAAAGTTTATTAAGGGTGGCCTCAATGGCACCACGCGCATTGCCTTTGGCCTCACCGAGCCCGATCACGGTTCGGATGCCACATGGATGGAAACGCGTGCGGTGCGCGAAAAGCGCGACGGTGTGGATGGCTGGCTCATCAACGGTCAGAAAATGTGGAACACGGGTATGCATGTGGCGACACATGATTTCGTGTTCGCGCGTGTCTCGGGCAAAGACGGTGATGCGCTCGGCATCGGTTGTTTCATTGTCCCTTGCGATGCGCCGGGCGTGAAGATCGAGGAATATCTCTGGACCTTCAACATGCCGACCGACCATCCGCGCGTCTCCTTCACCAATGTCTGGATTCCCGAAGGCGAGCATCTGGGCGACGTCGAGCGCGGGCTTGAACTCGCGCAGCATTTTGTGCATGAAAACCGCATCCGTCAGGCCGCGTCCGGTGTTGGCGCTGCTCAGTATTGCATTGATGAAAGCGTCGATTACGCGCGTCACCGCAAACCTTTCGGCAAGCCGCTGGCGTCCAATCAGGCGATCCAGTTTCCGCTTGTTGAGGCGCATACTGAATGCGAGATGGTGCGCAATCTTGTTTACAAGACCGCATGGCAGATGGATCAGATGTCGAAGCCTGATGTGGCGAAGTATCTCTCCGACAAAGTGTCGATGTGCAATTACCGCGCAAACCGCCTTGTTTGTCAGGCGGCCGATCTTGCCATTCAGGTGCATGGCGCCATCGGTTATTCACGGCACAAGCCGTTTGAGCACATCTATCGCCATCACCGCCGCTATCGCATCACGGAAGGTGCGGAAGAGATACAGATCCGCAAAGTGGGCGGACACCTGTTCGGCTATATGGGATCGAACAAATCTGCCAAGGCGGCGGAATAAACGCCGCAGGGTTTTGTCCTGAAGTGAAAAGAAGAGAGGCCGTCTGCGGATCAGTCCGCGGCGGCCTTTTTTGCGAATTTGACATCGCTCAGGCGCTGGGGCGGCAGGGTCATGATTGCCGTGGTGCCATGGCCGAGATTGCTTTCGAGCCAGAATTTTCCATCGTGCAGTTCGACGAGTGCTTTGGTGATGGAGAGGCCGAGTCCTGTACCGCCATGCTGGCGTGCGTTCGTATCGTCCACTTGCCCGAAGGGTTCGAGCACCACTTTGAGTTTGTCGGCGGGAATACCGATGCCTGTATCTGCAACGCTGATGTGCAGCGTACCATTACGCTTCACATGCGCGGCAAGGGTGATGGTGCCGAATTCCGGGGTGAATTTGGACGCGTTGGACAGAAGGTTCAGCATGATCTGACGGATGGCGCGGCGGTCGGCATTGATCGCGGGCAGGTCCGGGGCAATATCGAGCGTGATGGTGAGGCTTTTTTCTGCCGTGCGCGGGCGCACCATCTCGACGGACCAGCGCATGCACTCATCAAGGTCCATGTCGCTTTCTTCAAGCTGATAGCGACCGGCCTCGATTTTGGAAATGTCGAGAATGTCGTCGATCACGTTCAGCAGATGCGCGCCGCTGTCATTGATGTCCTTGGCATATTCGGTGTAGCGGGCAGAACCCAATGCGCCGAAGAGTTCGCTCTTCATAATGTCGGAAAAGCCGATGATGGCGTTGAGGGGGGTGCGCAGCTCGTGGCTCATATTGGCCAGGAATTTGGTCTTGGCACGGTTGGCAAGCTCGGCATTGTGGGTCGCTTCGCGCAGATTATGTTCAGCGCGGCGGCGGTTGACAGCGATAGAAGCAAGTTGCGCTGTGCCTTGCAGATATGACGCTTCCCATTTACTCGGTTTGCGGGGCTCTTTGAGATAGACGGCGATGGAGCCTGTGCCGCCACTGGTGTCGGCCGCCTTAAAACGCTGCATCCACAAAGCGCGTACGCCATAGGCTGTAGCAAAGGCGATGACGTCGGGCTGGTCGGTGTAATCCAGAAGATCTTCCATCACCAGCAAGCCCTCTTCGCGTGACACAGCATCGCCGAAGGCTTTGGTTTTGTTATTGTCCCAGAAATCAGAGATGGCTTGTTTGAAATGCTCAGGAAAGCTGGGCGAGGCACAAACGGTGAGATTGAGCTTATCGTCGGCGAGATAGATCACCACGTTGGAATCAGGGTTTCCCTGTTCCGCGCCTTGCGCCACGAGTTCCATCACATGGTCGATGGGGGCGCCGGTGGCGAGAGCTTCGAGCACGCGCGACTGGTTGATGAGTTCCATTTGGCTCCGCTTGCGCTCGGTGATATCGCGCATGTTGAGGACGAAGCCGCCGATGCTCGGATTGGATCTGAGGTCGGTGATGGAACTTTCAAACCAATGGGCTTTGCCGTCCGGACCTTTGGTGTGAAACTCGACATTCTTGCCTCGCGGCGTCTGCCCTTCATTTTCATCGAGCGTGGTCAAAATCTGTTTGATCTCGCTTGCCGGTAAAAATGACAAGGCAGTACGTCCGACCATATTTTCCGGCGTCATGCCGATGGAACGTACAGAGGGAGAGGCATAGGTGATGATTTGGTCGGCGTCTGTGACGACGATGCCGTCAAAGGCGTTGTCGACCAGCGCGCGGAACCGTTCTTCGCGGCGCGAAAGTTCGCTGATGAGGTCCTGATTGCGGAGACTTAACTCCCACTGGTTTTCAAACAGCTGACGCGACTGTGCGCCCATGCGAACAAGGAAAGCGTAGGTCAGCAACAGAGCGCCGGCGAGCACCATGAAAATGGGTGTGCCACCCGCAAAAGAGCCGATCATGGCAGAGGCGATGACAGGCAGCGTGCAGGCAAACATGTTCGTGCGGCGCGGCGCGGCGAGCAGGCTCGCGATCAGGCAATGGATGACCTGTATGAGCACGAGGCCGAGGTTCTGCACATCCTCGCCTTCGGCCCAGAACAAGGGAACCATGCCGATCCAGACCGTGTTCATCAGAGCATGGCGGATGGCGCTGCTTTTGGTCCAGACGTCAGCATTGTCTGTTGCCCGTTTGAAAAAGCGGTTCTGGTAGAACACATATTCGATCTGCGTCGCCGCAAGCGCCAACCACCATAGGAGAATGATATTGGTGCTGTAGGTCGAGGGCAGATTGAGGGCAATTAGGCCGCAGACGGTCGGATAGAGCAGCGGAACGGTGACAAAGCTCCGCATGACGGACTTGAGAGCTTCAAGTTCGATCTGGTCTCGATGGGCCTGTGTAATCGCCATCGGCTCCTCCCCCCGGTCGCATCCAGCTCTTGTGCTGCCGGGATTCCCTGACGCTTATTGTCAGGTAGGGGAGTAAATTTTCCCTGAAAAAGCTGTCAGTAATGCAACTTAGGCAGGGTGTCCGAAGTGTGGCGTCAGTAGGTTTCCGTCGTATTCACGACGGTTCCCTGACCACGGGTGCGGCGCGGGGCGAGGTAACAAATGGCGGCTGTCCGCGAATCCAGGGCCGTTTGCGGCTTCCAGAATTCAGCATTCCACTGGTCCGCCCGCAGGCTTGCCTCGATCCGTTCCGATTGGGTTAGCTCGGACCGGACCTGCTCAGCGATTTTTTTGTCGGGTTGGACGCCCAGCGAGAGGAGCGAGGGGTTTTTGCGGTAAAGTTGGGCCCATTTGCCTGCCTCGATCTTGTCAGCTGCCACGCCTTCGCCTTTGAGATAGAGGCCGACAAGCGCCTTTTGGGCATCCGGCCAGCCGCTGTTGGCGGCGCGCCTGAGCCAGGTCACCCCTTCGGTCGCGTTTTTATTTTGGGTTTGGCAAAGACCGAGGGCCGTTTGCGCGCCTTCATAGCCGTGGCCGCGATAGGCATAGCAAGTGAGTACGGCGACAGTTCCATCAGAGCAATCGCCGGCGGCGGCTTGGTCCATGGTGTCGGAATATTGCGTACCTGCCGGATCGAGTTCGCGGGCAGTGGGAATGGGGCGGCCATCTTCACCGCGGCGGTGGCCGCCACCGCTGGAGCAGGCCGTTAGTGTCAAACTGCCGAGGGTCAGCAGTAAAATGCCGCTGCGGGCCGAAAAAAGGCGGGTAAACATGTCATTTCGGCAGCTTTTCATCATGGGTGTTGGTCCCTCGGGTACATCTAGTTTTATTTAACCGCGTCGAAGATGGGCCCCATGGGAGAGCGCGCGGCGCGAATTTGCGCCATGGTGTTGTTAATTTTGTGCCGCTGCAAGCCAAGTTGCGACATGGCCGACCGATTTCTCGCCTTCGCCGCGGTCGGGAGCGTCGTTTGTGACGCAAGGGAATGGCGTGTTTGCGGATAATGCGGCGCTATGGCGGCGGCGATGTTTGACGCGTTTGTCCATCTCTCCGATACTCCGCGCGATTTTAAAAGGGTGGTTGGCCCGCGCAGGTTGCGTGCGGGCTGGTGACCGAAATTGCGAGTTGAGAGAGAGCGTCATGGCCGATAGCAAGAGCGTCAAGGATTGGGAAGCGGCGGTCGACAAGCAGACCAAAGGTGCCGGTGTCGGCTCGCTCGTCTGGAAAACGCCCGAAGGCATTGACGTCAAGCCGCTCTATACAGCCGCCGATCTTGAACGTCTTGCAGGCGAGGGCTTTAACGCCGACACGATGCCGGGCTTTGCACCTTTCACGCGCGGGCCGCAGACGACCATGTATGCGGGCCGTCCCTGGACTATCCGCCAATATGCGGGCTTCTCGACAGCTGAAGAATCCAATGCCTTCTATCGCCGTAATCTCGCCGGCGGCCAGAAGGGCCTGTCGGTTGCCTTCGATCTTGCGACCCATCGCGGCTATGACAGCGACCATCCGCGCGTTGTCGGCGACGTCGGCAAAGCGGGTGTCGCAATCGACAGTGTCGAGGATATGAAAATTCTCTTCGACCAGATACCGCTTGATGAAATGTCCGTGTCGATGACCATGAACGGCGCGGTCATTCCCATCCTTGCCAACTACATCGTGGCGGCTGAAGAACAGGGCGTCTCGCAGGACAAGCTCGCAGGCACCATCCAGAACGACATTCTCAAAGAGTTCATGGTGCGCAACACCTATATCTATCCGCCTGTACCTTCCATGCGCATCATTGCCGACATCATCGGCTATTGTTCCGAGCACATGCCGAAGTTCAATACGATCTCGATTTCCGGCTATCACATGCAGGAAGCGGGCGCGACGCAGTTGCAGGAGCTGGCGTTCACCATTGCCGACGGTCGCGAATATGTGCGCGCCGCGCTGCAGGCCGGTCTTGATGTGGACGAGTTCGCGCCGCGTCTGTCGTTCTTCTTTGCTATCGGCATGAATTTCTTCATGGAAGTGGCAAAGCTGCGCGCCGCGCGTCTTCTCTGGTCGCGCGTCATGTCGGATTTCGGTGCGAAAGATCCCAAATCCCTGATGCTGCGCACCCATTGCCAGACGTCGGGTGTCTCGCTCACCGAACAGGATCCGTATAACAACGTCATCCGCACCACCATCGAGGCGCTCGCCGCTGTGCTTGGCGGCACCCAGTCGTTGCACACCAATGCGCTGGATGAAGCGATTGCGCTTCCGACGGAATTTTCCGCCCGTATCGCGCGTAATACGCAGCTCGTCATCCAGCACGAGACGGGTGTGACCAATGTCATCGATCCGCTCGGCGGCTCTTATTACATTGAAAGCCTCACTCATTCGCTGGCCAGCGAAGCGTGGAAGCTGATGGAAGAAGTCGAAGAGCTGGGCGGCATGACCAAGGCTGTCGAAAGCGGCATGCCCAAGCTCAAGATCGAAGAAGCGGCCGCCCGCAAGCAGGCCCGCATCGACCGTGGTGAGGAAGTCATTGTCGGCGTCAATAAATATAAGCCTGCCAAAGAAGACCATCTCGACATCCGCGACATCGACAATGATGAAGTGCGTCAGTCGCAGGTCGCCCGTTTGCAGAAAATGCGGGCAACCCGCGATGAAGCCAAATGTCAGGCGGCGCTTGAAGCGCTGACCGAAGGCGCGCGCGGTACGGGCAATGTGCTGGCGCTTGCGGTTGTGGCCGCGCGGGCACGCGCCAGCGTTGGAGAAATTTCAGACGCGATGGAAAAAGTCTTTGGCCGTCACCGTGCCGAGATCAAATCCATTTCCGGCGTCTATGGTCAGGCCTATGAAGGGGATGCCGGTTTCATGCAGATCCAGAAAGACATCGAAGCTTTCGCCGAAGCCGAAGGCCGCCGTCCGCGTATGCTCGTCGTCAAGATGGGGCAGGACGGACATGACCGTGGCGCCAAAGTGATCGCCACCGCATTTGCCGATCTTGGTTTCGACGTGGACGTAGGACCCTTGTTCCAGACACCGGAAGAAGCCGCGCGCGACGCTATCGAAAACGACGTTCATGTGATCGGCATTTCGTCATTGGCCGCAGGACATAAAACGCTTGTTCCGACGCTTGCGGAAGAATTGAAGAAACAAGGTGCAGGCGATATTCTCATCATTTGCGGCGGCGTGATTCCGCAGCAGGATTATGAGTTTTTGAAAAAAGCAGGGGCCTCGGCGATTTTTGGACCGGGTACGAACATTCCTGCAGCGGCCGCCGATATTCTCCATCTTATTCGTGAGAAACGTAGCGCTTCCGCCTGATTTTTATTATCTGCTTACGGATTACGCAGTCCGCACATATGCACACGTAGCGTGCATATGTGCGGCATTTGCGCCCTTTTGGGCCTTTTGAACTTGAATCATTAACTTTATCGACCTAACTCTCGCCGCAATGATCAGTCACAAATGAATTGATCAGGTCGCAACCCGACCGGCGCCTGCAAAAAATTGCAAGCTTGCCCACGATGCTCCGCAGAAGCGCGTCGTCACATCCGGGTTCGATCACAATAGCTGTGCGGTTCGGGGTGTTCAGGTGCCCGGGCAAGCGCGGTAGTTGATTTAAAATTCTGGGTACAACAACTGACGGAGGTGCTTCATGAGCGCCCGCGATCAAAATTTGCGTCCGCTGGACGACCATGACTTTGCGGCTGCCCTGAAGGTGCAGTCTAAGACGAGCGTTGATTCCACCGCTTACTACACCGTGCTGGCCGATCGTCTGGAAAAACTATTGCTCGATATGCAGCAGAGCGGCACACGTTCTGATGATCCGCTGATCCTGCGCTTGGCGGATCTTCTTTCAGAAACGCGTGGACTCTTGCGCGCTGACAACAAGGGCTGACTTTTCGTCCCGTCCGAGGCTTGCCGATTTTGTGGCAGTCAGATCGTTCAGTTCCATCACTGCCGCACCGAGCGGCGTCGGTATTTCAAAACGCACCGGCAGATAAACGCGGCCGTCATTGAAGGGCGCGAACCAAATTTTCATCTCGTCGTTGCGGCGCAGGACGGTGGTGAAGCGGCGCTTCTTGGCGGGCGGCGTAATGGCCTCGTAGTGCATTGTGCAAACGATTGTGTCGAGTGACGGACCCCAGCCATCGGGAGCCGACGTGTCGTGCGGTGCAATCTTTTTTGTGCCCTGATGGGCGAATGTGAGATTGAAGCGGCGCTTGCCGTCGAAAATCGGGATTGTGCGTGCGCAGGGCGTGTCGGTTGCGCGCACAGGCAACAGGAAGGCGCTGACGGGGTCTTGCGTCGCGCGTTGCTGATCAGCCGTCACTTCCTTGATATCATCTTCGTCATAGGGTGGTGTGACGCTGAGGCTCGGCATGCCCATGTCGTCATAGGTCAATGTCACGAGGCGTTTATCATCGCGCGCAACCGTGTCGGAGACAAATTTCTCAGGCTCGATGCTTTCGCCCGCGATGCGGCCCATGCTCATGAGCTTGTAAACCGCAGGGTAGAGGCGATGAGCGAGGCCTGTGGTTTCCATATAGGTATTGAGGCGATAGGCGTCGCCTGCAACCTCGGCCTTGAAATGTCCTTCGACAAATAGGACGCCGCCGACATAGATCGTGAAGCCTGCCGCGACGTCGCTTTGCACGGACGCGGAGTCTGCGCTTTGCGCCAGCGCGACGTTTGTGCTTTGCGTCTGTGCGGGTTCTGCTGCGTATGCAGATGAGGTGCTCGCGAGCAGGCCCACAAGCCCCGCCTGCGCAAGCCGGCATAATCCGTGTGTCAGATCCATCTCAACCCACCTCAAGCGCCCCCACGCCCCTCACACATCGGTCTGGACGCCACGCGGCCAAACCCTTATTCAACTTGGGGTGGCCCGAACCGTCCGACGCAGTATGACCTGCCTGTCGGGCGACAACAGGAAAATGTGCAAATGGCGGGAAGGGGGATCAATTGAGCGGACGCGGCGTGAGCGATCCTGCCACTTTGGCGGCCCGTGTCCTGCAGGGTGAACGCACCGCTTTAGCGCGCGCCATCACACTTGTCGAAAGCTCGCGGGCCGACCATCAGGCGCAGGCGCAGGACCTTCTGACGCGAGTGCTGCCTCATACAGGCCGTGCCGTCCGGCTCGGCCTGTCGGGTGCGCCGGGTGTCGGCAAATCAACCTTCATTGAAGCCTTTGGTCTGTCGCTTACCGCGCGCGGTCTCAGGGTGGCGGTTCTGGCGATTGACCCCTCGTCCTCGATCACGGGCGGATCAATTCTTGGCGATAAGACGCGCATGGAACTTCTGGCGCGCGACCCCAACGCTTTCATTCGTCCGTCGCCTGCGGGCCGCACGCTCGGCGGTGTTGCACGGCGCACGCGAGAGGCGATGCTGCTCACGGAAGCTGCGGGCTTTGACGTCGTGCTCATCGAGACGGTCGGTGTCGGTCAGTCCGAAACCGCGGTCGCCGATATGGTCGATATGTTTGTGCTGCTCCTGTCGCCCGGCGGCGGCGATGAATTGCAGGGCATCAAACGCGGCATCATGGAACTCGCCGATCTTGTTATCGTCAACAAGGCGGACGGTGATCTCGTGCCTGCGGCCAAGCGTGCGGCTATGGAGTATAAATCGGCGCTGCATCTGATGCGGCCCAAGAGCGCCCATTGGCGGCCCGACGTGTTGCTGGCCTCCTCTCTCAAGGGTACAGGCATCGACGAGATCTGGGCCGCTGTCAGCGCCCATCGTGAGGCGCTGGAAGGGGCAGGCGAGATCGCAAGCCACCGCGCGGCGCAGGCGCAGGCATGGATGTGGACCGAGATTCGTGAGGGGCTTCTCACTTCGCTCAAAGCCAATACTGAGGCTTCCCGCCTTATTCCCCACCTTGAGGCGGATGTGAAGGCGGGCCGTACCACGCCGACGCTGGCCGCACAAAAACTGCTGGGGCTGGTCTTTGGAACGGGCAAAGGCTGAGTTTCTGTGTTTTTGGCGCGGAAGTGCGGTTTTTCGTCTCCATTTGGGGGCTTCTGCACCGCCGCCCCTTGACTGGTTGCCCCCCGCCTTTTATACGTGCCCGCCTGATCTGGCCCCAAGTCTGTCTTGATGTGGCCGACCCACCCATTTTGCCTGTTTCCCTCATCGGTTGCAGGCCGTTGATTGCAAGGAATATCCCATGTCGCGTCGTTGCGAACTTACCGGCAAGGCCGTCATGTCCGGCAACAATGTGAGCCATGCCAACCGCAAGACGCGGCGCCGGTTCCTGCCGAACCTTTGCCAGGTCACGCTGATGAGCGATGTGCTCGGCGGTCGTTATAGCTTGCGCATTTCGGCCCATGCTCTGCGCTCGGTCGAACACAATGGCGGCCTCGACGCTTTCCTCGTCAAAGCCCGCAAGACGGACCTGTCGGCCCGTGCGCTGCGCCTCAAGACCAGCATCGAAAAAGCCAAAGCCGCGACGGCCGCCCAAGCGGCCTGAGTGTCAGAGCTAACCGGTCGTTTACCGGATGAGATTTAAAACGGGCAGCCTTAGGGCTGCCCGTTTTGCTTTGCGTCAAGGTGCACGCTAGTCTCAGCGGCTTGTAGTGGGGAGTGTTGATGCTCGACAAAGGTGTAGAGCGGCGGGGGCCGCCCAAACCGGCAGGGCTTGTGGGCCGGTTTTTTATCGGGTTGGGGCGTCTTGTCGTGCCGGTGGCAGCATTGTTGTCGGCGCTCGGGGTCTATTGGGCTTTCGATGTGCAGCCCGCGGGTGCCTCGCCTTATCTCACGCGCTTTGACGAGTTCGTAAATGCGGTCGGCAGCCACAAGCTCGGGCGTGGTCTCCTCGTTTTGCCGCTGGTTTATTTTGTGCTCAATCTCACCAGCCGCCGCTACGGGCCGGGCCTTGCGCTGTGGACTGTGATGCTTGTCTGGGCGCTCATCGGCGGCGGTGTCTATTGGGCCCTAGTCCAGGGGCTTATCGGTTCGTTCGATCAGGAAATCATGCCCGTGCCGCTAGCATTGGCGCTCGGCTTGTCGCTTTTTGCCGGTCAGGTGCTGTGCATCTATTTTTTCGACTGGATGCGCGGCATTCCGTGGTGGGAGGCACCGTTGGTGGCCGCTCTCGTCGGTGGTCTCACGCAGACCTTCGCTTTTCACGTTCTTGATCATCTGCTCGTGACAGGGGCCATGGTCGGCGTGTGGCAAGGCGATATCTGGCCGCGCCTTGCGCTGCTGAGCGCTATCCAGCTTGGCTGGGCAGTTCTGCAGCTTCTGCCGACAGCGCTCCTGCGCGGGGCTATTCGGCCTTTGTCGGGCTATGGGGGAGCGTGAGCACGCCTTCTGCGGGGGCAAGCTTCAGACGGAACATCATCAGCAGCGTCTTCTGGAGCGGGCTGTAATTATCGTCCGACATGACATAGACGAGCACTTCGCCCTTGTCGCCCGCACGGACTGCCAGTCCTTCCATATTGTCGATCATATTGCGGTGATTGGCCCGCATGAGCAGGCGGCCTTCGAGTGCCGCACCGGCCTCCACGTCGCTGCCCGGCACCTGACGCAATGACATGCCGGGTCCGGCGAGCGGCGAGTAGCTGCGTTCCAGAATTAAAAAATCACCGTTCGGCAGGCGCGCGACATCAGTCGGTTTGAAAGGCTCGTCGAGTTTTGTGGTGAGACGTTCAACCGTGCGGCCTTCGATCAGAAAGGCTTTGCGCTCGCCGTTCGCGTTGCGGCCGTCTTCGCTCAGGGCGATGAGGCGTTGTGTGTCGCCGCCTGTTTCGGGCAGCAGCGTGGCAATGGCTTCAATGCCTGAGTTGGCGGGCATGCCGCCGAGCCGGCGTTCGGTCACGATCTGGCTTGGCACGGCGTCGAAACCGGAATGGCCGAGATCATAACGCCAGATGCGGTGATGGCGCTCGAAACTCACATAAGCCTCGCCCTTGCTCGGGTCGTTTCCCGTGATCGCAAGACCTTCAGCGTCGCCCATGTTCTTGCTCGTAATGGGCTTGCCCTTGAGATCGCGCAAAGGGGACATACGGGCGTCAGCCAAGCCGGCGAGGCGGCCTTTTTCGTCATAAATGATCTGGGCGCTCAGCCAATGGGCTTCATCGGACACGGCAACAAGCATTGCGCCGTCTGTGCTGACGGCAAGGCCGGACCAACCGCCGAATGCCTTGTCGGGTGATGTCAGTTCGAGCCCGCCTGAATATTCAAGCTCACCCGCCTTGATGTCAGTGCGGTTCTCAGGGTTCCAGCGCACGGGCTGGGCGTTGATCTCGATGAAGCGGGTGAGAGATGCGCCCGCTTCATCGGCATTCGCTTGCGGGGCTGTGAAGCCTGCCAACGCGAGACAGAAGGTAAATCCCAGAACTAGATTGTGGGCCAAATTGTGGGCGAGATCACGGGCGCAGACGCTGCCCTTTACATGCCGGAAAATTTTACGCACCCCATTCATGCGCCTCACTTAAGCGCAAATACTCGTACCCTGTGAAGGGCATCATATCTGGGCGCAGGTCTGATACAAGCGGTGCGGGCTGCGGCACCTTGTGCGGGAGACCGCTCTCAGCGGACCGAGCGGGCCGCTTTCATCGAAACGCCTTTGGTTGCGGCGCGTTTTGCCCCGCGGCCGGTGCCATGTGCGTCTTCGAATAATTCGGCGAGTTTTTCCGTCATCACGCCGCCAAGTTGCTCAGCGTCGACGATTGTGACAGCGCGGCGATAGTAGCGTGTCACATCATGGCCGATGCCGATGGCGATGAGTTCGACGGGCGAACGCGTTTCGATCTGTTCGATGACCGAGCGCAGATGACGTTCGAGATAATTGCCCGCGTTAACCGAGAGCGTCGAGTCGTCCACCGGCGCACCGTCTGAAATCACCATCAGGATGCGGCGCTGTTCGGGACGGGCGAGCAGGCGATTATGCGCCCAAATCAGCGCCTCGCCGTCGATGTTTTCTTTTAGCAGACCTTCGCGCATCATCAGGCCGAGGTTGCGGCGCGCACGACGCCACGGACTGTCGGCGGCTTTATAGATGATGTGGCGCAGATCGTTCAGGCGTCCGGGCATGGCGGGCTTGCCGTCGGCCAGCCACCGCTCGCGCGATTGGCCGCCCTTCCAGGCGCGGGTTGTGAAGCCCAGAATTTCGACCTTCACGGCGCAGCGTTCCAGCGTGCGCGCCAGAATGTCCGCGCACATGGCCGCGACCGTGATTGGGCGCCCGCGCATCGAACCTGAATTGTCGATCAGCAGCGTCACCACCGTGTCGCGGAAATTCATGTCGTGTTCGATCTTGAACGACAGCGGGTGCATCGGGTCTGTGACCACGCGCGTCAGGCGTCCGGCATCGAGGATGCCTTCTTCCAGATCGAATTCCCATGTGCGGTTCTGCTTGGCGAGCAAGCGGCGCTGCAGGCGGTTGGCGAGGCGCGAAACAACGCCCTGCATCTGCTGCAATTGCTGATCGAGATATTGGCGCAAGCGGCCAAGCTCTTCGATGTCGCAGAGGTCTTCGGCGGCTATCACTTCGTCATATTGGGCGGCAAAGACTTTGTATGCGTCGCGGGCAGGACCATCGGCACCCTGATTGGGCCGCCAGGGCTGCGTGCCTTCGCTTGCTTCGTCGGTTTCGCCGTCGAGCGCCTGATCGTCGCTTTCAACTTCGACCGTCTGCTCGTCGCCTTCTTCGCCTTCGCCTTCGGCATACTCGACTTTGTCGGCGGAGGCACCGTCCTGCTGTTCGGCTTCACCGGACTGGCTGTCGTCGGACGATTGCTCGCTGTCGCCGTCTTCGCTGTCGCTGTCTTCGGACTGGTCATCCTGCGGCTGACCAAGCTCAGACCCCATGTCGAGGTCTTTCAGGATGTCGCGTGTGACGCGCGCAAAGGCCACCTGATCGTCTGCAATGTCGCGCAGTCGTGCGAGGTCTTTGCCGGCTTTCTCTTCGATCCACGGACGCCACAGATCGACGAGTGTCTGCGTCGCGGGCGGTGGCTTGAGACCTGTCAGTTGTTCGCGCACGATCATGGCAACGGCTTCGGCCAGCGGTGCCTCGTCGCGTGTTTTGATGCGGTTGTAGCCGCGCGACAGGGCGCGTTGCTCAAGGGCGGCGGCAAGGTTCTGCCCCATGCCCATCATCTGATTGGCGCCGATGGCTTCAACACGGGCCTGTTCCACCGCATCAAAGACAGCAAGCGCATTGCCGCCTTCGGGCTGCAGGCGCGCGTTGATCTTTTCATCGTGATGGGCAAGGCGCAGGGCATAACTGTCGGCGACGCCGCGGACTTGTGCGACTTCTTCGGGCGGCAGGGTGCGGCTCGGCATGGGCAGGCGCGCACGCAGGCCCCTGAGGCCCGGAGGCTCCGTGCCAAAAGTCACATTGAGTTCGGCATTTTCCGCAATCGTGCGCATCGCGGTTGTCAGCGCGCGCTTGAACGGTTCGACCGGACCTTCTTTGCTACTCATCGACAATGCGCCTTCTCGGGCAAATGGCCTCAGGCGACCATGATCTTGGCGGCGCTGTCGGGCAGATCTTCACCAAAGCAACGCTGGTAGAATTCGGCAACCGTTGCACGTTCCAGCTCATCGCATTTGTTGAGGAAGGTGAGGCGGAAGGCAAAGCCCACATCACCACCGAAAATCTCGGCGTTCTCAGCCCATGTCAGCACGGTGCGCGGGCTCATCACGGTCGAGATATCGCCGTTGATGAAAGCCGAGCGCGTGAGATCAGCGACACGCACCATTGCGCCGATTGTCTTTTTGCCGCCTTCGGTCTGATACGACTTCAGCTTCGACACCATGATGGCGGTTTCAGCGTCATGGCTCAGATAGTTGAGCGTCGTGACGATGTTCCAGCGGTCCATCTGGCCCTGGTTGATTTGCTGCGTGCCGTGATAGAGGCCCGATGTATCACCGAGACCCACGGTGTTGGCCGTCGAGAACAGGCGGAAGGCATTATGCGGGCGGATGACGCGGTTCTGGTCGAGCAGCGTCAGCTTGCCGGAAACTTCGAGAATGCGCTGGATCACGAACATCACGTCAGGACGGCCCGCGTCATATTCGTCAAAGACGAGCGCGACGGGGTGCTGCAAAGCCCATGGCAGCAGGCCTTCGCGGAATTCTGTGACCTGCTTGCCTTCGCGCAGCACAATCGCGTCCTTACCGACGAGGTCGATACGGGAGATGTGGCTGTCGAGGTTGATGCGGATGCACGGCCAGTTGAGGCGCGCGGCGACCTGCTCAATGTGGGTTGATTTGCCCGTGCCGTGATAGCCCTGCACCATGACGCGGCGGTTGAAGGCAAAGCCTGCGAGAATGGCGAGCGTCGTGTCGCGGTCGAACAGATAGTCCGGATCAAGGTCAGGCACATATTCGCTGCCCTTGGAGAAGGCCGGCACCATCATGTCCACGTCGATTTTGAACACGTCGCGGACATTCACTTTCGTGTCCGGTTCGCTCAACGACATTGTACCCGTTACATCTACGCTCATCGGTCCTGCTTCCAAAGTCGCGCCGCCCGGAATGAAGAGCGGTCAGATTTCACTACTGCGCGGGAGGCTTACTCATCCGCCGCGCGGGACCTGAACACATGCGCGTTCAGGCCTTGCCAAATTCTCGTTCAAACAGCATCAGTGCAGATTAGCAGAAGCCGCTCTTGCGTAGGTAGTCATAGGCTTGAATGACTTTGCGCAGGCGTTCTTCAGCGGATCGGTCGCCGCCATTGGCGTCTGGGTGATGTCGCTTCACAAGTTCCTTATACCGGGACTTAATCTCGATCAAGGTGGCGGTTTCCTCAAGGTCCATTGTGCGCAAAGCCTGTCGCTGTAATGGCTTGATGCGCGGGCGGCGAGGGGTGTTATCTTCGTTTGACGCTGCGTCATCGCCAAAAAGGGCGTAACTGTCGCGGAAGGCGGCACCTGCCCTTTTGCCGTTTTTATCAAAGCCCTGACTGTAATTGGGGGCGGCATTGACGCCTAGGCCCCATGTCGGGCGGTGGCCGGTCAGGCCTTCACGCTGGAATTTGGCCACTTCAGCGGCTGTCATCCCTTGGAAAAAGTCGTAATTGGCGTTGAATTCTTTGATGTGCTTGTCGCAGAACCAGCGATAGGTCGTGTCTTTGCCGTTGAGGCCGCCATTGGCATTTGCTAGGCCGGGCGCGCGGTGTTTGCCCGTCAAGGCGCAGCCGTCCCAGCTACAGGGCTTGGCTTCGGCGCGGGCTTTCATTTCCTCACGCGCTTCCTTGGTGCCTTCAAGCCCGCGTTTTTTGCGGGGCGCGATGCGGATGCTGTCGAAAAAATCAGAGGTCAAGGTCAGGTCCGGTATTCAGTTGGCAGGAAGTGCAAAAAAAGGTCGGGCGGGTTAGGGTCGAGGACTATAACACTAAAAGCTCCGGAGATGTTGCGTGACGATTGCTGAAATCATCGAACAAAAGCTCAAAACGGCATTTTCGCCGCTCTCCCTTGTGGTCGAGGATCAGTCTCACCAGCATCAGGGTCACGCAGGCCATCGACCGGGCGTCGAAACGCATTTTCATGTGACGATTGTATCGAGCGCCTTTGAAGATGTTTCGCGCGTTCAGCGTCACCGTATGGTGACGGGGGTGCTCAAAAATGAAATCGACAATCCTATTCATGCACTGGCATTGAAGACGCAAACGCCTGCGGAAGCGGCGAAGTAAGCTGCTTTACTTCTTCGGTGTTACACGCGCCCGATTGGGCGTCACGCGCAGCACGGCAAGCTGATTGCGCTGGCGGCGCAGGATTTCAAATTTCGCCCCGTGAAAATTAAACGCCTGTCCCACTTCAGGGATCGCGCGCGCCTCGTGGATGACGAGGCCCGCAATCGTCGTTGCTTCGTCGTCCGGCAGCGCCCAGTCGAGCGCACGGTTCAGATCGCGGATCGGCAAAGCGCCTGCGACAATCACCGAACCATCGGACTGGATGCGGATGCGCGCGCGGTCGATGTCATGTTCGTCGGAAATATCGCCGACGATCTCTTCCAAGATATCTTCCAGCGTGATGAGACCCATCAGCCCGCCGTATTCATCCACCACCAGCGCAAAATGCGCTTTGCGGCGGAGGAAGGCGTTGAGCTGGCTCTGCAGCGGCGTCGTGTCGGGGATGAACCAGGGTTCGCTCGCGACGTCGAGCACCTTGATCGCGTCGGGCTTCCATCCGGCACCGGCGACGGCACGCAGCAAGTCTTTGGAGTGCAACACGCCGACGATGTTGTCCGGTTCGTCCTTCCACAGCGGCAGGCGGGTGTGCTGAGCGGCAAGCACTTCTGCGACAAGCGCTTCATTGCCTGCGGAAGCGTCGAGCATCGTCATGTTCTTGCGGTGGACCATGATGTCAGACACATCGAGGTCGGAGAGGTCGAGAATACCGCCCAGCATGTCGCGGTCGCGCTTGATCAGGCCGGCCTCGCGGTGATGTAGGTTGATCGCGCCGCGCAACTCTTCGCGCGCCGACAAGACATTGGCGGTTTCGCTGATATCGACACCGAAGACACGCATCACGCCGCGCACGATCCATTGCACTGTCATGGTGATCGGCGCGAAGACCCAGACGATGACGCGCAGGATCGGCACCACGGCGAGCGCGAAGCGGTCGGTGTTGGTGATGGCATAGGTCTTGGGCATGACTTCGGCAAAAATCACAACCACCGCGGTCATGACGAGTGTCGCGTAAACAACGCCTGCGTCGCCGAAGAGGCTGAGGAAGACGGTGGTGGCGAGCGCCGAGGCCAAAATATTGACGAGGTTGTTGCCCAGCAGCAGCGCCCCGATCAGACGTTCCAGATTGTCTGTGAGTTTAAGCACCAGTGCGGCGCGTTTATTTTTTTCTTCAGCTAAGCGGTTCATGCGCGCGCGCGATGCCGCCGTCAGCGCCGTTTCCGAGCCGGAGAAAAAAGCCGATAGCGCGATCAGGATCACAATCGACGCAATGGTCAGGCCGAGGCTCATCGAGATCATCAGGCGGGTTCTCTTTCGGACAGGAGGGCGCGCAAGGGGGTGGCGTCCACATCACGGGTGATGAAGGCCTCGCCGATGCCGCGTGCAAGGATGAAGGTGAGTTTGCCGTCCACGACTTTTTTGTCCTGACCCATCAGGGCGATGAGCCCGTCAGCATCCGGCAGCGGTCCGGCCACATCAGCAAGTTTGTTCGGCAAGCCTGCGCGTTCCAGATGGCGGCGCAGACGCGTTGCATCCTGCCCAGAACAAAGGCCGAGCTTGGCGGAAAGGTCGAAGGCGAGCGCCATGCCGACCGCGACGCCTTCGCCGTGCACGAGTTTTTGTGAAAAGCCGGTGGCCGCTTCCAGCGCATGGCCGAATGTGTGGCCAAGGTTCAGCAGTGCGCGCACATTGCTCTCGCGTTCATCGAGCGCCACGATATGGGCTTTGGCCTCACAGCTTTTGACAATCGCATAGGTGCGGGCTGCCACATCGCCCGCTTTGATCGCGTCGAGATTGACTTCGAGCCAGTCAAAGAAAGGCCGGTCGTTGATGAGCCCGTATTTGACGACTTCGGCGTAGCCTGCCATCAGCTCGCGCATGGGCAGGGTTGCCAGTGCGCTTGTGTCGGCCAGTACGAGGCGCGGCTGATAGAAGGCGCCTGCAAGGTTTTTGCCCTGTGCCGTGTTGATACCTGTCTTGCCGCCCACAGATGAATCGACCTGAGAGAGCAGCGTCGTGGGAATCTGCGCGAAATCGACGCCGCGCCGTGCGATGGAGGCGGCAAAGCCCGTGAGGTCGCCGATAACGCCACCGCCGAGTGCGATGACAAGATCGCCGCGCTCGATGCCGGTTTCCAAAATCCATTCCGTTACGCGCTGCAATTCGCTGAAGCGTTTGGTCGCCTCGCCGGGCGTGAGGATGAGTGTGTCATGCCGGATGCCGTGCGCATCGAGGCTTGCGGTGAGTGCGCCCAGATGAAAGCCCGCAACCGTTTCGTCCGTGACAATGGCCACGCGGGCGCGGCGCAGCAGCGGTTTCAGATGTGTGCCTGCGTCCGCAATGAGGTCCGGTCCGACCAGAATGTCATAGCCGCGGTCGGCAAGTTCGACGCGGACGGTCTTGATAGGTGAGGCGGCACTCATGTGTTTTGCTCAGGTGTTTGGCGATAGGTGTTCAGATGTGTGATGACATCATCGACCACGGTTTCATGCGGGCCTTCAATGCTTTCGACCGTGATGTCGGCCGCTGCATAGACAGGATAGCGTTCATTGATGAGCCGCTCCATCGTCGCGCGCGGGTCACCCTGTTTCAGCAGCGGGCGGTTGTTGCGGCGTGAGACGCGGCGCATCAGGACATCCAGATCGGCGCGCAGCCAAATGGATATGCCGCGCGCGGTGATGTTCTGGCGCGTGGTCGGGTCCATGAAAGCGCCGCCGCCGGTGGCCAGCACTTTGGGGCCTTCGTCCAGCAGGCGGGCAATCACGCGGCGCTCGCCTTCGCGGAAAGCCGCTTCGCCACGGTGCTCGAAAATTTCAGGAATGGTTTCGCCTGCCGCCCGCTCGATTTCGATATCAGCATCGACAAAATCAAGCCCCAGTCGCTGGGCAAGGCGTCGGCCTACCGTTGTTTTGCCAGCCCCCATCAGACCCACAAGCACAATCGAGCGTTCGATGGAACGCGCGGGCAGCGACGTCAAAGCCGGGGCTTGCGCTTCGGAGGCGAGGTCCGGCATAGGCTCAGCCGGGGATCGGGGCTCGGTCATTATAATACTTAATGTCTATATCGGGCCTCGCCTCAGGCAAATCTTTGGCCAAGAGGCAGGGTCCGGCAGGTCTTTTTGCCCTATTCGGGCGTTTCGGCCTCAACCTATAGCACCGAGCGACTGCCCGCGCCCAAATTTCGCCGCAAGCCGTACATAAGTTGGAAATTCAAAACCTGTATTTCGGATTATGGGGAAAGCTATCATATTGTTGAACCGGCCCCCGAACGGGGGCTGTTTCTTCCCGAAGCTACCCCATTGAGCCGCGCTTTGACGCGGCAAGAACAGATCGAAAGTGCCATGAACAGCCTCGTGCGTTTCCTAGTGATTACCCTTCTTCTGCTTGCCGCCATCGGCGGCGGGCTTATCTATCTCGGGCAGGCGGGCTCCGCGCCGGTACAGTCAGTTGAAAAAGTGCTCCCCGATGATCAGTTCCCGCGCTAATGCCGGTCTGACGACCGGTGCGTCATTGCAGGTTCTGGCAGCACGGTTTGCTGTGACGGCGCTTTTTGTTGCGCTGTCGGCTTCCCTTGTGCCCGCCATCCTTGTGCCCGCAATGGCCGAAGAGGCGGTGCTGGGCACCATGCCTGCGGGCAAAACCATTGTGCCGGGCACGGTGACCACGACAGGATCTGACGGGCGCACAACCACGCGCACGCTTCCCGCTGACGGCACATTGCCGCCCGCGAACACCGCCGCGCCCGCACGCCTTGGTGCCGGTCCGCAACCCATTCTGCCGCCCGGCTTTGCCGGTGCCACCGCGCCGGTTGTCGAAGAGGGCGATCCTGCCGCCGCTGCCCGGGCCGCGCGCCCCGACACGGCGTTTCCGTCGGGTGATAACATGCCGGACGTCCAGCCCTTGCGCGATGTCTCCTCCGTACCCGGAAGAGCGGGTGCGGGCATCAGTATGGGAGAGCTTGGCAGCGTTGACGCCTCCGCCGCCGGTCTTATCGGCAGCAATGACGGTGGCTTCGGCACGGATATGTGGCGCGGCGCGACACGCTCCAATGTGGACCAGTTTCTTGCCATGATGCCTGTCGGCACGCCCTCACCTGTGGCCAATGATCTTGCCCGCCGCCTTTTGCTCACAAGTGCCACACCGCCTGAAGGCCCGTCGGGTGGCGGGTCTCTGCTGGCGCTGCGTCTTGATCGTCTGATTGCATCCGGTCGTGCGGATCTTGCCGCCGAACTCGGTCGCGGCACGCTTGCGGATACATCGACGCCGGTTGCCGTCGCGCGGGCCCGGGCTGCGCTGGCGCTGGCCGACGACAAATCCGCCTGTAGCGAGCTTTCCAATCTGCCTGCGGGTAATGATCCCGCGCATGATGAGTTTGATGCTTTCGCGACGCGGTTATCCGCCTTTTGTCAGATTTCGTCGGGTAATAATTCGGCCGCCAACGTGACGCTCGATCTTGCGCGCGAGGAGGGTTACGACAATCCGCTATTTTATTCGCTTGCTGCTGAAGCCAATGACGGGTTGAAGCTCAAAGCGCCTGCACCGAAATCCATCGATGCGCTCGACGCGCGATTTTATAAACTGGCCAAGCGTCCGCTGCCGGACAATGCCGGTACCATCGCGGTACCTGCCGTTGTCAAGCTGATGGCGGCGGATGATAGCCTTGCGCCGCAGGTGCGCATTGCAGCAGGCGAACGCGCCGCATCTATGGGCATTCTTAGCGGCGATGAACTTGGCAAGCTTTACGGCATCGTCAAATTTTCTGCCGATGATCTTGAAGGCGCGAAAGCCGGTCTGTATCCGAAAGAATCAGCGCTGCGCAGCGCGCTTCTCTATCAGGCGATTGCCGCTGAAGTGCTGCCCACTGATCGGGCGGCTTTGATGGCGACCTATCTGTCGTCGAGCGAGACGGCGGGTGTCTACCGCGCAGGCGTCGGGGCCGTCATGCCATGGCTCTCAGCGCTTGAGCCTTCGCCGCTTGTTGCCGGTTTTGCGCCTGCTGCCACGCGGGCCTTCATCATGGCGGGTGACCGCCCCAACACATTGAAATGGTTTACGCTCGTCAATCAGGGCGGCCCCGCATTGGGCCGCGACCGGCGGGAACTGACTGCCCTTATGCGTGTGAGCGATCCCAACGGGCTTCGTCCCATTGATCCTTCGCTTGCCGCCGAGATCGCTTCTGATCTCAAATCCGGAGTTGCCGCGACCCAAAATTTCGCGGCCACGGAGGCCATGATCTTCGATGCGTCAGGACAAGTGCTGCCGCAAATCGTACTCGAAGCCCTGGTCTCGGCGCCCCGCAGTGTCGGTGCGCCGGAAACACTCCTCAACCAACTTCATTCCGCCGGGCTGAAAGGCTCACGGGGCGAAGTTGTGTTGCTGTCACTTGTTGCAATCGGGCCTGGGGGGCCGGAGAGCGCAGACCGACAAGCTGTTGCGCAAAGCGTATCAAGTCTCAGAGCGGTCCAACTCGACGGTGAGGCACGGCGCCTTGCCATCGAAGCTTTGCTGGGACGTAGTCACGCCGGACGCGGGTGAGTTCCATGTCGAATATTGCAAACCAGAATACCAAATATGAATCCGGCGGCGGTGCCGGCTCCCATCATATTGAGGCTTTTCTTGAGATGCTGAGTGCCGAACGTGGAGCCGCGCGCAACACGCTCGATGCCTATCAGCGCGACCTTAAGGATTTTTCCGGCTTTCTCGCAGCACGCGGTAAAGCGGTGACCGAAGCCCAGACCATGGATGTGCGCGCCTATCTTGAGGCGCTCACAGCTCAGGGCCTGTCGTCGGCCACGGCGGCACGGCGTCTGTCAGCGATCCGTCAGTTCCACGGTTTTCTCTACACCGATGGTGTGCGGGTCGATGATCCTTGCGGGGCCATCGAGGGACCTCGTCGTGCGCGTCCGCTCCCCAAGACGCTCTCGGTCGAAGAAGTCGACGCGCTGCTTGTTGCTGCGCGTCTCGCTGAGGACGGTCGCTCGCAGGAAGAAAACGTACGCGCCTATAAGCGCGCGCGTCTCGTCTGTCTCATGGAAGTGCTTTACGCGACAGGCCTGCGCGTGTCCGAACTTGTCGGCCTGCCGCTGTCAGCGGCCAAGGGCGACGGGCGCTTTCTGGCGATATCGGGCAAGGGCGGGCGCGAACGTCTGGTGCCGCTGTCCGAAACAGCGCGCCGTGCGATTGATGACTACCTGCCTTTGCGTGTCGCCCGTCTGGGCGACGGCGTATCGCCCTGGCTTTTTCCCTCGCGGGGTCGTCAGGGCCATCTGACGCGACATCGTTTTGCGCAATTGCTGAAAGACCTTGCGACCTCGGCAAAGCTTGATGCGACCCGTGTCTCGCCCCATACGCTGCGTCACGCCTTTGCCAGCCATTTGCTGGCCAATGGTGCGGATCTGCGTGCGGTCCAGCAGATGCTGGGACATGCCGATATTTCGACAACGCAGATCTATACCCATGTGCTTGACGATCGTCTGAAGTCCCTCGTGGAAGAGCATCACCCGCTCGCCAAGAAGGACTGACGTCGCGTCTTCTTGGTTGCGTCCACCCGCGCTGACCTTGCGTCCAAATGCGTCACTGCCTGATCCGATCAGGCGGTGACGTTTTTTATGCGCTCGTCTATGGTCGCGCCCACATGACATTCAGATACGGGACAAGATGATGAGCGAAACCACAACACCGTCGAGAGACGCGGGCGAACTGGGCAAATCACTGGGGCAGGTGCGTGTTGTCTCTCTGGACGCGGATGCCGGTCGCGCGATCATCGAATATCGCTGCGGCCTTCACATGTGCCATTCGGGCGGCGTCGCGCAGGGCGGTTTCGTCACGGGCTGGATCGATGCGGCCATGGCGCATGCGACGATGGCCGCAACGAATTTTGAATTCGTGCCCATGTCACTCGAAATTAAAGTGAGCTTCTTCAAGCCTTGCGCACCGGGCCTCGTCACAGCGGAAGCCTGGATCGAACAGAAGGGCCGCTCGACGGTCTTTCTGGAAGGACGTCTGAGCGATGAGGCGGGAAACACGCTCGCCAAAGCGACATCGACCGTGCGTCTCATCCCGCGCGCCAAATTCGCCTGATTTTTTCAGGTCAGCTTACGGGTTCGCCAGCAGCGGCAATCCCAAAGCCTCGGCCGCCCGCGCGATCTTGTCGGGATTGCGCATGATGTAGATCGTGGCGATCTGCCCGTCTTCGATATCCACGCTGATAAGCGAATGAAGCTGGCCTTCATGTATGAGGGCAAAGCCCGGCTGGCCGTTGATGGTGACAGGCAGCGGGCTGAACGGCATTTTAAATTTCCGCGCGATGCCGAAGAGGAACCGTGTGATGTGATCTGCTGTGAAAATCGGATTGAGAGCGGCTGCTGCCTTGCCGCCACCGTCCGACAGCAGCACAGCGTCGGGCTTCAGGCAGGCGATCAGCGCATTGGGGTCTTCGCTCGACAGGGCCAGCGAGAATGCCTGTGCGAGTCTTGCATGTTCGCTGACGCTTGTGTTGAAGCGCGGGCGTTCATCACTGACGCGACGGCGCGCGCGGCTGACGATCTGGCGGCAGGCCGCTTCGGATTTGCCAAGCAGGCTTGCGAGTTCGCCATAGTCATAGTCGAAAGCTTCGTGGAGCAAAAAAGCTGTGCGCTCATCCGGCGCGAGGCGTTCCAGCATATGCAACAGCGCCATTGAAATATCGTCGGCGAGTGCAAGCTTGTCTTCCGGTGTCGGCTGGGCCTCACCGGTTGAGGCTTCGACAAGCGGCTCGGGCAGCCAAGGGCCGACATAGGTTTCGCGCCGCGCTTTCATCCGGCGCAAGTGGTCGAGCCCCAAGCGGCTTGCGACCGTTGTGAGCCATGCTTCCGGTGTCACGATTTCATTTATGTCGGCTTTGTTCCAGCGCAGCCATGTTTCCTGCACCACGTCTTCGGCGTCGCTCACAGTGCCTGTCAGGCGATAGGCGATGGCGAAGACGCGCGCGCGGTGGCGGGCGAAGATCGTGTCGGCGCTTTCATTTGTTGTCGCTGTCGTCGTCATCGGCATGATCCCGTCGGGTCAGGCAGCGTGGGTGTTGGGTGCTGTCACTTGCAGAGTCTCTTTGCCTACCACCACGCGCTGGCAAGCCTGTCCGTGGCCAAGCCCGCGTTTGAGCGTCGGAAAAAGGCGCGAAGCGCAGATTGCAAGGCTCAGTTCGGCAATGCCTGCTTCACCCCACCAGGCGATGAGTTTAGGGCGTAATTCCTCGGACGCGAAGTCATGAGCGCAAACAGCGCGTGCAAAGGCAAAAGCCGCACCTGTGCGTTCGTCCATCGCGTTGACATCGCCCAGTACAGCGGCGCGGATGATCGTGTCGCTTACGCCGTCAGCCTTGGCGAGATTGATGGTCGTCTGCAAACAGGGTCCGCAATCTTCCGAATGTGCCGCCGCGATCTTTGCCACCGCATAGGCTTCCACAGGCAGCACGCGGCGGTAGCTGGCCATGGGTGTGAAAAAGGCAAAGCGCCAGAAACCACCAGGCGAGGCGCGACGCAGGTCGCGAACAAAATCCATGCTTTCGCCGGTGGCGCGTTCCTGCGTTTTGCACAGGCGTACGATAAGGACATTGAGCATTGGAACCCTCCTGCTTTGGTTCGGAGAGGTCAGGCGCGCTCCGCTCTGGTCCACCAGGCGAGGGCGGCGGTGACGAGTGTCGGTCCGAGCACGCCCGGCGCATCAATGATGAGATGGTCGAGCGGCAGGCGACCGGCGACCATGTCCCAGATGTGCAGACCCACATGCAGCCCGAGGAACAGCGTCACCACGCTCATCAGGGTTGTTGCCTGTCGCAGCCAAAGTGCGCTTGCTGCCGCGCAAAGGGCGCAGGTGAGATAAGCGACACCGATGTCGCGCACAAAATGGGGGTTGAAGGGGCCGGTGTCCGGCACACCCTCCACCGCGCCGTACCAGCTCAGCGGATCGGCCAGCATGTAGAGCGCATTGGCGGCCAGCAGCAGGGCGGTGAGCGCTAATGCGGCTTGTTTCCAGCGGGTTTTGTCGGTGGCCATCGGGCTCTCCATCCGGCTTATTGGGGTCAAAACGATTGTTCTGCCATCAAGACGCGCGGGCGCGCCGTGCTGTGACAGGTCTTTGCGAGGATTGATCTTATGGAAAACGGTTAACGCAGCGAAAGAGCCACTGGCGGGGGGCTGGCAGGGCCAAAAAGACCGGCGGCGGTTGACAATATGACTGGCAAAAGCCAGTGTGCGGCCCAATTCCTGAGCAATTCAGGGGTACGCGCCGGAGAGTTACGTCTATGCTTTTCGTTGCTGCCGAAACGCGTATCGTCCGAGTGAAGGACCAATTCCCTGAGCACTCCATCCCAGAGCAAGATGCATACATATCTCGACTTTGAGAAACCGCTGGCCGAGCTTGAAGGCAAGGTGCAGGAGCTGCGGCTTCTGGCGGCGCAGGACACAGGCGTCAGCGTTAGCGACGAAGTGGCCAAGCTTGAGCAAAAAGCAGCGGTCCTTCTGCAGGACCTCTACAAGGATCTGACGCCGTGGCAGAAGCTGCAGGTCGCGCGTCATCCGCGCCGTCCGCATTTTGTCGATTACGTCGAACGCCTCATCGAAGATTTCACGCCGCTCGCGGGCGACCGCGTGTTCGGCGAGGATTATGCCATTGTCGGTGGTCTCGGTCGCTTCCGTGGTCGTTCCGTCATGGTTATGGGCCATGAAAAAGGCTCTGACACGCAGAGCCGCATGAAACATAATTTCGGCATGGCAACACCCGAAGGCTACCGCAAGGCCGTGCGCCTGATGGAGCTTGCCGAGCGTTTCGCCATTCCGGTCATTACGCTGGTTGATACGGCAGGTGCCTATCCCGGCATCGGCGGCGAAGAGCGCGGTCAGGCCGAAGCCATCGCCCGTTCAACCGATTGCTGTCTTGGCCTTGGTGTGCCGCTTGTCTCCGTCATCATTGGCGAGGGTGGCTCTGGCGGCGCTGTGGCCTTGGCCACGGGCAATCGCGTGCTCATGCTCGAACATGCTGTCTACAGTGTCATTTCGCCGGAAGCGGGTGCGTCTATTCTTTGGCGTTCATCCGACAAGGCGCAGGATATGGCGAATGCGCTGAAAATCACGGCGCAGAGCCTGCATCAGCTTGGTGTAATTGACCGTATTTTGGTCGAGCCCATCGGCGGCGCACATCGCGAGCGTACACAGATGATCAAAGAGACCGGCGACGCCATCGAAGAAGAATTGCGCGGCCTCGATAAGCTTGACGCGGCGAGCCTTAAGCGTCAGCGTCGTGAGAAGTTTCTGGCAATCGGCCGTACAGGCGTCAACTGACCGGAAACAGCGTAACGTTTCTAGGGTTGGTCAGACATGTCGCCTGTTTCCGAAATCTTGCAATCGGCTGGTGCGCGGCAATTTTTTGAATATTGGAACGGGCTTCCTAAGGTCGGCCTCGTGCCCGACCGCGGCACATTCAATCCGCCTGCCATTCACCGTCTGATGCCGTCGGTTACAATTCTTGAAGTCGTGCCGCCTGATCGTGTCGAGATGCGCCTGATCGGCACCGATCTTGTCGCACGCATGGGCACCGACCCGACGGGCAAAAATTATCTTGATTCCATCGCGCCTGCCGCGCGACTGCCCTATCTCGAAATGCTCAACCATCAGGTCAATCATCCTTGCGGACGGCAATCCGTTTTGCACACGCATGAAGCCTCCGGCATTCTGTCGCGTGTCGAGGTCTTGTTCCTGCCGATGACCCACCGGCTGTCCGGTCACCCGCTCATCCTCTCTTATTTCGGCCCCACCGAATCCGTCAGCTTTGACGGGCGCGATTATCGCGAAGTGCAGAGTTTTGAGGATGTGCGCTGGATCGATATTGGCGCGGGCATTCCCGCCTAGAGCATTTCGGCGAAAGCGTCCCGCACATCATCTGCAAAAATTTCCGGTTCTTCCATCGCGGCGAAATGGCCGCCCTTGTCCATCACGCGCCAGCGTTTGATGTTGTAGCCGCGTTCCGCCCATGAGCGTGGCGTGATCGGCAATGTGTCCATCGGATATTCAGAATAGGCGACAGGCACGGTTACTTTCTCGCCTGCTTTGAGCAGCGCGGATCCTTCTGCCGGTCCTGCCTTGTAAAGCGTATTGGCGGCGTTGATCGTGCCCGTAAACCAGTAGATCGAAAGCTGCGTCAGTATTGTCTCGAAGGGAAAACGCGCGATCATGCCGTCCATGGTCGTTGTCTTGTCCGTGTCGCCGAGCCGGTAATATTTATCGGCGAGCCAACCTGCCAGTCCCGCCGGACTGTCGGTCAGAGCGAAGGCCAGCGCCATCGGCTTTGTCGATTGGATCGAGCGGTAGCCTTCTTCCTGTTTCCACCATTGGCCCATTTCTTTGATCCATGCGCCTTCTTCCGCGCTCACGGGCGGTTGGCTTTCATGTTTCAGATATGGCCGTAGCGGCAGCATGGTCAGGTGAATGGCGCGCACACTGTCGGCATGTTGCAGCGCGAGGCGCGAGGTGACGAAACTGCCCCAGTCGCCTGCCTGCGCAACATAAGTGTCGTAGCCCAGTACCTCCGTCATCAGCCGGTGCCACAGATCGGCAATGGCAGCGGGACCGATGGGCGCGCGCGGAATGGATGAAAAACCATAGCCGACGAGCGAGGGTACGATCACGTCGAAGGCGGGTCCGGACTTGCCGTATTTTTCAGGATGCGCCAGCGGGTCCACAACATCGAGAAATTCGCGGAAGGTCGAGGGCCAGCCATGCGTCAGGATCAGCGGCACGGCATCGCTGCCCGATCCCTTCTCGTAAATGAAGTGGATTTCGTGATCTTCGCCGTCATCATCGGTCAGGGTCGCGCGATATTGCGGAAAGCGGTTGAGGTTTTTTTCAGCCTGCCGCCAATCAAAATCGTCGCGCCATGTGGCAACGAGTTGTTCCATATAGGAAAGGTTGGTGCCGTAGTCCCAATGGTCATTGCCTTGCGGCTCATTGGGAAAGCGGGTGCGCTGAAGACGCAGCTTCAGGTCTTCGATCTCACCTTCCGAAACACGGATCGTGAACGGATCGGCGGGAATGATGCGATGGGTCATTGTGCCTTCACCGCTTTGACGAATGTGCGGACGTCTTTTGCAAACACATCTTTTGTTTCCATCGCCGCGAAATGGCCGCCGTGGTCGAACTCGTTCCACTGGATGATGTTGTAGCCCTTGTCCATCAGGCTGCGCGGCGGGAAGATGAGAAATTCTTTCGGGTAGCAGGCAATGCCGACCGGAATGTCGATGCTGGTGCCGGGAGCCATATTGTTGCCGCCGTCTTCAAACATGCCGCGATAGAACCATGTGGCCGTGTTGAAGGTTTTCGTCACGAGATAAATCATCACGCTCGTCAGCAGTTGATCCTTGCTGAAAGCGTTTTCGATGTGTTCGTTGCCCTTGGCGTCGCGCTTGTCCGACCAGGCGTGGAATTTTTCCACGATCCAGGCGGCTGCACCCACGGGGCTGTCCATCATGCCGTAGGACAGCGTCTGCGGCTTTGTCATCTGCAAACGCAGGTAAGCGCCTTCGAGTTCAAACGTGAGGCCTGCTGTGGCGGCCCAGGCTTTTTCTTCTTCTGTTTCGGGGAAGGCGGGCGGGCGCAGGCCGAACATATTGAGGTGGATCGCTTTCGCGCCGCCGCCTTTGAGTGTCGAATGGTTGTAGCCGATGAAGCTCGTCACAACGGAGCCCCAGTCGCCGCCTTGCGCGATATAGGTTTTATAGCCGAGCACGTCGCGCATCAGCTTGTCCCAAAGGGCTGCGGTGCCTTTGGGGCCGATGGGCGTTTTGGGTTTGCCGGAAAAGGCATAGCCCGGCAGCGAGGGCAGGACGAGTGTCACGCCGTCTTCCGCATTGCCGCCGAATTTTTCAGGATGCGCGAGCTGTTCGATGACGTCGAAAAATTCAAACACCGATCCCGGCCAGCCATGTGTCATCAGCACCGGCTCGGGGTTGCTGCCCGATCCCTTCACATGGATGAAGTGGATTTCCTGTTCATCCACCGTCACTTTAAATTGCGGAAAGCGGTTGAGCTTCTCTTCGGCTTTGCGCCAGTCGTAGCTTTTGAGCCAGTAGTCGCAAAGTTCACGCATATAAACCATGTCGGTGCCATAGGCCCAGCGGTTGCCGCCTTCGGCAATCTCCGGCATCTCGTGCCATTCATAAGCCGCAACCTTGGTGGCGATCACATCAAGCGTGATTTGCGGGATGTCGATCTTGAAAGGGACGGGCGCGGATACGGACATGGGGGTTCCTCCGGGGAAGCTTGTTCTGGTTGAGCGGCATTATGCCAGTCGCCCCGCGCCCTGCAATGGCCATCGCCCGCCGCTTATCCCCGCCGCTTATCATTGCCGCAGGGGCGCTGGCTCTCTAAGGTGTGTGAAAATAAAAATGAAAAGACACTTCGGGGAGGATACATGAGCGACAATGTTGTCGGCGGGGCAGGTGCGCCTGTGCAAGCCACAGGCTTCAAGAAACACTACGCCCTTATTATTCTGACGCTCGCCTATACATCGAGCCATGTGGATCGCGGCATCGTCAATATTCTGATGCCTTCGATCAAACAGGCGTTCGACGTCAGCGACACATTGCTTGGCCTCATGGGCGGCTTTGTCTTTGCGTTGTTTTACGCAACGCTCGGCGTGCCGATTGCCATGTGGGCCGACCGTGGCAACCGCCGTAACATCGTGGCGTTGGCCGTCACGGTCTGGTCGGGCATGACGGCGGCCTGCGGACTCGCGGGCAGCTTCTCGCATCTTCTTTTGGCGCGCATCGGCGTCGGTATCGGTGAGGCCGGCTCTAGCCCGCCCTCCCATTCGATGATCGCGGATCTCTATCCCAAAGAGCAGCGCTCCACTGCCATGTCGGTCTATGCGATCGGCGTTTATTTCGGTGCCATGATCGGTCTCGTGGTGGGTGGCTATGTCGTCCAGAACTATGGCTGGCGCGCCACTTTCTTTGTCGTCGGTCTGCCGGGTCTGCTAATCGCTTTGCTTGTTCGTTACACGATGGACGAGCCGGTGCGCGGTGTCACCGACGGGTTGGCGCAGGCAGAAGCCCATAAGAGCAAGGCGTCGCTCGGGTCCTATGTGATGGCGCTCTGGCATGTGTTCGTGCATCTCTGGTCCACGCGGTCGGCCCGCCACATCATCATTGGCCTCACGCTTGTGTCCTTCGTAGGTTATGGCGGGTTGATTTTCGGGCCGTCTTTCTTTTCCCGTTCGCTCGGCCTCGACATGACCAAGATCGGTTTGATCTTCGGCCTCACGGCAGGTTTCATCGGCGGGCTTGGCGCCCTCATCGGCGGCTATCTGGCCGACCGCCTATCGCGCACAGATATGCGCTGGAACGCCTGGATCATTGCGGTGGCCAAAATTCTCGGCATGCCGCTTTTCATCGTCTTTTATATGTCATCCGATCTCACTATCATGATCCCGGTCTATATCATGTCGTCGCTTCTCGGTGCCTTCTACCTCGGGCCGAGCTTTGCCATGATCCAGAGCCTCACGCCCATTCACATGCGCGCGCTGGCCTCTGCCGTCATGCTCTTTGTGCTGAATTTCATCGCGCTTGGCTTTGGCCCGCTCACCGTCGGCTTGATTTCCGATTGGCTCACGCCGACCTATGGCGTCGAGAGCCTGCGCTGGGCGCTCTTCGGCACAAGCTTCATCGGCGTCTGGGCGGCGGTTCATTATTATTGGGCCGGCAAGACCTACGAAGCTGACATCAAGAAGCTCGTCGGCGGAGACAAGTAAAGCCCAGTCATTGCGAGGAGTGAAGCGACGCGGCAATCCGGTTGTTCCGCATATGCCGTTCTGGATTGCTTCGCTCTGCTCGCAATGACGATAGAAACAAAAAACGCCCGCCTCTTTTTTGAGAGGCGGGCGTTTTCATGTGTCGTCTTCAAGCCGTCAGGCAAAAGACCCGTGGCAATGTTTGAACTTCTTGCCCGAGCCGCAAGGGCAGGCTTCGTTGCGTGCGACCTTGCCCCATGTCGTCGGGTCATTGGGGTTCACGGCGACGGGCGGTGCATTGCGCGCCGGGCGGTTGCCCGCCTCGTTGCCGCCGTCGAACTCATTCTCGCCGGTGTTCGGGTTGATGTGTTCAGCCCGCATCTGCGGCAGCGGCGTGTCTTCAATGCGCGGCGCTGCTTCCTGCACAAATTGCGCATTCATCATCTGGCGCGTCACGTCTTCGCGCAGACGGTTGAGCAGGCTTTCGAAAAGCTCGAAGGCTTCCCCTTTATATTCGTTCAGCGGGTCACGCTGCGCATAGCCGCGCAGGCCAACGGCCTGACGCAGATAGTCGAGCATCATCAGATGTTCGCGCCAGTGATGATCGAGCGTTTGCAGCAGCACGGCTTTTTCCACCTGACGCATCAGGTCGGTGCCGGACATGGCAACCTTCTGCGCCATGGCGCGGTCGGCCTCGTCATAAAGACGGTCGCGCATTTCCTGATCGGCAATGCCTTCTTCGGCAGCCCACTCGGCGATCGGCAGATCAAGACCGAGCGTCAGTGTGATCGCTTCTTTGAGGCCTTCGGCGTCCCATTGTTCGGCATAGGCTTTGGCGGGAATATGTGTCGTCACAAGCCCGTCGATCACCTGATGGCGCATATCGGTGATCGTTTCAGCCACGTCGGGGGCGTTCATCAGATCGACGCGCTGATCGAAAATCACGCGACGCTGATCGTTCATCACGTCGTCATATTTCAACACATTCTTGCGCATGTCGAAGTTGCGCGCTTCAACCTTTTGCTGGGCTTTTTCCAGCGCCTTGTTGATCCAGGGATGGATGATCGCTTCGCCTTCTTTAAGGCCGAGCTTCTGCAGCACGCCTTCCATGCGGTCGGTGCCGAAAATGCGCATCAGGTCGTCGTCAAGCGAGAGGAAAAACTTGGAACGTCCCGGATCGCCCTGACGGCCTGAGCGGCCGCGCAGCTGGTTGTCGATGCGGCGGCTTTCGTGGCGTTCGGTGCCGATGATGTAGAGGCCGCCCGCGTCTTTGGCGGCTTCCTTCTTGGCAGCGATGTCGGCTTTGATCTCTTCGATCTTGCGTTCGCGCTTGCGCTCGTCCTCGATGCCCGCTGTCTCGTCGGCGACGCGCATTTCAAGGTTGCCGCCGAGCTGAATGTCGGTGCCGCGACCGGCCATGTTGGTGGCGATGGTGATCGAGCCGGGCACACCGGCCTGCGCCACAATGTAAGCTTCTTGCTCGTGATAGCGCGCGTTCAGGACGTTGTGCTTGATCTTTTTCTTCTTGAGGAATTCAGACAGCGTTTCGGATTTCTCAATCGACACGGTGCCGACGAGCACGGGCTGGCCGCGCTTCACGCAATCGTCAAGTTCAAGCACGATGGCTTCATATTTTTCGCGGGCCGAACGATAGACTTCGTCGTCCTCGTCAATACGCGCAATAGGCCGGTTGGTCGGCACTTCGATCACTTCAAGGCCATAGATGTCCATGAATTCGTCGGCTTCGGTCAGCGCCGTGCCCGTCATGCCGGAAAGCTTTTCGTACATGCGGAAATAATTCTGGAAGGTGATCGAGGCCAGCGTCTGGTTTTCCGGCTGGATCGTCACGCGTTCCTTGGCTTCGAGCGCCTGATGCAAACCGTCTGAATAGCGGCGGCCTTCCATCATGCGGCCGGTGAACTCGTCAATGATCATGAGCTTGTCGCCCTTGACGATATAGTCCTTGTCCTTCTGGAACAGCTTGTGCGCCTTCAGCGCGTTCTGCACATGGTGGACAATGGTGATGTTCTCGATGTCGTAGAGCGAACCTTCTTTGAGAATGCTGCGTTCGGCGAGGATCGCCTCGATCTTCTCGTTGCCGTCTTCCGTCAGGTTGACGGTGCGCTGTTTTTCATCGAGTTCGAAGTCTTCGTCGGCAATCATCGGGATGATGTCGTCGATGGAGATGTAGAGTTCCGACTTGTCGTCGAGCGGGCCGGAAATGATGAGCGGCGTGCGGGCTTCGTCAACGAGGATCGAGTCCACTTCGTCGACGATCGCATAGGCGTGGCGGCGCTGCACCATGGCGGCGACCTGATATTTCATGTTGTCGCGCAGATAGTCGAAGCCGTATTCGTTGTTGGTGCCGTAGGTGATGTCGGCGGCATAGGCGTCGCGGCGTTCGTTGTCGTCCAGCCCGTGCAGAATGACGCCGGTGGTCATGCCGAGGAAGTTGTAGACCTGCGCCATCCATTCGCTGTCGCGTTTGGCAAGGTAGTCGTTGACGGTGACGACATGGACGCCTTTGCCGGGCAGCGCGTTCAGATAGCAGGCGAGGGTGGCAACAAGTGTTTTACCTTCACCGGTTTTCATTTCGGCGATCTTGCCGTCATGCAGCACCATGCCGCCCATGAGCTGGGTGTCATAGTGGCGTTGACCGAGCGCACGTTGGGCGGCTTCGCGCACCGTGGCAAAGGCTTCGGCCTGAAGATCGTCGAGCGTCGCGCCGGCTTCAAGGCGGGCGCGGAATTCGGCGGTCTTGGCTTTCAGATCGTCGTCGCTGAGGGCTGAAATGGCCGGTTCGAACGCGTTGATCTCGTTGACCCGCGTTGTGTAAGCTTTGAGCTTGCGGTCGTTGGCGCTGCCGAACAACCGCTTGGCGAGAGCGCCGAAGCTAGCCATGAATTCTGTTTCCTCAATGCGTTCCGCATAGACTTTGTGCTGTGAGAGCTTGTCGGGCGGGCGCGCCATCGGGGCATCTCGCCGCGCGCACCCTGAATAGCGGTTCAGGGGCGGCCAAAAAGCCCTCAAGGCCCTGGTGGCCGTAGCGGGAAAAAAGACAGCTGACATGTAAGCAGCAGGGGCGATGTTGTCAATGAAACTGGCCCTCTCGCGAGGGCCAGGCGGGCCCGTCCGGCGGCCATGCCGCAGGGGTTCGTCCGCTGCCACAAAATGGCCGCAAGTCTCTCGGTTTATTAATGTTCCGCTGCCTTGTGCGGGCGCGGCGTGCGCGTCATCATGGGCAAAAATGTGCCATAGGCACGCCCGTGTGCGGGAGGCTCGGAGCCTCGTCCGGCGCGGCTTTATTTACCCCGATTATTGGACCCGGATCAGGGGGCTCAGGATCGGTCTTCAGGAACTTCATCATGCGTTGCCTCCGTCGTCCCCTCATCTCCGGTGTTCTTGCGTTTGGTCTGGCGACCGGCGGCGTTTTTGCGGCCTCAGCGGCTGACACGGGGTCTGACGAGATCATCGCCCATGTCAACGGTAAGCCCATCAAATTGTCCGATGTGGCACTGGCGGATGAGGAAATGGGTCAGGCGTTGGCGCAACTGCCCGAGCAGCAGCGGTTCCAGTATCTTCTCTCCATGCTGATCGACCGGCGCATTGTGGCCGACGCCGCGCGCGCCAAGAAGATGCAGGATGATCCGATGGTGAAGGCGCGCGAGGCCTATTTCGACGAAAAAGTGCTACGTGACGTCTATTGGGTCCAGCTGATGCGCGACAAAGTGTCGGAAGCCAAGGTCAAAGCCTATTACGACGCCAATATCGCCAAGGCCGAATCCGAGACAGAAGCCCATGCCGCCCATATTCTTGTGACGTCCAAGGCCGAGGCGCAAAAAGCCATCGACAGCATCAAGGGCGGCGAGAGCTTCGAAGCGGCTGCCAAAAAAGCATCGAAGGATTCAAGCGCGGCCGATGGCGGCGATCTCGGCTGGTTCAAGAAAGCCGATATGGTGCCGGAATTTGCAAATGCCGTTTTCGCCATGAAGAAGGGCGAGGTCTCAGCACCCGTCGAGACGCAATTCGGCTGGCATGTGATTAAACTCATCGACACGCGCAAAGCGCCCAAGCCCACATTTGAAGAAGCGCAGGACGAGATCATGCGCTCGCTGGTGCGCGAGCAGAGCAATAAGGTGATGGAAGACTTGCGTAAAGCGGCAAAAGTCGAAATTGTCGGAGCAGCCAAGGCACCTGCGTCACAGATGACGCCCGCGCCGTAACGCACCTCCCTTTTGCCCAGTCGGAGCGCCACCGTGAAGTCCAAGAAAAAAGCCACCGCCAAAAAAGCGCCCGCCAAAAAATTGGCTGCAAAGAAACCGGCTGCGAAGAAGGCCGCGGCTAAAAAGGCTTCTGCCAAGAAGCCTGCCGCGAAAAAGTCCGCCACCAAAAAATCTGTTGCAAAGAAGGCACCGGCTAAAAAGGCGGTTGTGAAAAAAGCGGCGGCGAAGAAGAAGACGGTCGCCAAGACGCCCGCCGCAAAAAAGGCCGTGTCTAAAAAAGCTCCGGCGAAGAAACCGGCGGCGAAAAAGCTCGTAGTCAAAAAACCGGCAGCCAAGAAACCTGCGAAAAAGCCTGCCAAAGCTAAAAAAGTGGCAAGCGCTGTCTCGCCTCTGGCACCGAAGAAATTTGCTAAATTGCCGGGTCTTCAGGGTGTCGATCTAGGTACAGCAGCGACCGGCATCAAATATAAAGGCCGCGATGACGTGCTCGTCATCCGTCTGCCCGAAGGCACAACGGCGGCAGGTGTCTTCACCACATCAAAGACGGCCTCTGCGCCGGTTGATCTGTGCCGCGCCAATGTGAAATCAGGTTCGGGCCGCATCGTTGTCGTCAATTCCGGCAATTCCAATGCCTTCACCGGCAAGGCAGGTGTGGCAACCGTTGAGGCAACTGTTGAAGCCGCAGCGCGTGCCGCAGGTGCCCGCACCAGCGAAGTCTTTGTCGCCTCCACAGGCGTCATCGGCCAGCCGCTCGACCCGCGCCCTGTTATCGATGGTATCGGCACGGCACTGTTTGAAGCGGATGAAGACAATTGGGACAAGGCTGCCCGCGCCATCATGACGACGGACACTTATCGCAAGCTCGCGACGCGTTCTGTTGAAATCGACGGCGTCAAAGTCACGATCAACGGTATAGCCAAAGGCTCAGGCATGATCGCGCCGGACCTTGCCACCATGCTCGCCTTTGTCGTGACGGATGCCGCCATTGCTGCGCCGCTCCTGCAATCATTGATCGCCAGCGGCGCGGATAAGAGCTTCAACGCGACGACAGTGGATAGCGATACATCAACGTCGGACACGCTGATGCTCTTTGCCACCGGCACAGCCATGCGTGGTAAAACCTCGCTCACCTCGGTTGTCGATCCGCGTTTGGCCGCTTTCCGAGCCGCGCTTGATGAGCTGCTCCTTGATCTTGCGCATCAGGTCGTGCGCGACGGTGAAGGTGCGACGAAATTTATTTCTGTTGCTGTGTCGGGTGCCGAGAGCGTCAAGGCGGCGCGCACCATCGGTCTGGTCATCGCCAATTCGCCGCTCGTCAAAACCGCGATTGCGGGTGAGGACGCCAATTGGGGCCGCATCGTCATGGCGGTCGGCAAATCGGGTGAGGCCGCTGATCGTGACCGGCTTTCGATCCGCATCGGCGGTGTTGATGTCGCGCGCGACGGTCAGGCTGTGCCCGGATTTGATGAAACGCCCGTCGCCCGCCACATGAAAGGCTCCGACATCAATATCGAAGTCGATGTCGGCGTCGGTTCGGGGGCTGCCACTGTTTGGACCTGCGATCTCACGCACGGCTATATTTCAATTAATGCGGACTATCGCAGCTAATATGGTTTGGGCGGACAATCGCAGCTCAATTCGAGGAAACCGGCTGGAATAGGGGCGTTTTGCGCCTAATTCAGCGGGTTCTTATCCCAATTCATTAAGAAAATAATGTGAGCATGATGGACGAGCGCAAAGGGGCCCCGGAGCTTAAAAAGCTGGTTCTGGTGGTGGCCTGTGCGCTTGTCGATATGGATGGCCGCGTTTTGTTGGCGCAGCGTCCCGAGGGCAAGTCAATGGCGGGCCTTTGGGAATTTCCCGGCGGCAAGGTCGATCCCGGCGAGGTGCCGGAGCAGGCTTTGATCCGGGAGCTCAACGAAGAACTCGGCATCACTGTCGCGCCGCCTTGTCTTGCGCCGCTCAGTTTTGCAAGCCACGGCTACGAGACGTTTCACCTGCTGATGCCGCTTTATATTTGCCGGCGTTGGGAGGGTCAGGTGCAGTCCCGCGAGGGGCAGGCACTGAAATGGGTCAGGCCCGCTGATTTGCGGTCCTATGCGATGCCACCGGCGGATGAACCGCTTGTGGCTGCCTTGCTCGATCTTCTGTGAAGGGAGGCGGGCGAAGTCAGACGGAAGGTGGGAGGCATAAGATGACCAATATGCACGAGATGCTTTTGCGGTTCTCAAAAGACACGCGCGGGGCCACGGCGCTTGAATACGGTATGATCGCCGCATTGCTCTCGATGGTTGTTGCTGCAGCTACCACGACCATCGGCACAAGCCTTGTCGCTATGTTCCAGCGCATCGTCGATCTGTTCGCCTGATCAGCCGCGCGGCGTCTTCTCGCCTGCGGGTTGTTCAACCGATCCCAGCGCATCGGCAAGCCGTGCCGTGGCGCTGCCGGGCCGTAAGGGCTTCGGCTGGCTCTCATGCGGGCTCCAGCCTGCCAGCATCACAATCTCGAAAGTCGCCGTGACACGGCTATCGGCATTTCCAAACTTTTCAATATAAATATCGCAGGCCCGCATCAGTGTTTTGCGCGTCAGCGGCACGCGGCGGCGCTCGCCGATGACATTGGTTTCGCCCATGCCGCGCAGCTCCGCCATCAGTTTCAGCGGGTGCGCATAGGTGACGGTCACGCGGTCGCTGTCAACGACAGGCAGAGCAAATCCTGCCCGCTGCATCAGCGCGCCCATGTCGCGCAGGTCGGCAAAGGGCGAGACGCGCGGGCTCAGGCCCCCGTCGATTTCAACTTCGGCTTGGGTCAGCGACTGGCGCAATTCGGTGAGCGTGTCGCCGCCAAACATCGCGCCCATGAACAACCCGTCCGCGACCAGCGCGCGGCGGATCTGGATCAGCGCACCGGGCAGATCATTGGTCCAGTGCAGCGACAGTGCCGAGACGATGAGATCGAATGATTTGTCGGCGAAGGGCAGGTGCTCCTCATCGGCCGCAACGCGAGCGCCGCTCAGCCCTGCGAGCATCGCAGGCGACAGGTCGGCGCTGACGAGCGTGCCGATCTTGTCGGGCGCGAGCCCCATCTTATCCACCGCGCCCTGATGACAGCCGAGGTCGAGAGCTTTCTCAAAAGTCCGTGTGATGATGCCAAGCCGCTCGCCCATGTCTTCGGCGGCGCGCACCAGCAAAAAGTCATGCGCGCCAAAGCCCGACGCCGCGCGGTTCCGGCGCGTTTTCAGCAGGTTGCGGTCAAAGATCATCTGGGGTGCCGACATGGCGCGCATATTGGTAGGGGAGGCCGCGAAGGGCAAGGGGCACCTATACCCAAAGTCGTCATCTGCTATCTTCACCCCATGATCCACGCGGCCCTTCAGACCATCGGTTTTCGCGCCCGCGCCTTGGCCTCGCGGGCTGCCGACCTTGCCTTGCCGCCGCAATGCCTGTCCTGCGGGTTGCCGGTCAGTCGACAGGGTGGTTTGTGCGGGCCCTGCTGGTCGGCCATCGACTTTATCTCGCGGCCCTTTTGCGAGGTGAGCGGGCTGCCCTTTGCCTTTGATCCGGGCGGCAGCATGGTCCGGCCCGATGTGGCCTCAAGCCCGCCGCCTTATGCTAAAGCCCGCAGCGTCATGCAATATAATGATGCCTCCGCCGCCCTCGTGTTGCGTTTCAAATATGCCGACCGCATGGAGGCCGCGCCTGCTTTTGCAGGCTGGATGGTGCGGGCGGGCGGCGAGGTTCTGGCCGGCGCGGACCTCGTGCTGCCGGTGCCGCTTCACAGGCGGCGGCTTTTCACGCGGCGCTATAATCAATCTGCCGAGCTTGCCCGCCTCATCGCGGCAGAGGCAGGCCTTGGCTTTGCGCCCGAGCTTCTCACGCGTGTCCGCGCCACGCGGCCTCAGGTCGGGCTTTCGGGCGATGCGCGGCGTCGTAATGTGGCGGGTGCCTTTGCCGTGCCCGCACGCAGCCTACCCCGCGTTCAGGGCAAAACCATCGTGCTTGTCGATGATGTGATGACGACGGGGGCGACGATTGACGCTTGCGCCCGTGTGCTGGCCGCTGCCGGTGCGGTTGAGCTTCGGGTGCTGACGCTCGCACGGGTTGTTCAGTCGGTCACTGTGTCTGTATGATAGTCGCATTGCTTGCGTTCAAGGAGTGCCCGATGGCCGAAGTGACGATCTACACGACAATGATGTGCCCCTATTGCTACCGCGCCAAGGCACTGCTGTCGGAAAAGGGCGTAGCCTTCAAAGAGGTCGATGTCGGCATGGACGCGGATCTGCGCGATGAGATGACCAAACGCGCCAATGGCGGCTATACCGTGCCGCAGATTTTTATCGGCGATACCCATGTCGGCGGCTGCGATGAACTTCATGCGCTCGATGGCGCAGGCAAGCTCGACGCAATGCTCGCCGCTTGAGCGTCCCCGCGATGACGGAGGCGATGACTGCCTCTGGGCCCTTCAAAGCCGCCTGCGTCCAGTTGCGCGCAGGCCGCGATGTTGCGCGAAATGTCGAAATCGCTGTCGCGCTCATCAATGAAGCGGCGGACGCGGGCGCCCAGTTTATTTCCACGCCGGAAAACACGTCGCTCATGGAAGCGAACCGTGAATTGCTGTTTCAGAAAGCGGTCGCGGAAGGTGCCGACACGGCTCTTGCTGCTTTTCGCACAGTGGCGGCGGCGCGCAAAATCTGGCTCCTCATCGGTTCGCTGCCGATCAAGATTTCAGCCGATCAACTCGCCAACCGTTCTTTTCTCATCAACCCCGAAGGTGCGGTCACAGCGCGTTACGACAAGATCCATATGTTCGACGTCGATCTCGGTGGCGGCGAGAGCTATCGCGAATCCAAAAATTTCAAACCCGGAGCAAAAGCCGTCGTTGCCGAACTGCCGTGGGGCACGCTGGGCATGACCATTTGCTATGACCTGCGTTTTCCGCATCTCTATCGGGGGCTTGCCAAAGCGGGTGCGTCTTTTCTCACCATTCCGGCGGCCTTTACCAAGCCCACAGGTCAGGCCCATTGGCATGTGCTGATGCGGGCGCGCGCGATCGAATGCGGGGCTTATGTCTTTGCCGCCGCGCAGGGCGGTACACATGAGACGGGCCGTGAAACCTTCGGCCATTCACTCATCGTTGCGCCTTGGGGTGAGGTCATTGCCGAGGCCGGTGTCGAGACGGGCTTCATTATGGCGGACATTGATCCGGCAGCGGTTGCCGATGCGCGTGCGCGCGTACCGAGCCTCACGCATGACCGCGATTATAAATTCTAGATTCTGAGTTCAGGCGACGCCGAACACGTCCTTCATATAGGGCGTGAGGAATTTTCCTGTCGGGTCGAGTTCCTTGCGGATTTTCAGGAAGTCATTCCATTTGGGGTAAAGCGCGGCAAAGTCTGCCGCCTTCAGCGTATTGATCTTGCCCCAATGCGGCCGGCCCTCGTGCTTTTTATAGATCGCTTCGACGGCGGCGAAATAGTCGTGATAGTCCCATTCGTGAAACTGATGCACGGCAATCGACGCGCTCTTGCGGCCATAGAAGGGGCTCAGCCAGATGTCGTCGGCTGCCACCGTGCGAAATTCGATGGGGAAGAAAACCCTGATATTATTGGTCTCGATGGTTTTTATGATCTCGCGTAGCGCGTCGGCGGCGACTTCGCGCGGCAGGTGATATTCCATCTCGTTGAAGCGTACACCGCGCTCGCTCGTCAGCGTCTTGTGCGAAAAATCCACGCGCGTCTCGACGGGATAATCACCAAAGGCTTTCTGAATGGCCCAGCGGCGCATACCGGGTGCCCAGCCGAGCCAGTCCTGCAACATCTTGAGTTGCATCAGGCTGTCATCATCCTCGTTCATCAGCGTCGGCGTTTCGGCTTCGTCCGTCTCGTCATTGCTGATGCCAAGCGCGAGGCCTGAGTAAGGCACATAATAGAATTCAAAATTGCGATGCTTGGCTTCAAGCTCCGGTAGTGCTTCGAGCATTTCTTCCACCGGCTGCACCCAGACGCGGCGTTTGAGCTTGTAGAGCGGGCGGGCCTGCACGCGTGCTTTTGTGATCAGCCCCAGCGAGCCCACCGACACGCGTGCCGCCTGAAACAGGTCCGCGTTTTTCGTCGCGCTGCAATCGATGGTCCTGCCCGATACCGTGACGAGCCGCAGGCCTTGCACGAAAGTCGAGAGCGAACCGATATTCGCGCCTGTGCCATGCGTCGATGTCGAAATCGCCCCGGCCAGCGATTGCTTGTTGATGTCGGGCATATTGTCGAAGGCGAGACCCATATCAGCCAGATCGTCAGCCATGCGGTAAAGCCGTGTGCCGCCGAGCACATCGGCCTGATGCGTTTTTGCATTGATATTTTCAACACCGGCAATGCGGTCGAGCGTCACCAGCGTGCCGTCGGTCGGCACCACGGGCGAGAAGGAATGACCAGCGCCGACCGCGCGGATCGGCGTCGGGACTTTGCGGAGAAGTTCTGCAAGTTCGCCTTCATTGGCAGGTGCGATGCGTTGGGCGGGCTGGCAACTTTGTCCGCCCGACCAGTTGCGCCACGGCAGCGATTTCGGCAATGCGCCGTTTTTGGTCGCGGCGGCAGGCGTGTCGGCAAAGGCCGAATGCACAATCGCAGGCACAGTGCCTGTGGCGGCAATGGCAGAAGCGGCGGTTGCCATTTTCAATAGGCTGCGGCGTGTGGGATGGCTCATATCGAGTGGCCCTTCCTTCCTTTTTTATTCAGCGTCTTTTGTGCTGGGGTCCGCAGGGGCGGGGGCGGCCATGAAATGCATCAAAGCGATAAGGTCTTCGGCGCTGCATTCAGCGCATTGTCCGAGCGGCGGCATACCGGCAAAGCCGTCCGCCATATGGGCGAGCAATAATTCGTCGCTTTGCGCCATGCGCGGGGCCCAGGCCGCCACGTTATGGGACTGGGGAGCGCCGCTGTCGGGCGTCGTGTGGCAGCCGACACAGGTGCGGCTGTAAATCTCGGTAAGGCGTGCGTCGAGCGGCGCGGCTTTGGCCGCAGGCGGGCCTGCGTTGTCGCCGCAGCCGCCAAGGAGGGTCAAGGTACCGGCAAGCGCCAGAACCGGCAGAAACCTTACAGAAAAACCTGTCCTGCCGGACATGAACCACCCCGCCTCACTCTATTGACTAGATCAGAATGAGGGGGGAGGGAGTCGCTGTCAATAATAAGAGTAGTATTTACTACTCTTTTAGCCAGAGCTCCAGTTGGACGGTCCAATAGGCCCTGATCTGGCGGGTGGTTTCGGTGGAGACCATCTCGTCATCGACCATGGGTTCTTCGAGCGCCATTTCGATGGCGGCATAGGCCAGATCAAGCGACAGACGTATGCGCGGCCACAGAAGGTCGCGCGGGACACCGGTAAGGCGGTCGCTGATCCGTGCCGTGATGAGGTCGGTCATCATCCGGTGCGAGGTGAGCCGCACATTTTGGAGTGCGGGCACGGCGCGCAGCGCGAGCGAGATGGCCAATGCGCCGGGTTCGGCGCGCGTCACTTTGATGGTGCCCGCAATCAGGAATTCAATATCGTCGATCAGCGCCCCCGGCGACCGGTTTTCTTCTGAGCGGCTGAGCCATTGTTCGATGATGATATTTTGCGCCGCCATCAGCCGGTTTCCCAGGGCCATCAGCACGGCATATTTATTGGGGAAGTAGCGATAGAGCGTCGGCACTTTGATGCCGGCTTCGGCCGCGATGAGATTGGTGGTGATCCCGTCTACGCCGAGGTCGGTCAGCAGACGCGTTGATACTTGGAGGATGCGTTCATAGGTTTCGACAGCGCGTTTCTGGCGCGGGGCGCGTTTGATGGCGAGATCAAAAGAGCCTGTGGCCATTGGACTATTCTGCCTTCGGCTTTCGCGCGAGCACCATATAATTGACGCCCATGTCTTTACTCAGCGACCAGCGGTCGCGGATCGGATTATAGCTCACGCCGGTCTCTTCGGTCAGTGTGAGGCCGCAAGCGGCAATGCCGTCGCGCATCTCGGCAGGGGTGATGAATTTCGACCAGTCATGCGTGCCGCGCGGCATCCAGCCCAGAATATATTCAGCGCCGACAATGGCGAGGCCAAAGGCCTTGGCCGAGCGGTTGAGCGTCGCCACAAACATTAGTCCGCCGGGCTTCAGCATGTCGGCGCAGCAGCGCAGGAAACCGTCGCGGTCAGCGACATGCTCGATCACTTCCATGTTGAGCACGACGTCGAATTTTTCGCCCGCTGCTTCCAGTGCTTCGGCGGTGGTGGCGCGATAGTCGATGGTGAGGTCCTGTTCGGCGGCATGGACCGAGGCGGTGGCGATGTTTTCCGCCGACGCATCAGCTGAAACCATTGTCGCGCCCAGTCGGCTCATGGGCTCGCTCAAAAGGCCGCCGCCACAGCCAATGTCGAGAAAGCGCAAACCCTTAAATGGCGTGAGGCTTTGGGCGTCGCGCTGGAAGTGGGCCGAGACCTTTTCCTTAATATAGGCGAGGCGTACGGGGTTGAACTTGTGCAGTGGGCGGAATTTGCCCTGCGGGTCCCACCACTCAGCCGCCATCGCCGAAAAACGGGCGACTTCGGCAGGGTCCACCGTGTCGAGGCCGCTTTTATGTCCCTGTCCGGGTGCCGGTTCAGCGCGGGCAATCATCTGCTGGTCGCTTCCCTTTACGTTCACGTCAATCAGGCACGTCAATCGTACCTTTGCCTTTGCGGCAAAACGCGGCATGGGATTGAGGTTTTTGCTCAGCCCAGCCGGTTGCGGCCTTCGGACCATCCGAGTATGTATCCGACCCTATGATATAGGGCGTTCGAGGGTGCGCGGTCCAGTCGGCTGGCGCGCCCGCTGTTGCCCCCGTTCAGATCAACGAAAAGGGCCCGCTTTGCCGGCCCCCGAGCAGGAATTATGCAATGGCCAGACTGGTCATGAAATTTGGCGGGACCTCCGTCGCTGACATCGCACGCATTCGCAATGTGGCGCAGCATGTCAAACGCGAGGTCGATGCCGGCCATCAGGTCGCCGTGGTCGTTTCGGCCATGTCGGGCAAGACGAACGAGCTTGTCGGCTGGGCGCGCGAAGTCGCGCCGCTGCATGACGCGCGCGAGTATGATTCCATTGTCGCGTCCGGCGAACAGGTGACAGCGGGGCTTCTGGCCATTGAGCTGCAGCGTTTGGAAATTCCCGCGCGCTCCTGGCTCGGCTGGCAGATCCCGATCCGCACGGACGGCGCACATGGCGCGGCGCGTATTCAGGAAATTGACGGCAGCGAACTCATCTCGCGTTTCGAGCGCGGTGAGGTGGCAGTCATTGCCGGTTTTCAGGGCCTCGCACCCGATAACAGGATCACGACGCTTGGTCGCGGCGGCTCGGATACGAGCGCGGTTGCCATTGCCGCTGCCGTGAAAGCCGATCTCTGCGACATCTATACCGACGTTGATGGCGTCTATACGACGGACCCGCGCATCGTTGCGAAGGCCCGCAAGATTGATAGAATCAGTTACGAAGAAATGCTGGAAATGGCATCGCTCGGTGCCAAAGTGCTCCAGACCCGTTCCGTTGAGCTCGCCATGGTCCATCGTGTGCGCCTGCAGGTGCGCTCTAGCTTTGACGCGCCTGACGCCCAGCCGAGTTGTCTCGGCAAGGACGGATCGGCCAATTTTTATCCCGGTACTCTTGTTTGCGACGAGGACGAAATCGTGGAACAGCAAGTCGTTAGCGGCATCGCTTATTCAAAGGATGAGGCCAAGGTCACGCTGTCGCGTGTACCCGACAAACCGGGCGTTGCCGCCCGCGTCTTCGGACCTTTGGCAGATAATTCGATCAATGTGGATATGATTATCCAAAATCTCTCCGATGACGGTAAAACCACCGACATGACCTTCACCGTGCCGCAGGCCGAGCTTGTGCGTGCGGAAGACCTGATCCGCAAGCTTCAGAGCGATGTGGGCGCCCAGGAGGTCAAAACTGACCTTAATGTCGTTAAAATTTCAATCATCGGCATTGGTATGCGTTCGCATACGGGCGTGGCGAAGACCATGTTCCAGACGCTGGGTGAAAAAGGCATCAATATACTTGCCATCACCACGAGCGAGATCAAGGTGAGCGTGTTAATTTCGTCGGAGTATACTGAACTGGCTGTGCGGGCACTCCACACGGCCTATGGACTCGACGGCGAATAGGTCTTGCGGGACGTATAACCTGCCAGACTGAGATGAATTGCGACGCGCAACGAATGGCGGAGAACGTGTGACTGTTTCTGTGAGGAAAGAGATCTGATGGCGGGCGCAGTCGGGGGCCCCCGCGTTCTGCTGCGCAAATTGCGCGAAGTCATGGCCGAACAGGTCACGGCGCAACAGCGTCTCGACATGATCGTCGTCCTCATCGCCTCCAACATGGTCGCCGAAGTGTGTTCGGTCTATCTGATGCGGCCGACCAACGAGTTGGAACTTTTCGCCACCGAAGGTTTGAAACCCACCGCCGTTCACAAGACGCGTCTGCGTGTCGGCGAAGGTCTGATCGGCGACATCGCGTCCCATGCGCGGCCTTTGAATTTGGCGGACGCGCAATCGCACCCCGGTTTCGCCTATCGTCCTGAAACGGGCGAAGAGGTTTACAAGTCGCTGATGGGTGTGCCCGTGCTGCGGTCGGGCCGCGTCGTCGGTGTGCTTGCTGTGCAGAACCGCACCAAGCGTAATTACACCGAAGAAGAGGTTGAAGCGCTGCAGACGGTCGCCATGGTGCTGGCCGAAGTTGTGGCCGCCGGCGATCTCATCAATCTCAATGAACTCGACGGGGCCACCCAGACGCAGCGCCGTCCGTTGCACATTGCGGCTTCGCCCTTTGCCGAAGGCATCGCGCTTGGCCATGCGGTCATGCACGAGCCGCGTGTGCACGTCACCCGTCTCATCGCCGAAGACGTGGATGTTGAGCTCGAACGGCTTGAGCAGTCGGTTTACCAGTTGCGCGGCTCCATCGACGACATGCTCGAAACCGAAGACCTGAGCCATGCCGGTGACCACCGCGAGGTGCTTCAGGCCTATCGCATGTTTGCCAATGACCGTGGCTGGCTGCAGCGCATGTCGGAAGCTGTGCGCACCGGCCTTACGGCTGAAGCTGCTGTTGAACGCGTGCAAAACGACACGCGTGCAAGGCTTCTACGCGCCGCCGATCCTTATTTGCGCGACCGTTTGCATGATTTTGATGATCTGGCGAACCGGCTCCTGCGCCAGCTCACCGGCGTCAAGCTTTCGTCAGCGAGCGGCAATCTGCCCAATGACACGATCCTCATTGCCCGCAACATGGGTCCTGCCGAATTGCTGGACTACGACAAGGTGCGGCTCCGCGCTCTCGTGCTCGAAGAGGGGGCGGCCAATGCCCATGTCGCCATCGTCGCGCGTGCATTGGGCATCGTCACGGTGGGGCGCGCCGACGCCATTCTCGACAGTATCGACACGGGCGATGCGATCATCGTCGATGGTGATGCGGGTGATGTTTATATTCGTCCGACATCGGATATTATCGACGCCTATTCCGAGAAGGCCCGCTTCCGTGCCCGCAAGCAGGAGCAGTATCAGGCGATCCGTCACGAACCGTCGGTGACGTCGGACGGCGAACCGGTCGCGCTTTATGTGAATGCCGGTCTGCAGGTTGATCTGCGCCACCTGCATGAATCAGGTGCCGAGGGCATCGGTCTGTTCCGCACCGAATTGCAATTCATGGTCGCGGCCAAACTACCGAGCCTGAAAGATCAGATCGAACTTTACACCGCCGTGCTCGATGCCGCAGGCGATCATCCGACCGTCTTCCGCACGCTTGATGTCGGCGGCGACAAGATGCTGCCCTATATGGATGTGGCTGCCTTCAAGGAAGAGAACCCCGCGCTCGGCTGGCGTGCCATCCGCATCGGTCTTGATCGTCCGGCTTTGCTGCGCCACCAGTTGCGTGCGCTGCTCACGGCCGCTGCTGGTCGCTCGCTGCGTGTCATGTTCCCGATGGTCGCGGAAGTGGCCGAGTTTAAACGTGCGCGTGCCTTCGTGGATAAGGAACTCGCGCGGTTGAAGAAATTCGGCCATCCCGTGCCCGCGCATCTCGAAATCGGCACCATGCTCGAAGTGCCCTCGCTCGTCTGGCAGCTCGACACGCTGTTGCCGCTTGTCGATTTCGTCAGCGTCGGGAGCAATGACCTGATGCAATTCCTCTTCGCGGTGGATCGCGGCAATTCGCGCGTTTCCAACCGTTATGATCTGCTTTCGCCCGCTACGCTCGGCTTCCTGCGCTTCATCGTCACCAAGTGCCGTGCCCATAATGTGCCGGTCACGCTCTGCGGTGAGATGTCGGGTCGGCCGCTTGAGGCCATGGCGCTTGTGGGCCTTGGTTTCCGCCGCATTTCCATGTCGCCTGCGGCCATCGGGCCGGTCAAAATGATGGTCCGGTCACTGCCTGCGGGCCTCCTTGAGACCTTCATGGAGGGGCTTTACGGCCTGCCGGACGCCAGCGTGCGCGAACAGCTTGCCGATTTTGCCGCCGATCACGGCGTGGTCATCTGACCGCGCGCTGATCTGCTTGCGCGAAGAAAATTTCACTCATATGCGGCAAATGGCCGATTCTGTAGCATTTGGACCAATCTACAGTTGCGAAGAGTCAACACTTTTGGTCTAGTGTGCGCATAGGGACACAGCGCAGGGGGCATGTGGACCGAATAGATTCAATGAGGCAAAACATCGACCTAGACCGGATGTTCCAGAGAGTGGTTCAAGCCGGTTTTGCCACAGGGGGCTGGGGCGGTCGGATGGTTAATTGCCGGAGCGGTGAAGCGTAATGGGGACGGCACATCCCGGGGAAGATCCCAATTCAATGACCGATAAGTCTATGTCCGACAAGCCGACGACCAGTCAGTTCACCTTTGGGACAGATGACCGGTCAGAAGCGCGCCGGAGGCTCCACTTGCGCGACATCACCAATGAATTGCCCGACGCGGGCGATGATCGTGCAGGCGCCGATCTGCGCGTTGCGCGTGAACGTCGCGGCGAAGACATGCGCGCCATCGCGATGTCGCTGCGCATCCGCCGCGAACAGCTCGAAGCGCTGGAAGAAAGCCGCTACGACGATCTGCCGGGCCGTGCTTATGCCGTCGGCTTCGTGCGTTCCTATGCAGAATATCTCGGCCTCGACAGCGCACACATTGTTGAACGCTACAAAGCCGAACTTGATCTTCATCTGGCCGCTCCGGGCGCCATTCATTTTCCCGAAGTGCAAGAACAGGTGCGACTGCCGCGCGGCACGTTCCTCATCATCGCGCTCATCATCGGCGTCGGCGCTTACGGCGCCTATCTGATGACACGTTCGGCTGACAAGCTGATGGCCGAGCGTGCGCCTGCCGCACCGGCGCTTGCCGAAGCCCAGACCGCCAATCCGCAAGCCCCCGACGTACGCCGTGGTCTCAGCGGCGATCCGGCTTCCGCCGCCACACGCGCCGAAAACGACGTAACAGCCCTGCAATTGCTGGGTGACGGCGCACCGGACACTGATCCGTCGAGCGTTTACGCCGTGCCCCCCGTTGTCGAAGCTGGTCCTACTGACGCCGCACCTGAGCAACTCGCTTTGCTGACATCGCCAGCGGCCACCGGCGATATGAGCGCCCCTGCCGTGGGTGCTGATGCGCCCGCCGCCATCGCGGGTCTTCCTGAAGTTCCGCAAGGCGCTGCCTTCGGCATCGAGAACACAGACGCCCGTGTTGTCGTCCGCGCCCGCAAACCTGACGCCTGGATCCGCATCGAAGACGCGCAAGGCCATGTGCTGATCGAACGTACATTGCAGGTCGGTGACACTTACGCCGTGCCGAATGCGCCGGGTTCCATTCTCGTCGCGCGTGACGCCTCGGCCTTCGAACTCGTCGTCGACAACGCCTCTCTCGGCCTCGCCGGTCCGCCCACATTGGTCCTGACCGGCAAACCGCTCGACCCCACGGCAATCCTCGCCGCCATGCCGCGCCCTGTGCCGACACCGGCGGAAGAAGCAGCGGCCCTCGCGCCGGAAGCGGTTACGACGCGCTGAATTTTCTATTTGAGTACGTAAGTCCCTCACCCAACCCTCTCCCAGAGGGAGAGGGCTTTAGGTCATGCGCCTCTTCTCCCTCTCCCTCTGGGAGAGGGCTGGGGTGAGGGTCTTCCCTCCATCCCCCCTGCGACCAACCCCCTCGTGGCCTTTCGCCTCATTTCTGTTATCTTCACCCCCTACACATATATAAAGAGCGACGCCCGTCCTCCGGCGGGCGCTTCAAGGTTATCTGATGAGCAGCATTCGCCCGTGGCGCGATATTGAACGCAGAAAGAGCCGCACCATCCAGGTTGGTAAGGTGGCGGTGGGCGGTGATGCGCCGATTTCCGTTCAGACCATGACCAATACGCTGACCTCGGACGCCAAAGCGACGATTGAACAGATCCGCCGCATCGAAGAGGCAGGCTGCGACATTGTCCGCGTTTCCTGCCCCGACGAAGAGTCCACCAAGGCGCTGCACGAGATCGTGCGCGAAGCGAAAATTCCGATCGTCGCTGACATTCATTTCCATTATCGCCGCGCCATTGAAGCCGCCGAGGCCGGTGCTGCCTGCCTGCGCATCAATCCCGGCAATATCGGCTCAGCCGCTCGCGTCAAAGAAGTGGTGCAGGCCGCCAAGGATCATGGCGTCTCCATGCGCATCGGCGTCAATGCCGGTTCGCTCGAACGCGACCTCTTGGAAAAATACGGTGAGCCTTGCCCCGAGGCGATGGTCGAAAGCGCGCTCGATCACGCGCGCATATTGCAGGACCACGACTTCCACGATTTCAAAATCAGCGTGAAGGCGTCCGACCCGTTCCTCACGGTCGCTGCCTACCAGCAACTCGCCGACGCCATCGACTGTCCGCTGCACATCGGCGTCACCGAAGCGGGTGGCTTGATGACCGGCACGATCAAGTCATCCATCGGATTGGGCATGCTCCTTTGGGGCGGCATAGGCGACACGATCCGTGTGTCGCTGTCAGCCGATCCCGTTGAAGAAGTCAAAGTCGGTTTTGATATTCTGAAATCGCTCGGGCTTCGCCATCGCGGTGTGACAATCATTTCGTGTCCCTCCTGTGCGCGTCAGGGTTTCGACGTCATCAGCACCGTGAAGCTGCTTGAAGATCGTCTTGCGCATATCGCAACACCCATGTCGCTTTCGGTCATCGGCTGCGTCGTCAACGGACCGGGCGAAGCCGAACAGACCGACATTGGTTTCACCGGCGGCGGTGCGGGCGCGGGCATGGTCTATCTCGCTGGCGTGACAGATCATAAAATCAAGAACGATCAAATCGTCGATCACTTGGTCGAGCTTGTCGAAGCCAAAGCCAAAGAGATTGACGCCGCGCGTGCCGCTGAAGAAAAAGCAGCGAATGACGCCGAAGCCGCGCAGCTTGCGCGCGCCGGAGATTAGCGACGCATCACATGCGTTTTTGTGATGCCGCCTGTCTTCTTCTCCGCACCAAAGTTTTCAAACATGATTTCTTCAGATCGCCTGCACAAGGTTCTCGAACGATTTGATTCCGTTCAGTCGGAGATGAATTCCGATGTCGGGCGTGAGCGTTTCGTGTCGCTGTCCAAAGAGTTTGCCGAGCTTTCTCCGGTTGCCGCCGCTGTGCGTGCGTTTCAGTCGGCACAGGCCGAGCGCGACGAGGCAGAGGTCATGCTTGCCGATAAAGACATGGCGGCAATGGCGCGCGAAGAAATCACCCGGCTTGATGAAGAGCTGCCCGCGCTCGAACGTCAGGTGCAGCTTCTGCTTCTGCCCAAAGATGCTGCCGACGAGCGCAATATCATTCTCGAAGTGCGCGCCGGTACAGGCGGCGATGAAGCCGCGCTTTTTGCAGGCGATCTCTTCCGCATGTATGCGCGCTATGCCTCCTTGCAGGGTTGGCAGGTTGAGATTATGTCGGCCTCTGAAGGCGAAGTCGGCGGCTACAAAGAAATCATTGCCGAAGTGTCAGGCCGTGGTGTCTTTGCCAAAATGAAATTTGAGTCCGGTGTCCACCGTGTGCAGCGTGTGCCCGCCACCGAAGGCGACGGGCGCATTCACACGTCGGCGGCCACTGTCGCGGTTCTGCCCGAGCCTGAAGAAGTTGATATCGTCATCGAAGACAAGGACCTGCGGATCGACGTCTATCGCGCGTCCGGTGCCGGTGGTCAGCACGTCAACAAAACCGAAAGTGCCGTGCGCATCACCCATTTGCCGACAGGCACGGTGGTCGCGCAGCAGGACGAGAAGTCCCAGCACAAGAACAAGGCGCGCGCTATGTTGATCCTGCGCGCCCGCATCTATGAAAACGAACGTGCCAAGCTCGACCGTGAGCGCGCCGCCGAGCGCAAAGGTCAGGTCGGGTCCGGTGATCGTTCCGAGCGCATCCGCACTTACAATTTTCCGCAAAGCCGCGTTACCGATCACCGCATCAATCTCACGTTGCACAAACTCGATCAGGTGATCGCGGGCGATGCGCTTGATGAAATGCTCTCAGCCCTCGTTGCCGAAGATCAGGCGGAACGTTTGGCGGCGCTGGGTGACGATCTGTGAGTGCCAAGCTGACCCGCGATCATGCGTTCCGCATGCTCGGCTGGCGCTTGCGCGACGCGGGCATCGACAATGCTTCGCTTGATGCGCGGCTTCTCGTGCAGGCGTCATGCGGTTGCAATGAGATCGATATGATTCGTGAGCCGGGGAAAATGTTGTCGGACGGCGAAATTGAAATCCTCGCTGGTTTCGAATCACGTCGTCTGGCGGGCGAACCCGTCTCGCGGATTCTCGGCACGCGCGAATTCTGGGGATTAGAATTCCGTGTCACGCCTGCCACACTCGACCCCCGTCCCGACAGCGAGACGCTCATCGAGACGGCGCTGAAATTACTCTCAGCCGTGGATAAACCCTCTCTCCTCGACCTGGGGACAGGCACCGGCTGTCTCCTCATCGCGCTATTGCACGAGCGTCAGGACGCCGTCGGCCTCGGTATAGACCTCGACATGGAAACACTCGAAATCGCACAGGAAAACGCTCGGAATTTGAGTGTATCGAGCCGTGCGACGTTTCGACACGGGCGTTGGGCTGAGGGATTAGTCGGTCCTTTCGATCTGATAATTAGTAATCCCCCCTATATTCCGGCCTCCGATATCGAAACCTTATCCCGCGAAGTGCGCGGCTTTGATCCCGTGCTGGCGCTCGATGGCGGGGCCGACGGGCTTGATGCCTATCGCGCCATCGCCCTTGCGCTACCGTCACTTCTTAGCGTCCGTGGTCACGCTGTCATCGAATTGGGCGCGGGGCAGGGCGATGCGGTGAGCGCTTTGTGTGTGGCGTCGGGCCTTAAGGTTTCGTCAATTGTCTCCGATCTGGGCGGCATTCCGCGCGCACTGGTGGCATCGCGTCCCGACACCTGATTTTGCCGAGCGCAGCGGATATGAAAAAAGGGTTGGAAAGGGGTTGGTTAGAGGTTAGGTTCGTTGTCAGGGATTTGAGCCAAGGGACATTCACCTCGCTCTTCAAACCGCTTCCATACATGCAGGTTTCGAGACAGCGAAGGTTGAACCCTAAGGCAGGCGCTCCGACGTGAAACCCGATAGCAGGGACAAACGCGACAGCGCTGGGGCGGAACTTCTGAGCATCCGACTTGAATTTTCCGGTGGGGCCGGATTGTGTACCTGATGCAGAAGACCGTTTATGCGGATCATTTTTTCCGGCGACGCAAAGCCGGGCCGGTCAAACAAAACCGGTATATCGCCCTTTGATGCCACACGGCGTGGTCAATCAGAGAAGTGCGGTGGGGCCATTTGAACTCTCAGTTGAACAGACAAGCAGTATCGGGATCATGAATCATATTCGGCAAGGGCAGAACAATAATAACAACAACTCCAAGCGTTCACGCGGACGCGGGAGGAAGCCCCAGGGTAACAACGGTAACCGTGCTTATGACAGCAACGGGCCGGACGTAAAGATCCGTGGCACAGCCACCCATGTGTGCGAAAAATACCAGCAGCTTGCCCGCGATGCGATCACCTCGGGCGACCGCGTTATGGCCGAAAATTACTATCAGCACGCGGAACACTATTACCGTCTGATCATGGCCGCTCAGGCCCCCAGCGACGGCCAGCCCCGGCCCCAGAATGCGCTCGGCTATCGCCCTGATGAAGATCAGGAATATGACGAGGATGATAATGAGATGGATCAGGCCCAGCCCCAGTCGGCAGGCCAGCCCTATCATCAGCAAAACAATAACAATAATGGCAACGGCGGCAATAACGGCCATCAGCAGAACGGCGGCGAGCGTCGCGGTAATGAGGACGGCAATAATCGCAACGACCGCAATAACCGCAACAACCGTAATAACCGCAACAACAACCGCAACGAACGCAATGACCGCGACGGCAATAGCACCGAGCGGACACAGCAAGCGGGCGGGTCGGACGAAGCACCGCGCGTGCACGATCAGGTGGCACCCGAGGAGGCCGAACAGCCCAGCATCATGCCGGTCGCTGTTGAAGCCGCGCCCGAAGTTGCAGTTGCCGAAACGCCTGTCGTTGCCGAAGCCGGTGCCGAGGGTGATGCCGCCGAAGCGCCGCGTCGTCGTGCGCCGCGCCGTCGTCGTCCGCGCGCCGAAGGTGCCGCTGATGCCGAAGCCGGTGGTACAGGTTCGGACGAAGTGCCGGTCTGATTTTTCAGCTATCTGAATTGAAACGCGCGCGATCCGTTCACCGGTTCGCGCGCGTTTTCGTTTTCAGATCGGGTCAGATGAGTTGCAGCGTGTCGCCCGCGCGCACTGTCCCGCCTTCGCTCACTTCAACGTAAAGGCCCAAGTCCACATGGTCATAGACGCGTTGCAACGTCTTGGGGATGTCCATGTCGCGTGTCGCGGTTTCGAGGTTCACATTGGTCGCGGCGCAGCGCGGGATTTTGAAGAAGCCTTTGAGCGTCGCATCGCCCAGGCGGATCACCTTGCCCACCCATTGGTGGTCTTCCCAGGGTTCCAGCCCTTCGACATAGATATTGCCGCGAAAGCGCATCGGGTCGATGGGTTTGCCGATGAGCTTTTCCACTTCGCGCACAGTGGCGAGGTTGATGATCGAGAGGAGTTTGAACGGGGCGTCTGAGTGCGAGAAGCCCGGCGCATGGACGATCTTCGGCGTGCCGCGGAGTTCGGCTTTCATATAGGTCGTTATGAAGTCTTCGACGGCTGCGCATCCTTCCGGCGTCATCAGATTGCCGCTGGCGCGTGTCTCGCCCGCCTCGCTGATCGTCAGCGTCGTCGTCGCCTCGTCAAATTTTGTGCTGAGAGCGGCGAGGCGTTCGTCGCGCATCAGCATCAGGAATTTGATTTTTGGAAAGTGTTTGGGGTCGGCGGGATCAAAGTCATGCTTGCCGTTCTCGATGGCAAAGGCGCGGTCATAGGCGATGGTGTCGCCCGCCGTGAGTTGCGTTTCCTTCAGCGGTTCCGGCGACAGGCCTTTGACGGGGTAGCGATAAAGTCCGGTCACGGTGCCCGTCATGCTCATGTCTTGGTCCCTGCCTCTTGTGTGACGCATTGGCCACACCATATTGCTATTAGGCGACGCCTATTGAGGGTCGCTGCGCTTTATACCTAGCCAAAAGTAAGTCTCCGGCAAGGGGTATGGGTGCATAGTCGATGAAAAGAAGGCGCTCGAAAAGAGCCAGTTTGTTCAATGAGTTGGAGCAATTGGGCTTTCGCAGCGTGCTTGAAAGGATCACGGCATGGATCTCGAGAAATATACCGAACGAGCCCGCGGGTTTGTGCAGTCGGCACAAGGACTTGCGGTGCGCTCCGGGCATCAGCGTTTCACCCCCGAACATCTTCTGAAAGTTCTGCTCGACGACGAGGAAGGCCTCGCCGCCGGTCTCATTCGTGCGGGCGGCGGTCGTCCCGATCAGGCGCTGACGGGCGTTGAAACTGTGTTGAACAAACTTCCGAAAGTCGAAGGATCGTCGGCCGGTCAGCTTTATCTCGCGCCGGAAACCGCGCGCGTTTTTGACGGTGCCGAAAGTCTCGCGAAGAAAGCAGGCGACAGCTTTGTGACCGCTGAGCGTTTGCTGCTCGCGTTGTTGATCGAACCAAATACTGAAGCTGCCAAGATTTTGAAAACAGCAGGTGTCACCGCGCAGGCGCTCAATGAAGCGATCAATGCGGTGCGCAAGGGTCGCACAGCCGACAGCGCCACGGCCGAAGACGGATATGAAGCGCTGAAGAAGTATACGCGTGATCTCACCGCCGAAGCGCGGTCGGGTAAACTCGATCCCGTGATCGGGCGCGATGAAGAAATTCGCCGCACCATTCAGGTGCTGGCGCGGCGCACGAAAAACAATCCGGTGCTGATCGGTGAGCCCGGCGTTGGCAAGACAGCGATTGCCGAAGGCCTCGCGCTGCGCGTTGTCAACGGCGACGTGCCCGAAAGCCTCAAGAGCAAACGTCTTCTGTCGCTCGATCTGGGTGCGCTCATCGCGGGTGCTAAATATCGCGGCGAGTTTGAAGAGCGTTTGAAGGCTGTTCTCGCGGAACTTTCGACAAGCGAAGGCGGCGTCATCCTGTTCATTGACGAATTGCATACGCTCGTTGGCGCGGGCAAAAGCGATGGTGCGATGGACGCCTCAAACCTGTTGAAACCCGCGCTTGCGCGCGGTGAGCTTCATTGCGTTGGCGCCACCACGCTGGATGAATATCGCAAGTATATCGAGAAGGACGCAGCCCTTGCCCGCCGCTTCCAGCCGGTGCTGGTCGCTGAACCGACGGTGGAAGACACAGTGTCGATACTGCGTGGTCTCAAAGAAAAATACGAGTTGCATCATGGTGTCCGCATCACCGACAGCGCGATTGTAGCGGCGGCCACTTTGTCGGACCGCTATATCTCCGATCGTTTCCTGCCCGACAAAGCCATCGACCTGATGGACGAGGCAGCAAGCCGGTTGCGGATGCAGGTTGATTCAAAGCCCGAAGCGCTCGATGAGATCGACCGCCGTGTCATTCAGCTCAAGATCGAACGCGAAGCGCTGAAGAAAGAGAAAGATGACGCGTCGCGCGACCGGCTTGAGAAGTTGCAGGGTGAATTGTCGGAGCTTGAAGGCAAGTCGGCGGACCTCACGGCAAGCTGGCAGGCGGAGAAGTCCAAACTCGGCAGCGCCCAGAAGCTCAAAGAACAGCTTGATGGTGCGCGTCAGGAACTGGTGCAGGCCCAGCGGGGCGGCAAGCTCGAACGCGCGTCCGAACTTGCTTACGGCATTATTCCGGAGCTTGAGAAGAAACTCGTCGAAACCGAAAAGCGTGGCGTCGAAGGCGCGTTGGTCGATGAAGCAGTGACGGAAGCGCATATCGCGCAGATCGTGTCGCGCTGGACCGGCATTCCTGTCGACAAGATGCTGGAAGGCGAACGCGACAAGCTGTTGCAGATGGAAGTGTCGCTCGGTAAACGCGTCATCGGTCAGGAAGAAGCGGTCTCTGCTGTGTCACGTGCCGTGCGTCGTGCGCGCGCCGGATTGCAGGACCCGAGCCGCCCCATTGGTTCGTTCCTTTTTCTGGGACCGACCGGTGTCGGCAAAACGGAATTGACCAAGGCACTTGCAGACTTCCTCTTTGACGATGATCAGGCGATCTGTCGCCTCGATATGTCTGAATATATGGAGAAGCATTCGGTCGCCCGCCTCATCGGCGCGCCGCCGGGTTATGTCGGCTATGAAGAAGGCGGCGCCCTCACCGAGAGTGTGCGGCGTCGTCCTTATCAGGTTGTGCTGTTTGACGAGATCGAAAAAGCGCATCCCGATGTCTTCAACGTGTTGCTGCAGGTGCTCGACGACGGGCGTCTGACGGATGGTCAGGGCCGCACCGTCGATTTCAAGAACGTGCTCATCATCATGACCTCGAACCTCGGCTCGGAGTTTCTGGCTGACGGCGGTGATGTGGAAGAGGTGCGCGAACAGGTGCTCGACGTGGTGCGTTCGCGCTTCCGGCCAGAGTTCCTCAATCGTCTGGACGAAATGCTGATTTTCCATCGTCTCACGCGCGAGCAGATGGATGTTATTGTCGATATCCAGATCGCGCGTCTGCAGAAGCTTCTTGATGATCGCAAGATCGTGATCGAGCTTGATGACAGCGCGCGGACATGGCTCGCCGATGAGGGCTTCGATCCGGCCTATGGTGCGCGACCTTTGAAGCGCGTCATTCAACGCAATGTGCAGGACAGTCTTGCTGAGTTGCTGCTTGAAGGACGCATCAAAGACGGCGAGGTGGTTCGTGTCTCGGCAACATCGAAGGGTATCGTCATTAACGGTGAAGGCCCCGAGGGAGAAGCCCTGCGCGTCGTTCATTGAACCGACCAGCATATTGATACTTGCGCAAAGGCCGCCCCTGATCGGGCGGCCTTTGTTGTAATGACAGGTCCGATTTCTGCCAGACCGATGTCGCGCATCCTTCCATGTTCCGCCCGGATCAATTTTGAAGGGAACGGAAGATGGGTGCGTTGACGGGAAAAGTGGCGCTGATTACAGGCGCAAGTTCAGGCATTGGTTATGCCGCTGCACGGTTGTTCGCGTTTGAAGGAGCAGAGCTTGTTGTGACTGGACGCCGCGGTGATGCGTTGGACGCATTGCTCGATGAGATTAAAGCGGACGGTGGCGTTGCCGTGGCCCTTGCAGGTGATTTGCGCGATGACGGATTGCCTGCACGTCTTGTCGAACGTGCGATCGGGACGTTTGGCGGGCTCGATATCGCGCTCAACAATGCCGGTATGTTGGGTGAAATGGCACCGGTGGCTGAAATATCTCTGGCCGGATGGCGGGAGACGATAGAAATCAATCTCACCAGTGCTTTTGCCTGCGCACAAAGCCAGGTGCCGGCCATGCTGGCGCGGGGCGGCGGCTCGCTCGTATTCACATCGACCTTTGTCGGGCCGCTGCTCGGCTTTCCGGGCATGGCTGCCTATGCGGCGGCGAAGGCGGGCCTTGTCGGGTTGGCGCGGGTCATTGCGGTTGAGTATGGCGTGCAGAAAATACGGGCCAATGCGCTTCTTGTCGGCGGTACGGACACGCCTATGGGGCGCGATGTCACCAATACGCCGGAAGCACTGGCCTTTGTCGAAAGTCTTCACGCGTTAAAGCGCATCGCTGATCCCCGGGAGATTGCGCAAGCCGCGCTCTTTCTGGCGTCGGACGCCTCAAGCTTTGTCACGGGCAGCGCCATGAGTGTCGACGGTGGTGTTTCGATGACGCGGACTTGAAAAGCGCATCTGTCTCTTGCAGCATCGCGCCGGCGATTCATGGCAAAGGGGAATGAAGATTGAGCAGAGTGCAGAAGTTTGTTCTGAGCGGGCTGGCGCTTGTGTTGGTGCTGGCAGGCGGCGGTTTTTATTACATCAACAAAGAAGCCATCGGCATTCCGGCCTTCTATGTGTGGAAGGCCGTGTCCGGCCAGTCGCATGGCGGACAATATGCCGAGGTCAATGGCATCCGCCTTTACTATGAGACCTATGGTGCGGGATCTCCGGTGCTGGTCCTTCATGGCGGCACGGGGTTCATTGAATCCATGCACTATCAGATAGGCGATCTGGCGGGTGACCATCTGGTTATTGCGGCCGACAGCCGCGGGCACGGGCGCTCGACAGACGGCGAAGGTCCGCTCCATTACGCCCAGATGACAGACGACATGGTCGCGCTGCTCGATACGCTTAAAATTGAAAAAGCAGATGTCGTGGGTTGGAGTGACGGCGGCATCATCGCTCTCGATATGGCAATCCGCTATCCCGACCGCGTGGGGCGCATTGCCATCAGTGGCGCGAATTTCAACACGGCAGGCCTCACCGAAACGCCGGATCTAGCGTCCGATCCGGAAGGCGCGTCAGTTGCCTCACAGCGCGATTTTTATAAGCGTCTCGCGCCCGCCCCCGATCACTGGCCGGTCTTCTATCGCAAAGTGCTGGCGATGTGGGCGAGCGAACCGCATTTCACGATCGAACAACTCGGCACGATCAGAGCGCCTGCGTTGGTGATGGCGGGTGAGTTTGACGGGATTAAACGCGAGCACACAGATGCGCTTGCCGAAGCCATTTCGGGCGCCGAGGAAGTCATTATTGCGGGTGCCAGTCATTTCGCGCCGGTGACCCATCACGATGAAGTCGATGCCCATATCGTGAAGTTTTTGAAACCCGCTGAGTAAGTTCGGGAAGTGCACAAACGAAAGGGCCGGTCTGTTGACCGGCCTTTTTTGTTTCTGATGTATTGCGTGAGCGACGAAGCCTAGTTGGCTTTGCTGTCTTTCTCGCCGGTATTGGCTTGCGCCACCTTGGTGAGCTCCGGCGTTTCGGCCATTTGTGCCATCACATTGGCCCGCGCTGTCTTGAAGTTCTTCAGGTCTTTGCCCGCGAGCTGTGTACCTGTCGGTACTTTGATGCCGAGGGGGTTCACTTTTTTGCCGCGCACGGCGATCTCATAATGGAGATGGGGACCCGTTGAGCGGCCCGTTGTGCCGACATAACCGATGACCTGGCCCTGTCGGACCGAGACGCCCTTGCGGATGCCTGAGGCGAAGCCGTTCATGTGGGCGTAGCCGGTTTCATAGCCGTTGGCGTGTTGGATGCGCACATATTTGCCAAAGCCGCCTGTCCAGCCCGCGACTTCGACTTTGCCGTTACCGGCAGCATAGATGGGTGTGCCGCGGGGTGCCGCGAAATCAACGCCGCTGTGCATCTTGGTGTAACCGAGGATCGGATGCTTGCGGCGACCGAAGGAAGATGAAATGCGGGCACCGTCGATCGGTGTCTTCATCAGGAACTTCTTCATGCTGCGACCATTTTCGTCGAAATAGTCCCAGGTGCCGTCAGCGGCTTTATAGCGCCACAGCTTGTGAGACTTGCCGAGAATGGTCAGTGCGGCAAAGGAGATGTCGCCTTCTTTGACCGGTGCGCCTGAAGCGGCGTCATATTTACGGTCGAAGAAGACCTGAAACTTGTCGCCGGCATGGATTTCGCGCTGGAAGTCGACCGAATAGGAGAACATGCGGATCATCTCGACGATGATGGGCGCAGGCACGCCGGCTTGGGCAGCGTCGAGGAAGAGGCTCGAATTGATCGTGCCTTCGGCGCGCGCATAGCCGCTGGTCAGTTCTTTCCTGATTTGCTCGGAGGTATAAGAGCCGTCGTCGCCGCGTTGGACCTCGATTTTCATTTCGACGTCGGGCTGGAGCGAGATGGCGGTGAGCATTTTCGAGGGCAGGCCATCTTCGCTGTCAACGGCCGCCGGTGTCGTCAGGAACGTCAGGGAGATTTCCTGACCGCTTCTGAGTTTGGTCGGGCTGAAGATCGGGCGAAGGGCCGCAATGGCGTGATAGGCATCGACGCGGTCGGCGCCATTGTCGGTCAGGACCTGCATCAGCGTGGCGCCCGGGTCGAGTTCGACAAGTGTGCTGGTCTCAGTCGGCAAGGCCGGCACAGCAGGTGCGATCGAGGCGGTGATGAGTTCGGCATTGTCCGACAGGTCGCCGGCAGCCACGGTGTCGTTCAACTCGGCGACGGTTGTTTCTTCGCTGGCCCCGCGCAGGTCCGCAAGCGGCGCGATTATGTCAGTGTCAGTGGTTGTGACGGGCACATGTGATGCCAGAACGGTCTCGCGCTCGGCGCGGTTGGCGTTATGGGCGATGATCTGGGGTGTGTCTTCGGCGGTAAGTGCTGCGGTCGCGACGCCTGAATAGGGTGCGACAAGGGCCACAAGGCCGGTCGCCAGCAAACCGAATGATAGGGCACCGGCAACGCCCGTTGCCACCAGCCAGCGGCGCTGGCCCAGCGAATGACCAAGGGCCAGGCGGCTCGCGGAGCCATAAAGCTTCAGGGTCCGCTCGACCGAGAGGCGCATTTCGGCAAGGCGGACACGGGCAACAGTCATACCGGAGGCGGTAATGTCCGCGCCTTCAGGTTGCGATGCGTCAGTGTCTGTCAGTCCCGTCGTCTGGTCTCGTGTCCCCGTATCGAACAAGTATCTATCCCCTTAAACGTCCCGGTTTCCCGGGTCCGGCCGCAAAACCGGTTGCCTAAAGCCTTAAAGGAAGGCTCCCCACAGGCAATTGAGACATTTTGAAATGTCCCGTGATCGAACGATGCTCGTTGGGCGTGTTTGTGTCAATCGGCACTGCATCCAACAAGGCACCTAATTGCCCATTATATCAGCGAAAATCACTGGTTTTATGTCATCTCTCCGGAACTCGTCCCATTTCGTGACATATAGAGGCCGTAAACTCACTTCATTGCGGATAGTCTTGCAGGATCGGGACCGTCCCGGGGAGCATCTGTATTGGAATCGGAAAGAGCCTCCGCGAGGTGCGCGCGAAACCAAATTTGTGTTACAGAGTCAAGGTCCAACAGCGCTAAAAGCCTGAAAAACCTGCACTTAACCGTCCTTTGTGCCCGTGTGAAACTTTTTTGAAAAAACTGCAAAAAAGGGTTTGACGGGTAGGCTTGCCCCCCCTATAAACCGCTCCACGAACAAGGCCACAGCGGCCGCGGCGCACGCCACGAACCGCTGACCACCTTGGTAGAAGATGACTAAACAGCCTTGCTAATTAGTAATCTTTGTGGCTTAGTGAGCGATCCAAATAAGGATGACAGCTTGCCACTCACTTTCTAGGAAGTGGGTTGCTTGACTGTCCTTCGGGTCGGTTACGACCCTCGGTTTTCGGACTTGGTCCGGACGCTTAGGTGCTCTTTGACATTGTGGTTTGAGAAAGAGAAACGTGGACGGCGGTGTCCTGGCGAGCTTGCCCAACTTCGGTTGGGATCTGCAAGCAAACCAAATACCGACTGTCTGACGTTTCAAAACACTACTCCGTCATGCGATCTTCGGATC
>JAUSLL010000088.1 GCA_030649335.1 Parvibaculum sp. | reverse complement strand
GACCATCGTATTGGTGTAATCGATTCGTGTCGTGACTTTGTCGATGGGATCAAAGGCAATGAAAGTCTCAAATCCTTTAGTCTCTAGTTTGTCGGTGTTTTTCGATGTCGAATCGAAACCGACATAGATAATCGAAATGGCATCTTTGATTTCATTTTGAAACCACGTGAAGCCGGTATTCACCTTACCACCGAAGAAGCCTTGCTCGATGCCCGCATCCCAGCCTTTGCTTGTTTCAGGCTTTAGGTTCGGATTACCGATATAGAAGTTGCCGAATGAGTTTGGATCGAAACCATAGAGCTGATAGAGCGACGGTGCTTTAAAGCCCGTGCCATAGCTCGCCGTCAGGCGCGTATTCGTTGTCGAGATGTAGTAACCCGGCGCAATCGTATAGCTGAAGCGATTGTCGAAATCGGTCGGCATGTCATAGCGCGTGTTCAGCGTCAGGAAGAAGCTTTCGCCGAATGTGATGTGGTCACCAAGATAAACGCCATACGTGCTGGTATGCGCATCGGACGCAGGCAGGATGAGAAAGCCGCCGGTAAAGTCGCGCGAGCCGCTCGCCTTGAATTCATCGCGCTGATAGGTGGCACCAAAGGTTAAGAGATTGTGGGGAACCACGTCGAGTGTGTTGGCGAATTCCGCCTTCTTCGTGCCGCCGCTGGCGCTGACTTGATAGGAATAGATTGAGTCATTCGGTGCAACGTAGTCGTCACTGTCGGATGTTGTGTGTGTCAGGCCAAGAATAAGTTTCGGCCGCCACTTGTTGTCAAAAAAACTGCCTTTTATGTTGCCGCCCAGCAAAAAGGAAGTGGCCTTGGTCTGATTGTTGCGGTTCTGATAGGTGTTGTTGAAGAACGAATCTGAGCCGGAATCGTCGATGTCCGTATTAGATTTGGTGTATTGCACAAAGGCACTTGTCTCGATGTTATTGGGGAGCTTGAAGCCAATGTTGCCCGAGAGATTGTAACGCTCGTTGCCGTCTTTTTCGCTTCCTTCGGCACCTTTCAGGCGGGCGGGTGTAATATCATTGCCGTCTGTTGCATTGCGCGATGCGGAAAGGAAGTAGTTGGTGTTACCTGCGACGCCACCTGAATTACCGCTGATGTTCAACGTGCCAAGCGTGCCTGCCTCAATTTTGGCGGAGACTGTGGGGATTGCATCGCCCGACTTGGTAATAATGTTGACGACACCGCCGATGGCCTGACTGCCATAGAGCGCGCTTTGCGGCCCGCGCACCACTTCGATGCGCTCGACATTGTCGAGGGGGATGTTGCCGAGATTGGCGGCACCCGCCGGCGACGACGGATCGTTAATCGCCAGTCCGTTCACCATCACGAGTGTCTGGTTGGAGTTCGAACCGCGCGTGAAAACCGAGGTCAGCGAACCGGCGCCACCTGATTGAACCACATGCAGGCCCGGAACGGACTGAAGGGCGTCCACGACGTCATGATACTGGTAAGTCGCAATATCTTCCGCGGTCACGATGGTGAAGGAACTTGCGACTTCTTTTGTCGGTGTCGGTTCCGCGCCACTGGTGATCAGCAACTCCGGCGTTTTGACGGGCGTGTCGTCGGCCAGAGCGGAAGTTGTAGTCAAAGCCCCGTAGGAAAGAACAAGCGCAGTCAGATGCCGCGCCCAAAGGTTTGAGTTGTTCATTTTGAACCCTCTCATGTCGTTCGCGGCCAGCCCCGGCCGCTAGGACCGGTGACATGAGCGTATGAACATGAGAGGCGAGGCCCGCTGGGGAAGACGCGGCAGGCGGCACAAGGCGCAGGACCTGTCGCGCCATCTATTGCGGAATTCCGCCCCGTTGACACACCCCGGTCTCCGGCAGATGACGCGCTCTATGGCAGGTCTCCTGGCTCACGGGTCTCCGGCTTTGTTCCGCCTTCCCGCCGCTCAAACCCAAAAAAGGGGTCAAAACAACAGTGGCATCATGGAACCAAGCCTCGCCGCTTACAGTTGCGGGGGCAGCCAAGGCATCGGCAGGGCATTTCATGTCGAAAAGCCCGTCCTCACCTTGTTCCCTCTTGCCTCCTTCGGACACGACCAGGGTCGCACCTCAGGAACCATCAAGCAGGGCGCACTATAGGAATGGCGGCGGGCGTGTCAAATGGGAGCGCAAGCGATGGCGCTTGCAAGGCCCCCGAAGGGCAATGCATCGCTCAATCTCGCAGAAAATGGGGAATTAACCGGATTGGTCGGAGTGAGAGGATTCGAACCTCCGACCCCGTCGTCCCGAACGACGTGCGCTACCAGGCTGCGCCACACTCCGCCTCAATCCGTGGCGCGTTATAGCCTCCAGACCTGCCCCCTGCAAGTCCCCAACTTGGGCCTTTTTATTGGCCCCGCCTCGGTTGCGCCGCAAGCATGTTCTCGCTATCTTCCGCCCCGCTTCGAGGGGTGCGCATGGTCGCGCTCCCGCAGCGTGTTGGGGCGTCGCCAAGTGGTAAGGCAACGGATTTTGATTCCGTCATTCGGAGGTTCGAACCCTCCCGCCCCAGCCAATCAGTCCGGTCTCTCCGGGCGATTTCCAACTGGTAGAAAAAGAGCGGGCAATTTCCGACGGTTAGCGGCCAGTGCCCGTATGGAAGCACGCCGAAGGGCAATTGACGCTGCCCAAGAGAGCGCACCTAGCCCGCATGTCTCCGTCATGTCTTTTCGAATATCCGTTTTTCTTATGGATGGTCTGTCGTTTGATGCGCTGTCGTGACCTCTGCTGAAGTAGACATCGGCCGGTGTCAGGTTTTCGAGGCTCTCGTGATAGCGCTGGTGATTATAGTGCTCGATGAAGCTCCCGATTTGCACCTCGAGATCACCCGGCAGGAAGTAGTTCTCCAGCAGGATGCGGTTCTTGAGCGTCTGATGCCATCGCTCGATTTTGCCTTGGGTCTGCGGGTGGTACGGGGCTCCGCGAACATGTGCCATTTGTCTGTCTTCAAGCCACTCAGCCAGTTCGCTAGAGATGTAGCTGGCGCCATTGTCCGACAGCAGACGAGGCCGTTGCCGAGCATGGGCCTGATCACAACCTGAGGCAGTCAATGCCAGCTGCTGGGTATCGGTGACGTCCTCTGCCTTCATCGTTGTGCAGAGCTTCCAGGCAATCACATAGCGCGAGAAGTCGTCGAGGATGGTCGATAGATAATACCAGCCCCAGCCGACGATCTTGAAGTAGGTGAAGTCGGTCTGCCACATCTCGTTGGAACGCATCGTCTTGTCATGGAACTCGTTGGCAGCCTTCATGACGATAAAGGCAGGACTGGTGATCAAGTCATGCGCGTTCAGCAGGCGGTAGACGGTGGCTTCCGACACGAAGTAACCCCGCGTGTTGGTGAACCGCACTGCCAACTCCCGAGGTGACAGCTCGGCTTCTTCCAGCGCCAGTTCTACGATCTGGTTCTGGGTCTCCTCAGGGATGCGATTCCAGATGCGACCAGGCCGCGGCGAGCGATCAGCCAGCGCCTCAGGGCCACCGGTCTGATACAGGTCGACCTAGCGATAGAAGGTAGCCCTCGGTATCCCGATCTGTTCAAGAGTCCGGCGCACCGACTGGTGGGATTGCTCGACCAGCCTGATGATCTCGTTCTTCTCGGATGCGGGATATCTCATTCGTCGTCGCCCCCATCCGCGATCATGCTTTTTTTGAGCAGGCGTAGTTCAGGAGCTTGCTCGGCAAACACCTCCTTCGGAGCGGCGGCTTCCCGGCGCAGATCCTTTACCTCGTCCGAGGTTGCTGCGCGGGCCGTGTCGCCAGCCAGCCGACGCTTGCCGGCCTCCAAGAACTCCTTCGACCAGACATAGTACATCGACTGGGCGATACCCTCCCGGCGGCACAGCTCGGCGATGCTGTCCTCGCCACGAAGTCCATCGACGACGATCCGGATCTTGTCTTCGGCGGAATGGTGCTTGCGTGTCGCTCTGCGGATGTCCTTTACGACCCGCTCGGCAGGGGCCTTTGACCCCAGGGATTTTGCTCTCATCTTCGTTCCTCCGTCACTTCGATGAGACCAAAATCCTCCTTTGTTTAAAACCTCAATTCTGTCTCATAGGCGCTGACGGCGGACAACAGCAAGCTTTGCCCAATAGCCTCGCTCAGGACGGGGGACATTCAGGACGGTGCAAACACGCGCCATGTAACTGCCGGAAACGCCAAGTTGTTCTGCGACCTTGATCATGGGTTTTGACCAGACCAGTTGGTACAGTTCCTCCCTCAAAACCATCGAGTCCCTCATTCCCAATTCAGTTCAAAATAATTCCCGTTAGCTTAGGAACTTTTCCGACTCTTTGAATGAGGGAATTGATCTGCAAATCATGGGCTGCGTAGTCGCGCCGAACTGCTCATTTTAGGGACCGGCTTGGTTGCCTCAAATCTGGGCCATAGACGCTGACGGGGAACAGTTGGGGGCAAGCTTAAATGAAGCCGGAATTTATCAACCGACGTGGTCCAACGTTGGGGGGGGCAAGCTCATCAGGAGACGGGAGTTTTAGCTTGAGTATATTGCCTCAAAATTTTTGTAATCACCCAAGCTGTTTTGCCTGCTCATACTCAATAGCAACGGGCAAAAACACCGTGACTTTCGTTCCACGCGAAAGGGCACTCTCGATCAATAGACTGCCACCATGTCCTTCTGTGAGTGATCGCGCTAGCGCTAATCCCAGGCCAGTGCCCTCGTGAGTGGTCATTGGATCGTTCTTAAGTTGCACGAATGGCTTTCCAAGTAGAGGAAGTTGGTCGAGTGGAATTCCGATACCCGTGTCCTCAATCTCAATGGAAGTACCTTTTTCATCATGCACTAACCGGACAATCACCTCTCCGCCTTTGGGCGTAAACTTTATCGCGTTTGAGAGAAGATTTAGAAGGATTTGCTTAATTGCGCGAGGGTCGACATTGAGCAGCACAGGATGTCGTGGAATCTTCGTTATCAAAGTGATCCCAATGTTCTCGGCGTTCGTCTCGACTGTATGAGTGCTAAATCGAATGAGCGCGCAAAGATCTGAGGGCTCAGGATTCAACTCGATTTTGCCCGCTTCTATTTTTGACATATCTAGGACGTCGCTAATTACGCTGAGAAGATGTTTTCCGCTCGCATAGATATCGCTTGCGTATTCACTATACTTCGACGAGCCCACCGGTCCGAACAATCCAGATTTAATGATATCAGAGAACCCGATGATAGCATTGAGCGGTGTCCTAAGCTCGTGGCTCATGTTTGCGAGAAACAAAGTTTTGGATCGGGCCGCCGCTTCAGCAGACATCCTCAGATTTTCTGCTTTTTGAAGAGCTGTTACTGCTATTTCGTTCGCTTCGATGAGGCGTTCATTCAATGCACGTTGTTCACTGAGCATCGCGCCGAGCGTCATTGCTGTTGCACTTATGGCTAAAAGCCAAAACTGCATACGAATAAAATTC
>JAUSLL010000073.1 GCA_030649335.1 Parvibaculum sp. | reverse complement strand
GTGTGGATATCGACAAAGCCGGGTGTAACCAGAAGGCCCGTCGCGTCGTATTCCTCGCGACCGGCCCCTGCCACCTTGCCCACCGCGCTGATCGTGCCGCCGTCGATGGCAATGTCGCCTTTGAAAGCCGGTGCGCCTGTGCCGTCCACGATAGTGCCGCCGCGAATAACGAGATCATGCTGTTGGGTCATGGTCGTGGTTCCCCTGAAGTCCTTGTTGTTGGCCGCAGTTTGGCCGAGGCGGCGCGGCGGGGCAATTGGTTTGGGGCGATTGGGGCTTTTACCGCGGCCCCGGCAGGCTTACATTGCTGGTATCCTTTGAAAGGGAGAAAATTCATGTTCAATCTGCGCAAAAAGGCCGAAATGCCGCTGGCCGCAAATGCTCTGCCGGGCCGCGATTTCGCCATTCCCACCGAAGCCACTCATTTCGTGAACGGCGCGGCCCTCAAGGGCCCATATCCCGCCGGTTCCGAAGTTGCCGTTTTCGGCTTCGGCTGCTTCTGGGGGGCTGAGCGCAAATTCTGGACCGTGCCCGGCGTCATCGTCACTGCGGCGGGCTATGCGGCAGGCTTCACACCCAATCCGACCTACGAAGAGGTTTGCTCCGGCCTCACCGGTCACAATGAAGTTGTGCTTGTCGTGTTCGACCCCAAGAAGGTGAGTTACGAGTCCTTGCTCAAAACCTTCTGGGAAAATCACAACCCCACGCAAGGCATGCGTCAGGGCAATGATGTCGGCACGCAGTATCGTTCCGGCATCTATGTGACGAGCGATGCGCAACGCAAAGCAGCCGAAGCCTCACGCGCCGCTTACGCCGCCGAGCTGTCCAAAAACGGTTTTCCGGCGATCACGACAGAAGTGCTCGATCAGGGCGATTTCTATTTTGCCGAAGGCTACCACCAGCAATATCTCGCCAAGAACCCGAATGGTTATTGCGGCCTCGGCGGCACAGGCGTTGTCTGCTCCATCGGCACGGGCGTGAGCGCGTAAGGTATCTTTCTATTTTCTGCGTCATGGCTTTCTGCGTCATGGCCGGGCTTGACCCGGCCATCCACGTCTTTGAGGGTCACGTGTGGCAAAGACGTGGATACGCGGATCAAGTCCGCGTATGACGAATTTTTATTGTTGGACTTCAATTCATCCGTTTCACGCCACGCGCGGCGTCAGCAGATAGCGTCCATATTTGACCGCGAAGAGCAGGAAGCCCGCGCTCCACAACATGCCGGACAGTGCCAGAATGCTCACATAGTCCATCGGCAGGGCATGCGCGCAGATGCGTAAACCCGCACCAAGATTGATCAGAACATAGATCGCGATTGTGCCGCCATCAGCTGCGAGCTTGCGGCCTGTGTGGCCGAGCGTGGCGCGCGTCATCACGCCCATAGTCATCACGCCAATAGCGCCCGCCGTCAGCGCATGAAGCGCCGCGCCGCCATCGACCCATTGCGGCAGCAGTACGGAGCAGCCAAGGGCCAGCAGCGCCACCGCGAGCCAGCCATAGCCGACGTGCAGAATGAAGACGAGCGGTTCTGCGCTTGTGCGTTCGCCGCGCCAGCGCAATAGCCGCCATGTCTGCATCACGCCCGCTGCAATCAACAACGCGCCCGCCATTGTCTCTCTGGGAAAACACGCCCAGACCAACATGGCAATCGCTGTCAGCGCCAGTGCTGTTCTGTCGGGCCAGCCGAAAGCGGAGGGAAAGGGCGCGCCCGCTTCCCGCGTCAGCCAGTTGCGTGTGAAGGTCGGGGTCACACGTCCGCCGATCACCGAAATCAGTACGGCAGCTACAACAAGCGCGAGGCGTAGGCCGGTCATGGGATCGGTGTCTGCTGCCAGCGCGACATGGAAGATGAGGTTGGAGGCCCAGAAAACCGTGAAGAGGCCGACGATGATCAGGTCTTTGCGGTTTTTACCGGCGATGATTTCGCGCGCCATCATTGCGGCCAGCACAGCAAGATAGAGCAGGTCGATATCTGCCGCGATACTTGTGGGATTGTGCCGGTCGCCGCCAGCGCAATGGCGATGCGTCCCGCCAGCCAAAGCGCGACAAGCAAGCCAAGCGACCAGCCGGATATCGGCGGACGCTTCGTCCATTCGGCAATGGCGGTCAACGCAAAGCCGCCCATGACGGCACCGAGATAACCGAAGATCATTTCATGGGCGTGCCAGTAGATCGGTTCGAATGTCTCGCCGGCGGGCACAAAAAGACCTTGGAGAAAGAAAATCCAGAGCGGCAACGCAATGCCGGCAAAAAGTGTGGCGCCCAAAAAGAGCGGTCGGAAACCGGCACTAAAGAAAATCGGCCCCTTATAGGGTTGCATCACGTCTTGTTGTGCCATGCCGTCTTCCTCCACCAATTTTGTTTCAGGCTGACAGGCCCGCCGCCGCTCGCAAATACGTAGCAAGCACGCGCATCGCGTTGCCGCAAGGCGGCGTGCGGTGCAACGCACGCTCGGTGTCCGAGTTGACCGCCGTTACCCCCGCCCAAAATATTCGCAAGCCGAATATTTTGACCTTCCCTCAAGGGGGAGGTGAAATTCTTTACCTAACCTCCCCCTTGGGTGGGAGGGAAGAAACCAGCCACAAATAAAGAATGCGGCTTAAGCGAGCGACCCTTTTGAGTCCTCTGTCATTTGCGTGGCCCATTGATCAGGTCGAACTATACGCCAGAATATGATCGCTGATATCGGACCCGCCGTGGCGGTTGAAAAAATAAATAGAATTAGGAGGTAACCGGGGTCGGAGAGAACTGGAATTGATCGCAATATTATTGCTGCTGTAAGGATGATTGAGATCAATGAAGAAACGAAAAGATAATTCTCCAACGTGGATTTTCCAAGGCGTCTCAAGGCAAGATGAACAGGCAGGCCGATCGCGTAACCGCAGAGCAACGTGATGAGAAGTCCACAGACAAATGCATAAACAAAGAAAGCTGCCCCCGCGAATAATGCGCTACCGAGATTTTCATTTGTGTCGAAACCACAAATGCCCATGTCGCACGCGCTCACGACTGTGCCGGCAATTGTTGCGTAGATTGTGGACGTCACAAGGGCCGCGATGAATATGGCTTTGTGCGTTTTGGGAATCAGCATGCTGCAATCGCTTCGGCGCTGTTATTTGAAACAGGTCAGTATTCTACAGTCATTTTATCTCAACAAAAAAGGCCGCTCGTTCCCGAGCGGCCTTTCCGTATCCATCATCACAAAGAGCAATCAGGCATTCGCCAAGGCTTCCTTGCGCGCGTCCGACTGATCGCGCATTTCCGCCTTCATCGCCTTCTGCAATTTCTCAAACGCGCGCACTTCGATCTGGCGCACGCGTTCGCGGCTGATGCCGTATTCTTGCGACAGGTCTTCCAGCGTTGCCGGTTCGTCGCGCAAGCGGCGTTCGGTCAGAATATGCATTTCGCGTTCGTTCAGCGTCTGCATGGCTTTCGTCAGCATCTCGTTGCGAAGCTGCGTTTCCTCGCGGTCGCCCAGCATCATTTCCTGATCTGCCGTGTCATCGACAAGCCAGTCCTGCCATTCGCCACCTTCGCTATCAACACGCAAGGGCGCATTGAGCGAATTGTCGGGGCCGGACATGCGGCGGTTCATCGACACGACTTCGTCTTCCGTCACGCCGAGACGTGTCGCAATCGTCGTCACGTTTTCGGGCAGCAGGTCGCCTTCTTCGATGGCCTGAATCTGGCCCTTCACTTTGCGCAGGTTGAAGAACAGCTTCTTCTGCGCCGCCGTCGTGCCCATTTTCACAAGGCTCCACGAGCGCAGGATATATTCCTGAATGGAGGCGCGGATCCACCACATGGCATAGGTCGCCAGACGAAAACCCTTTTCCGGCTCGAAGCGTTTGACCGCCTGCATCAGCCCGACATTGCCTTCCGAAATCACTTCGCCGATAGGCAGGCCGTAGCCGCGATAGCCCATGGCGATTTTGGCGACAAGGCGCAGATGGCTCGTCACCAGTTTGTGCGCGGCGTCGCTGTCTTCGTGTTCTTTCCAGCGTTTGGCCAGCATGTATTCGTCCTGCGGCTCAAGCATCGGAAATTTGCGGATGTCCTGCAGGTAACGCGACAGCGACACCTCCGGGCTCGGGCTCGGCACGAGCTTTGGTGTTGCGGCGGGTTTCACGGGAACCAGCTTTGTGGATGTCGCCATTGTGTACCCCTTCTTCAGGTCGCTTCCGGCGCTTGCCCCCTTTAGGCCGCGCGGGTGCACCTTGCGGTGCAGCAAACCCTGAGTGTGAATATAGGCTCGGAATCCGGCCAAAAAAGGTCTGACCACGTAAAAAGCTTGTATTTATTCTAATCTACTGTTCTGCCGCGGGGAATAGGCAAATTTCCGGGGGAGTTCAGCGACTTTTCAGCGCCGCGTGCAGGGCCTGCATGTCGGCGGGCAGGTCCGCGTCAAAGCCCATCTGTTCACCGGTGACGGGATGTTCAAAGCCCAGATGATGCGCGTGCAGTGCCTGACGGCCCAGCCGTTCGAGCGCGATCTGGGCCGGTTCGCTGATCTTCACCTTGCGTGTGCGCTGGCCGGTGCCATAGGTCTGGTCACCCAGCAGCGGGTGGCCCATGGCTGTCATGTGGACGCGGATCTGATGCGTGCGGCCTGTTTCGAGTTCACATTCGACACGGGTGACTTCAATCGGATTGCCGAAATTCTCGCGCACTTTGTAATGCGTGATCGCCGTGCGGCCCGATGTTTTGGTGATCGCCATCTTTGTGCGATTGTGCGACGAGCGCGCGATGTTCGCGTCAATCGTGCCGACATGCGGCAGCGGCGAGCCCCAAACGAATGCTGTGTAGGCGCGGGTCAAACGTCCGTCGCGGCCATGCGCGGCAAATTGTTCAGATAAGTGCCGATGCGCGCGATCCGTTTTGGCAACGACCATCAAGCCGCTCGTGTCCTTGTCCAGCCGATGGACAATGCCTGGGCGCTTTTCGCCGCCGATGCCGGAAAGGCTTGCGCCGCAATGCGCAATCAGCGCATTGACCAGCGTGTTGTCGTGATTGCCGGCAGCGGGATGCACGACGAGGCCCGCCGGTTTCATAATGACGATCAGTTCGGCGTCTTCGTAGACAACCTCAAGGTCGATGGCTTGCGCCGCCGGTCGCGCGGGGCGCGGCGCGGGCACGTGGAGCGCATAGGTCTCGCCGTCCTTCACCTTGCCCGAGGCATCGATCGTCACGGTTTCCGTGTCGCCGACGAGGCGCGTCACGCGGCCTTCGTCGATCAGGGTCTTGATCCGTGCGCGCGACAGCAGCTCGCCCTCGAAATCGGGATCATCTGCCGCCTTGCTCCCGATGGCCTCCGTGAGATACTTGTCGAGGCGCGTTCCGGCATCTGCCGTTTCCACGGTCACGATATGGCGTTGACCGCCCAATTCTGTCTCCGGAGAAGATGTCATGTCTGAAGATACCGTTCCGCCCGCCGATATGGAAATCCCGCCCGCGCCGCGCATGCTGGTGCTCAAAATCGCTGTGTCGGTCATGGGTGTGATGCTTGTGGCAGGTTTCGGCCTGGTTGTCGCCACCATCGTTAACCGTGCGTCGAACCCGAGTGCCGTTGAGGCGCGCGTTGTCGGCCCCGGCGGCCAGTTCGGTCTCACTGATGTTCAGATCACCAAAGGCGATATGGTCCGCTCTGTCGCGCTCAACGAAGACCGCATGTCGGTTCTCGTGGCTGGCGCCGAAGGCGAAGAGATCATCATCCTCAATATCAAATCCGGCCTCGAACTCGGCCGCTTCCGTCTTCGTCCGCTGACAGGTTTGGCCGACGCCGGGAAGTAATCGAAAGCCCTCTCCCTCAGGGAGAGGGCTGGGTGAGGGGCTTCGCCAAAACCCGTGCATAACAATACTGCCGCGCACCCAGCCAAACCCCGTGCATAGATTTATTTGCTCTTCGCTCACGCGGGGATAAGCCCGGTCACGCCCGTGCGCTGATCCTCGAACACCCTCGACATGGAAAGCCTCGAAAGCCGACAGGAAAACCTCGCAATTCGAGTGTCACTTGCGAGGTCGTTTTATGTCCGGGAGGGGGAGGGTGCCGCCAGCACCTTGGGGAGGAGGGGAGGATGGCGCTGGCGGCAACTACTGAAAGTCGAGATCGGGGAGGAGGATCGATCAACTTTCGTGAGTCTTTTATCGTCCTCTCGTGACAAAATGTCAAAAGATTAGATGGTGCGTCGCAATAAACTCAGAATACGGAGTTCGCTACGCAAGTATTTTTTAACCCATTGATTTTATTCAGTTAAATTGGATAAAAATACATAGGATTAATACACCTATGTCAGATATGCGCCCGTTTGCCGCAGTCTTCGGTGCAGTTTTTAGGGTCCAACCCCTAGAGGTATTCCACTTAACGGCGGGCCGAATGTGCATTTCGTGGGGGCTTGATTGCTGTTCAGGCTCGGCCTATACGAGACGCCGGACATGATCTGTCCCCATCGTCTAGCGGTTAGGACAATGCCCTCTCAAGGCGTAAACAGGGGTTCGATTCCCCTTGGGGATACCAGTTTCGGCATCCATATCTGGTCATTATTAGTCTGTATGCGGAGTTGTTTCGCGGCTCACGCTTGCGCGTTGACGCCTGCGGCCAGCGCACGGATGCGGTCTGCGAAGAAGCCTTCCGTGCCGGTCGGCTTGCCGTTCTGCGGTGTGGTGTCGGCGGCGGCGTCCGATGACATGTCGCCGTCATCGAGGCTGGAAAGTTCGGCTTTGATCTTGGCGAGATCCGGCAGATTGTCGTCGTTTAAATCGTCGGCATCGGTTGGGAAGGGCGCAAGCATCACCTTCTCGGCGGCGGCTGCAGTCACAGGTTTCGGCGGTGGCGTGCTTTCTGTTGCTGCGAGCAAAGGTGCTGCGACACGTGCTGCCAGCACGGATTGCGCCGAGCCGATTTCCGTTGCGACCGTGGACATATCGGCGATCAGGCGCGAGGCCGTTTCGCCGAGTGTTTTCAGATGGGCTTCCACAAGGCCGCGTCGTTCAACTTCGCCGCGTGCCGCGGCTTCGAGGTCATCGACACGCGCCTGCAATTGCGAGAGTTCGCGCAGATGCGCTTCGGCTTCGGCTTGCGCGGCGGTGTGATGTGCTTGCAGGTCGGCGATGTCATTGTTGAGTTGAACAGCATCGTTGCGCGCGTTTGCAAGTGTCTGTTCAAGCTCTGCATTCTTGGTCTGCAATTCGCTCACCAAATGCTGGCGATCCTGCAGCGAGACTTCGAGCGTCGTGGCGCGTTCGGCTTTTTGTTTCAGCGCATCAAGGTCGAGATTTTCGGTGAACTCACGCGTGGTCAGTGTCACCGCGCGACGCCACACAAGTTGCACAGCGATGAGAGCGAACAATGTCGCTGTCAAAAATCCCAGTGCAATCAGCATCACGCTTTCAAGCATATGCGGCCCTTTGCTACGGTAAAACAATCGCCGCAGGGCAGCGAATAAGCGGCACCCTGCCAGATAAACCCATTATCTGCCAGAGCAGATCACATGTGGATAAGTCATTCAGGACATGCCATGCGCGAGCGTGTCAGAAAGGCAACCATTCGCGCGATTTGGTGTATTTGAGATAGCCCACAGACGCGCCGAGACGCAGGCCAGCGCCTGCGCGCATCGGTGCTAAAATGATATTTTCACGTTGCTGATAGTTGATGCCGACGCCTGCGACGAGATAGGCGCTGCCTTCAACGCCCGGGAAACGTTGATAGATTTTGTCGCCGTTGGGCAGGTTGTAGATCAGCGTGAAAACCTTGACCGCATTGCCGCCGAAGTCCCAACCGGCGCTCGGGCCCTGCCAGTAAACTTTTTGTGACCCACCCGACTTCATGTTGAGCGTACCGACGCCGTAGCGCAGGCCGAGAACAAAGGCCCCGCTTGCCTCTTCGCCTTTAATAAAGGCATTGGGCTCGCCGTATTTTTTGAACACCGAATGGATGGCATCGGCCATGCCCTTGGCCGTGCTGCCGAAAACCTTTCCGGCCTCAACCACCATCTCGTCCTCAGTGTAGGTCTGCGCATGTGTATCGACAGCCGGTGCTTGCTGACGCGTATCTGCAGCGAAGGCAGGCGCAGTGAGAAGTGTGAGGCTGAAGGCGAAACCGGCGAGGAGTGTGCGGGGGGCAGGGAAGGCGGACATCGACATGATCCTTTGGGGTTAGCGACGGGGGCAGAAGATTTGAGTGGGTGGTCCCGGCTTCATTTGCCCGACTCATTTGAACGAGTCTAACGCAGGCATCAGGTCGGAAAGGTGGCAAATTGAGCCAGTAATCGGGAGAATAATTAGCAAATTGCGCTGAATTGTGTCCAATTGGCTCAAAATGGCCGATTTTCTACTGGCATGGCGGGTGCACTCAGTAAGGACAGACAGCCATCGCCGCCGCTTCATTTAGCCTGGCAGCGAGGCTGGCGCGAACAGTCGAAGGTCGGGGGGCCAACGGCATGTTCGCGCCGGTCGGCTGGCTCACTCCGTGGCCTCGACAGCAACGGAAACGGCGCTCCTTCAGGAGCGTCGTTTTTGTTTGGTCAGCTTCGGTCGGACAGGTGGTGTCAGGCACCGCCGCGCGCGACGAAGAAGGGATTGTCGAGACCGCGTTCGGACTTGCCGTAGAGAAGCGGCTTACCGTCGAGTTCTTTCACCGATCCGCCGGCTGCTGCGAGCACTGCATGACCTGCGGCTGTGTCCCATTCCATGGTGCGGCCGTGGCGTGGATAGAGGTCAGCTTCGCCCGCCGCAATCAGGCAGAATTTCAGCGATGATCCGGCGGCCAGAAATTCTTTCACCTTGTAGTGGTTGAGATATTCCTCGGTCTTGTGGTCGCGATGCGTGCGGCTGGCGACGATGATGAGGCCATCGTCATCGGGTTGGCGCACAGCAATGGCTTTGGGCTCATGCGGACTGGTCAGTGAGCCTTCGGCATTGGGTGTGATCGTCAGTTCAAAGGCGGCGCCGGGGCCGCTTGCATAGAACAGGCGATCTTTGGCCGGTGCATAGACAACGCCTGCTGTCGGCACGCGGTTTTCGATGAGTGCGATATTGACGGTGAATTCGCCGTTCTTGTTCAGGAATTCTTTGGTGCCGTCGAGCGGATCGACAAGGAAGAAGCAGTCAGCGATTTCGGGGATATTGCCTTCGGAGGCCTGTTCTTCCGAGACGACCGGAATGCCGGGTGCGACGCGGGCGAGGCCGTCGAGGATGATACGTTCCGCATCCTGATCAGCGATTGTTACCGGCGAATTGTCGTCCTTCTTCGTGGCCGTGACGCCGTTTGCGTAATGCACCATGATGGCGGCACCTGCCTGCAGAGAAATGCGGCAAAGGTCCTGAATGAGTGCGACGCGATCAATGGGCATAATTTGACTCTATCTGAAGGGGTAAGGGTCCGATTGTGCGGCGGAGAACACCATCCTCACGCCGATGGGTCAAGGACACACTTGCCTGCTAAAGACACGGAAGCGCCCTTCGAGGCTGGTTTATTTTGCAATGCGGTGGTATCAGGCTAAGAGGGATTTCTGGGCGAATTCGCATATCCGGGGCAGCTAATGAGCAATATGCAAGGCGATGTTTCGGCACTCGAGCTGGCCGCACTCCTGTGCAGCCGCGTCTGTCACGACGTTATCAGTCCTGTTGGAGCCATCACCAACGGGCTGGAAGTGCTCGAAGATGATGATGATCCTGAAATGCGTATCCATGCGATGGATCTCATTACTAAAAGTGCGGCACAGGCATCAGCCAAGCTGCAATTTGCCCGTCTGGCCTTTGGCGCGGCGGGGTCCGCTGGTGCCGAGCTTGATCTCGGTGATGCGCGTGACGTGGCGCAAGGTTTGATGAAAAGCGAGAAGGCAAATCTCACATGGGACGCGCCGCATGCGACGATCGGCAAGGATTTCGTGAAGCTTTCCCTCAACATGCTGCTGATCGGTATTGCCGCCATCCCGCGCGGCGGTGATGTGGCGCTGACCATTGACGGTGACCTCAAAGCCCCCACGATCCGCGTGCGTTCCAAGGGGCAGGCGGCTCGCGTGCCGGATGAAACCATCGCCTTTTTGGGCGGGCGCACTTCTGACCGCTTTCTCGATGCGCGTGGTTCGCAGCCCTATTTCACGGGGCTTGTCGCGCGCGAGTTGGGGCTGACCATTGAAGCGCGGATGGAGGGCGAGGAGTTTTTGATCGTCGCTCAGCCGGCGGCGAGTGCCTGAATTCCTTGCATTTTTGATGTCTGAAACCAAAAAGGGCACCTCTTTCGAAGTGCCCTTTCGGTTTTATCTGTGTCGGCGTGAGGTCAGATCAGGCGCTTGCCTGAACCGGCATCGCTGTTTCGACCGGATCGCGCAACACATAGCCCCGTCCCCAAACGGTCTCGATGTAGTGTTCGCCGCCAGTTGACGCCGCAAGTTTTTTGCGGAGTTTGCAGATGAACACGTCGATGATTTTCAATTCCGGCTCGTCCATGCCGCCATAGAGATGATTGAGGAACATCTCCTTCGTCAGCGTGGTGCCCTTGCGGAGCGAAAGCAACTCCAGCATCTGGTATTCTTTGCCCGTCAGGTGAACGCGGCTGCTGTCGACTTCGACCGTCTTGGTGTCGAGGTTAACCGTAAGCTTGCCGGTGTTGATGACTGACTGGGAATGACCCTTCGAGCGACGCACCACAGCGTGGATGCGGGCCACAAGTTCGTCCTTGTGGAAGGGTTTCGTCATATAATCGTCGGCGCCGAAGCCAAGACCGCGGACCTTGTTCTCGATGCCGGCCAGACCGGAGAGAATGAGGATCGGTGTCGTGACCTTGCCCGTGCGAAGCGATTTGAGGACTTCATAGCCGCTCATATCGGGGAGGTTCAGGTCAAGAAGGATGATATCGTAATCGTACAACTTGCCCAGATCGACCCCTTCTTCACCGAGGTCGGTGGTGTACACATTAAAACCGTCAGATTTCAGCATCAATTCGATGCTCTGAGCGGTTGCACTATCGTCTTCAATGAGCAGAACTCTCATGGTGCCCCTCTATGCGGTCGCGCGGTTGCATTACCGCTTAAGCCCAAAAATCTATCCACAATGAAAACGTAACGTCATTTGGTTAACAAAGGTTAACCGAAGCGGATAAATTTTCGAAAAATTGCACTATTTTTTGAAAGGGCGGCTTAACCCGAGGTTTTTATTGGGTAAACGCCGGAAATTTTTTTGACCTCAGGGGGCTTGGCGGAGCCATTAGTCCGATTTGGCGGCTATCCACAGTTTCTCCGATCAGGGTTTACGCCGTCTTAAAGTCTTGGGGGCATGATTACCGCAGGATTGAAACGGGTGGGCGAAAGCCCGTCCTCGCGCTTTTTGCAGGAAGCTCCGCGCTTCTTTCAAGAAATGTTGAATTCAGAGGCGGAGTGACGAAGCGTGCAAGCGTTATTGGCGGAAATCAAAGGAATATCCGACGTTCAGCATTATGGCCGGGTGGTTTCCATCCAGGGTCTGATGGTGGAAATCGCCGGTCCGCTGCATGCGATGGGGGTCGGCAGTCGTCTGGCCGTGTCGAGCCGGACCGGCGATGACATCGACTGTGAAGTCGTGGGTTTTCGCGATGGTCGCGCTCTGTGCCTGCCTTTCGGATCCCTTTCCGGCATCGGCGTCGGCTGTAAAGCTATTGTCAGTGCTGAAGAGCCTCATGTTTACCCGACCAGCGCCTGGCTCGGCCGCGTTGTTAACGCCATGGGTGACCCGATCGACGGTAAAGGCCCGATCGCTCAGGGCCCGAAACCCTATAATTTGCGCAGCGCTCCGCCACCTGCCCACACGCGGCAGCGGGTTAAGGGCAAGCTCGACCTTGGTGTTCGCGCGCTCAACGCGTTTCTGACGACCTGTCGCGGCCAGCGCATGGGCATTTTTGCAGGCTCCGGCGTCGGTAAGTCCGTTCTCCTCTCTATGATGGCCCGCAACACCGCATGCGGCGTCGCTGTGATCGGTCTGATCGGCGAACGTGGCCGCGAAGTGCAGGAATTTCTGGAAGACGATCTCGGACCGGAAGGTCTTGCGCGCTCCGTTGTCGTGGTCGCGACCTCAGACGAGGCCGCATTGATGCGCCGTCAGGCGGCTTATCTCACACTCACACTGGCAGAGTTTTTCCGCGATAAGGGCGAAGACGTGCTGTGCATGATGGATAGCGTGACGCGCTTTGCCATGTCGCAGCGCGAAATTGGCCTCTCGGCTGGCGAACCGCCAACGAGCAAAGGCTATACGCCGACGGTGTTTGCCGAATTGCCAAAACTTCTTGAGCGCGCCGGACCTGGCACAGGCGCAGGCACGATCACCGGGATCTTTACAGTTCTCGTTGACGGCGACGATCACAACGAACCCGTTGCTGATGCTGTGCGCTCAATCCTCGACGGTCATATTGTCATGGAACGCTCGATTGCCGAGCGCGGGCGTTATCCGGCGGTCAATATTCTGAAGTCGGTGTCGCGCACGATGCCCGGCTGTAACAATGATGAAGAAAATGCGCTGGTCCGCCGCGCGCGCGGGCTGCTCGCCATCTATGACGACATGGAAGAACTGATCCGGTTAGGTGCTTACCGAGCGGGTTCGGATGAATTGGTTGATGAAGCAATTTTTTATCAACCTGCTCTTGATAGATTTTTGGGGCAACGCAAGGACGAGGCCACCGACATGGCAACAGGATACGCCATGCTCGAAGAAATCCTTGCGCAGCCCATGCCGCCCAAAGCCCAGAACATTTAAGGATTGGGTCGCTTAAGGAATTGAATGATGCGCAACCGTGAATCCCTTATCCGTCTGCACCGATTTCAGGTGGACGAAAAACGCCGCAAGCTCGCTGAGCTTGAATTGATGGTGATGGAATTTCGCGCCCGCGAGCGCGAGCTGGAAGCACAGGTTGAAGCTGAGCAGAAGAAGGCCGGTATTTCGGATGTGGCGCATTTCGCCTATCCAATGTTTGCCAAATCCGTCATTCGCCGTCGTCAGAATATCTTGACGTCCATTGCTGACATTGAACGTCAGCTTGACGGCGCCAAGGAAGAATTGTCCGACGCCTTCCGCGAACTCAAGAAATATGAAGTGATCGAAGACAACCGCAAGCGCAAGATGCGCAAGGAAGTCATGCGCGTTGAGCAAGCGCAGCTCGATGAAGTGGCGCTCGGCATTCATCGCCGGCATTAAAGCTGCTCTCTACCCATTGGCACGGAACTCCGATAGATTGCTGACAGTGAAAATTTGTTGAGCGGCGGACCCCCATGCCTTCTTTCGATATTGTCTCCAAGACCAATTTCCCGGAAATCGATAACGCGTTGCAAAACGTGGTGAAAGAAGTCGCGCAGCGCTATGACTTCAAAGGTTCCAAGTGCACCATTGAGCGCAAGGAGCAGGAAATCACCATTAATGCCGACGATGAGTTGAAGCTCAAGCAGATGCATGAGCTGCTGCAGGGTCATCTGGTGCGTCGTCAGGTCGATCCAGGCGTGCTTGAATATAAGGATTCAGAAAGGGCGGCAGGCCAGAGCGTGCGCCAGAAAGTTCTCATCAAAGATGGGATTGAGAAGGAATTGGCCAAACGTATCGTCAAAGACATTAAAGGATCGAGCCTGAAGGTGCAGGTCGCTATTCAGGGCGACGAGCTGCGCATTTCCGGAAAAAAGCGCGATGACCTCCAGGCTGCGATCCAATTTGTCAAAGAGCTAAAAATCGAACAGCCCCTGCAATACGAAAACTTCCGCGACTAAGCGGGCGAGTGGTTAGCCGCGCATCAGAATGCGGCGCACCAGATAGACAATGCTGATGGCGACGAAATAGCCAACAAAGCGCATAGCGATCAGTTTTAGCACTTCGACATTGGCGAAATCCGGCAACTGAACCGCGCCACCGGCAATGACGCCGCGAACGATTGTCACGATTTCGTGGATGATCGTTGCGCCGATGGCAACGCCGATGATGTGGCTGTAGCGGCGCATCATTGCTGCTGCGATGACAGCGATCACGACGCCTTGAACAGAATAGATTGTATCAAAGCCCTGATGGCCCAAGGCCATGGCTTGGTTCACAATATCTTCCATTTGTATACTCATCCCCCAGATAGATTTACTTTCCCCGTGCCTCGCGAAGCAGCAAGCTGCACACTTTCGAAGCAGAGGCAGGTTAGCTCAATTTGGGACAGCGTCCACTTAATTGCGTCGCAATATTGATTTGTGTGCGGCGCAATATGCTTGGGTAATGGCGGCAATTGCTAGTTTTGTTGATTTTTGCGTGTCTGCTGTGAGAATATTTTGCGACGGTTTAAACATTACGCCGCCTGCCTTGGATCACTGCAAGTGAGGCAAAACGGGTGTTTGATGGTGCATTACGTCGTGCGCTGTCTCGTTGCGCAACCGCATAGGTAAACCTCTGCGGTGCATTGTCCTTGCTCAGATTGAGCCGATGGTGCGCAAGCGGGCGCGGGGATGAATTTCACTTTGTGACATGACGAATGTCTGCGGACGGAAGCGTTCGACGATGGAGCGCACGAAAGGACGGACGCCGGGGCTTGTCAGCAACACGGGGCTGTCACCCGTACGGCCTGCTTCCTCGTAAGCTTCGCGCAGTGCAGCGATGAACTCCTGCAGCTTGGACGGCTGCATGGCGAGCTGGCGGTCTTCGCCCTGACCGACAATCGATTCCGCAAATGACTGCTCCCAACGCGGTGACAGTGTAACGAGCGGCAAGGAATTGTCTTGATCGACATGGGCCGCACAAATCTGGCGGGCAAGGCGTGCACGGACATGCTCGGTGATCATGTTGAGGCTCTGTGTGTGGCCAACGGCTTCGGCAATGCCCTCCATGATTGTCGGCAGATCGCGGATCGAGATGCGTTCTGTGAGCAAAGTCTGGAGCACACGCTGGATGCCTGTGATCGTGATCTGTGTCGGGACAATATCTTCGACGAGCTTCTTGTGCTCCGGCCCGAGTTCGTTGATGAGCTTCTGAACTTCGGCATAGGAAAGCAAATCGGCCATGTTGTCGCGGATGATTTCCGTGAGATGCGTGGTGAGCACGGTCGGCGGATCGACAACTGTGTAACCGCGGAAGGAGGCCTCCTCGCGCAGATTTTCATCGATCCATGTGGCAGGCAGGCCGAAGGCGGGTTCTGTTGTGTGCAAGCCCGGCAGTTCGATTTGGCCGCCGTGGGGGTCCATGACGAGGAGCTGATTGACATAGACGTCGCCGCGGCCGGCTTCGACTTCCTTGACGCGGATTGCATATCCATTGGCTTCGAGCTGCACATTGTCGAGGATGCGCACCGACGGCATTACAAAGCCCATGTCGCTGGCCATCTGGCGGCGCAATGCTTTGATCTGGTCGGTGAGTTTCTGGTGGTCCTTGCCGTTGATGAGCGGCAGCAGGGCGTAACCGATTTCGAGGCGCAATTCGTCCATCTTGAGCGCGGTGCTGATCGGCTCGTCGGCGACGGGCACGGCAGCAGCTTCTGTGGCGACGGCCTCGATACCGGCCTCGACTTTCTCGCGCTGAGATTTTTTGGCGTAATAGGCGACGGCGCCTGTTGCGAGCGAAAGTGTGATGAAGGGAATGAACGGCAGGCCCGGCAGGAAGGCCATGAGGCCCATGACAATGGACGACAGGCCGAGCGCCTGCGGATAGCCGGACAACTGTGTGAAGAGCGCTTTGTCCGCGGCACCTTCGACACCAACTTTGGAAACGAGAAGACCGGCGGCTGTCGAAACGATCAGCGCCGGGATCTGGCTGACGAGACCGTCGCCGACCGTCAGGATCGTGTAGCTCTCGGCGGCTTCGGTAAAGCTCAAGCCGTTTTGAGCGACACCAACGATGATGCCGCCGATGACGTTGATGAAAGTGATGAGCAGACCGGCGACCGCGTCACCGCGGACGAATTTGGAGGCACCGTCCATTGAACCGAAGAACGAGCTTTCGTTTTCCAGATCGCTGCGGCGCTGTTTGGCGACTTTTTCGTCAATCAGACCGGCGGACAAGTCGGCGTCAATGGCCATCTGTTTGCCCGGCATGGCGTCCAAGCTGAAACGCGCGCCGACTTCAGCGATACGGCCCGAACCCTTGGTGATGACGACGAAGTTCACGATGACGAGGATCGCAAAGACAATGACGCCGATGACGAAATTGCCCTGCATGACGAAGCTACCGAAGGCCTGAATGACCTGACCGGCCGCGTCCGTGCCTTCGTGACCGTTCGCCAGAATGAGGCGCGTCGAGGCAAGGTTGAGCGCAAGGCGCAGCATGGTGGCGATGAGCAGGACCGTCGGGAAGGCGCTGAACTCTAACGGCTTTTGAATGAAGAGAGCTGTCATCAGCACCAGCACAGAGAAAGTGATCGAGATTGCCAGCGAGAAATCGAGCAGGAAGGCCGGCATCGGCAGGATCAGCACGACGATGATCGTCATGATGCCGATGGCGAGTGCCAGATCGCCGCGCTTGGAGAGATTGTTCAGCACGCCCAGCGGCGAGAGGCCGGGTAGGCCAAAGCCACTCAGCGCGCCGCCTGTTTTGCTATTTGGTGCTGTTACGTCGCTCATGCGAGCACTTCCCTGATCTTCTTGTTAAGTCTTGAACCGGTTCAACCGAATGAAACGCGTTGCTCGCCACCGGGCATCGGGACCATGGCGCCGTTGTCGCCATATTCTTTCAGCTTGTTGCGCAGCGTGCGGATCGAGATGCCGAGAATATTGGCGGCATGTGTGCGGTTGCCGAGGCAATGATCGAGAGTCTTGAGGATCAGATCCTGTTCGACTTCGGACACAGTGCGACCGACGAAGTTGCGCGTCACGGCATCTGCGGCGGCGGCGGCTTTCTGGGCCACACCGAAATTCGGCGATGTTTCTTCGTGGCGGCTGCCGTCGGGCAGACGGATGGCTTCGACGTCGATTTCCGGACCCGTCGTTAGCAGAACGGCACGGTGCATCGTGTTTTCAAGCTCGCGCACGTTGCCTGTCCAGTTGTGACGGGCAAGGAAGCGGCGTGCTTCGACCGAGATCGGCTTGGTGGCGACACCATTGGAGCGGGCGTAGCGTTCCGCAAAGTGATCGGCAAGCGCCAGAATGTCGGCGGGACGGTCGCGTAGCGGCGGCAATGCGAGATTGACGACATTGAGGCGGTAATAAAGGTCTTCGCGGAAGCGTCCGGCGCGGGCGTCGCCCTGCAAGTCGCGGTTTGAAGTTGCGAGAATACGGATGTTGACCTTGACGGGCGCTTTGCCGCCGACGCGGTCGATTTCGCGTTCCTGAATGGCGCGCAGCAATTTTGCCTGGAGGCGCAGATCCATCTCGCTGATTTCGTCGAGCAGCAATGTGCCGCCGTCAGCTTCTTCAAATTTGCCAATGCGGCGTGCGACTGCACCCGTGAAGGCGCCTTTTTCGTGGCCGAACAATTCTGACTCGAGCAGGTTTTCTGGAATGGCGGCGCAGTTGACCGAGATGAACGGCTTGTCGCGACGTAGCGACTTGCGGTGCAGGTAGCGCGCCATGACCTCTTTACCTGAACCACTTTCGCCAGTGATGAGAATGGAGGCGTCCGACGGGGCAACCTGATCGGCGAGGCGGATCATTTCGTTCATCTTCGGATCCTTGAAGATGAACGAGTGGCCATCGTCGGCGACGGCGGCGAGAACAGCGGCAATCAGTTCGGCATCAGGCGGCAGCGGGATATATTCTTTTGCGCCGGCGCGAATGGCGTTAACAGCGGCACGGGCATCTGTTTCGACGCCGCAAGCCACAACCGGCACGCAAATATGTTCGGCCGCAAGGCTCTGGATCATTTTGGCAATGTCGCAACTGACGTCAACCATCAGCAGGTCAGCACCGCGACCGGAACGCAAAGTATCGATGGCCTGTTCCACGGTTTCCGTGTGGATGACCTTGGCTCCTTTGGCCATCGCCATTTTTGTTGCGGTGGACAGTTGGCCGTTCAGGGTTCCGACGATCAGAAGGCGCATGTGCGACACTCCTCTTTCTTTTTATTAGCTGCGGTACAAAACAAATCAGGGTCGTGAGAGTGGCGGTTAGTGTTTGACGCCGCCCTTGATGATTTCGGTCATGGTGACGCCGAGGCGATCGTCCACAACAACCACTTCGCCACGGGCGACGAGGCGGTCGTTGACGTAGATGTCGATGGCTTCACCGACTTTGCGATCAAGTTCGACGATGGTGCCGCGACCGAGCTTGAGAAGGCTCGATACTTCCATGTGTGTCTTACCGAGTACGGCGGACACATTGACCGGCACGTCGAATACGGCTTCAAGATCCTGTGCCATACGAATGCGTTCGGAGTCCTCGTCACCGGCGTTCAATGCCGCATCGGCGCTGAGCGGTTCGGCGCTTGCGAGATCGGGCAGGTTGATTTCGTCGTCCTGGTCTGACATGGCTCAGTTCCTATTTGGCGTTTGACTGGATCGTCTCGGACATGGCGAGATGATTGAGATCGGGTTTCGGTGCGGTGAGCGTTGCGATGTAACGATCAACAATGTCGGAGAGTTCTTTTTCGATTTCGGCGCGCGAGCGGACAACGCCGCCATCGGCCCATTCAACGACGCAATCGCCTTCGGCGACGTCTGTCTGACCGAGCAGGATGATGCGTCCGCTAAGGCCACGTTCCATCGCCATGTGATCGACGACTGTTTTCAGCTGGTCGATAAGGCTTTCGGCGACACGTAGAACAATATGCGGTTCGCGGTTGAGATGTGTTAGGCAATCACGCAACACCGCTTCGATTTCGGCTTGCGGACGCGTGGCAATGAGGGCCGGGGCCAGTTTGCGAGCGGCGACGAGAGCGAGCGACGAAGCTTCCGCACGGATGACGGCGCTTTCAGCTTGTAGTGCCGCCAGCAAGCTGCCGGCACTTGCCGCGAAATGTTCCATCGCTGACGAGGCTTCGTGGTCGGCTTCCGTGTGCGCGCGGGCTTCGCCTTCCAGCAAGCCCGAAGCATGACCTTCGGCGCGGGCAAGATCGATATCTTCCTGCTTGAAGATCGGCTTCGCCTGTGCACGCGTGCCGGCAACAGGTTCATCGCCGTTGTCGAAACGTGTGCTGAAGGTGAATTTTACGGCCTGCTTCATCGTCTTTACGCTTTGCTATCTGACAAAATTGAGTAGGGATTCGGGCTAGTAGATGAGTTCGTCTTCGTCGTTGTTGGCGGCGATCATGATTTCGCCCTTCTGAGCGAGATCCTTGGCGATGTTGACCATCGTCATCTGTGCTTCGTCGACGTCCTTGAGGCGAACCGGCCCCATCATTTCCATGTCTTCGCGCAGAATTTTGGCAGCGCGTTCTGACATGTTGGCAAAGAAGAGATCGCGCATTGTGTCGGACGACCCTTTGAGGGCGATGCCGAGTTTGTTTTTGTCGATGGCGCGCAGCAGTGTCTGCACAGAGCCGGGATCGAGTTTGGCGAGATCTTCAAAGGTGAACATCAGCGCTTTGATCTTCTCGGCGCTGTCGCGTGAACGTTCTTCAAGTGCCGCGAGGAACCGACCTTCGGTCTGGCGATCGAAATTGTTGAAGATTTCGGCCATCAGCTCGTGGCTGTCGCGGCGGTTGGTGCGCGACAGGTTCGACATGAATTCGGCGCGGAGTGTCTGCTCGACTTTGTCGAGGATTTCTTTCTGCACCGTTTCCATGCGTAGCATGCGTGTGACGACTTCGAGCGCGAAGTCTTCTGGCAGATAGGGCAGCACGCGGGCGGCATGGTCGGGGCGGATTTTTGACAGCACCACGGCTACAGTCTGGGGATATTCGTTCTTCAAATAGCTTGCGAGAACCTGCTCGTTCACGTTGGCAAGCTTTTCCCACATGGTGCGTCCGGCCGGGCCGCGAATTTCGTCCATGACCGAGTTGACGCGATCTTCGGAGAGGAATTTCGACAGCAGGCGTTCGGTGGATTCATAAGAACCAACAAGCGCACCTGTGCCTGACATTTTGGAGGCGAATTCGATAAGAAGCTTTTCAACGGTGCCGGCATGAACCGTGCCGAGTGTCGACATGATTTGCGACATTTCGCGGATTTCGTCGTCGTCGAACATGTCCCACAGCGATGAGGCATCGTCCGCGCCAAGCGCGAGCATGAACACGGCCGCCTTTTGCGGACCTGTCAGGCCTTTGTCGTCAATTTTTTTCGGTGCGGTTGCCACAGTTCAGTTCCTTAAACGGCTTCGTGCAGCCAGCTGCGAAGAATGGAGATGGATTCGTCAGGGTGGACGGTCACGAGTTCGCCGATCTTGCGAACCGAAGATCCCTTCACCTTGCCTGCAACCTGTGCGATGTCGATCATGCTGTCTTCGCCGACGCCGCCTGCCTTGCCGATAAGTGCTGCGGATACAGGGTCAAGTTCGTCGTCGCCCCCGGGACCGGCCAAGGCTTGGGTGCCGTCGGGGTTATAGGTGGTGCCGATGGCGCCGCCCGATGTGGCGCGACCGCGTGTGGTGCCGTTGCCGATGCTGGTCAAGCGCGCCAACACGGGGCGGAAGACAAAGAACATTGCGATGAGTGCAAGGACGGACAGAACTGCAAATTCGCTGATGCGCATATAGTCGGCTTTGGTCAGGCCGAGAAATGGCTCTTCTTCCGGCATGCCTGCATCAAGTGCGACAGGCTCGGCGAACTGCAGATTGACGATTTGGAGCTGGTCGCCGCGCGATGTGTCATAGCCGATTGCCGATTTGACCAGAGCTTCTATTTTTGTAATTTCCTCGTCCGTGCGCGGTGCGTAGACAGATTTACCTTCGGCGTTTGTCGTGTAGACACCGTCGACGAGCACAGCGACCGACAGACGTTTGACGCGGCCCGGTTCGTGTACTTCAGTTTTCGTCGTGCGCGAAATTTCGTAATTGACGGTTTCTTCGTTGCGATTGGCTGTCTGGCGCGAAACGCTGGCATTGTCACCGGCGCCCGCGCTCGGGTTCGGCAGATTGTTGCTGACCGTGACGCCTTGCGTATCTTTGCCGTCTGAATTGTCGCTCTTGTCTTCTACAGTCTGCGTAGAGCGCACAACCTGACCATTGGGGTCATAGACATCCGACGTCTGCGTGACGCGGTTGTAGTCCATCTGGGCAGTCACTTCGACGCGGGCTTTGTCGACGCCGACAACGCGGCTCACGATGTTTTCGACATGCTGGCGCAGGCGCTGTTCGTAAGCGCCGCGGCGTTCGTCGATGGAAGCGGAAACCATGGATTGACCATCGTCGCCTGCGCCGCTGGCAAGCAGCATGCCGCGTTCGTCAACGATGGACACATGACCGGGGGTAAGACCTTCGACGGCCGAGGCCACAAGTTGCTGGATTGCCTTGACCTGAGCGGTCGCCAATGTGCCGCTGACCTTGAGGACAAGAGAGGCGGAGGGTTCGCGCTTGTCGCGCGAGAAAAGTTCACGTTCGGGGAGCACCAGATGCACGCGCACAGCGTCGATGCCGTCAATGGCGCGGATGGTGCGCGAGAGTTCGCCTTCGAGCGCACGCAGGTGATTGATGTTCTGAAGGAAGCTTGTTGTGCCGAGCGCGTCGGCATTGTCAAAAATTTCGTAGCCGACAGTGCCGCCGGCGGGCAGGCCTTTGGCGGCCAGTTCCATGCGGAGCTTCAAAACGCGGCTCTGCGGGACAAAAATGGTCGTGCCGTCGCCCTTGAGTTGGTACTCGATCTTCATGGAGTCGAGCGCGCTCATCATTTTGGAGGCGTCTTCCGGTGCGACATCGGCGAAGAGGAGGGCCATCGGCTCTGCCGACATCCGCATTCCCAAATAGCCGAAGAAGCCCAGAAGCGTTGCCGCGACCAGTCCGAGCATTGCGAGCCTTACCGGGCCCAGCGTATTTAACAGATTCGAAAATCCGCCCACGTTCCCACCTCAAGTGTCACCGCGCGTGCGAACATCCCTTCCTTGGACAATCGCCAGTGCAAGACACCAGGCCGTCGACAAATTCTTTGCCTCCGAGGGTCCGCGCCATTTGTGCCCAATGCGCCCAAGCGGACCCGGTTCCTGTGCCGGTAGGAAAAAATTACCGCCTTAGCCTAAATAGAACCTTAACGCGGTCGGCAATTTTTGCCGGTTGAGGGGTGGTGAGGCAATTTGGTGTGGGAACAAAACAAGAAAGCGCCGACGAAGGAAACCAACGTCGGCGCATCAGGTCAGTAAGTACGCAGATACAGGGTCTATCTCACTGCCTGTATTGCTGAACACGTGTTGCACGCAAACCGGCGAGCCCGTGGCGCTCAATGGAACGCTGCCAGCTCAAAAACTCTTCCACCGTCAATGTGTAACGGCGGCACGCGTCGTCGAGGCTGATGAGGCCGCCGCGAACAGCCGCGACAACTTCAGCCTTGCGGCGGATGACCCACCGTTTTGTGTTCGGTGGCGGCAGGTCAGCCACTGTGAGCGGGCTACCATCGGGCCCGATCACGTAGTTGATTTTGATATGATGCTGCTCACTCATCGAACAGGTTCTCCGTACTCGTTGTTGAACTGAACAATACCGTGCGGGCGTTTAAAAAACGGATAAGCCGCTCGGTAAAATTTGATCCATTTCAAAGACTTATGCGTTCCAGGATGGGACGAATGGGTGTTCATGCCCGAACCATCACGAGTCGGTGGACGGGTTGGTGACACTCGTTACGTCTGAGTAAAGAATTTGCGCGCCATTAACGGTGATGATCGGGTTTGACGTGGTGATGTCGACCGATGTCACGATGCCTTTGGTGCGGATATAGGAAGGGACGGCCTGACCGGCGGCATCATTGGCTGTGACCTGTAGGAAGTAACTGCCATCGGGCATCGTGTTGCCCGACGTGTCCTTACCATCCCATGTGTAGGCTTGGTCACCCTGCTTGCCGTCGATCTTCTTGGAGAAAACCGTGGCACCGTTCTTATCGAGCACCTGAACTGTTGTGTTCGGCGCGTCCTTGTCGATGCTGATCGTCCATTTGGCTTCGCCGTCTTTAAGCGTCGAGCCATTGCTGTAGGATTCGACTTCTTTGCCGATCAGTCCGACGGCTGTGTTGGCTGCCTGGAAAATATTGGCGCTCAGCAGGCTCTCGAGATTTTTATTGGTCTGGATCTGCTGCTCGACACTGGAGTACTGCACCAGCTGCTGGGTGAACTCAGCCGATTTCATCGGATCGGTGGGATCCTGATTCTTCAACTGTGTCGTTAGCAGCGTAAGAAACATCGAGTAGTTGCCGGACAATGCTGATGATGCATTGTTGGCAGCTGATTGCGAAGCAGCGGCGGTTTGGGCGGCCTGGGCCGCGGCAATGGCGTCAACGCTCATTTCATTTGTCCTCTCGCTCAGACGCGAATGTCGATGCCGCCATTGGCGGACAGATTGATGTTGTAGACAGGACCGGTCAGACCTTCATCGGCCTTCGCATCGCCCGCGCCTGATGTTGCTGCGCTCCGGCCTTCGTCATTGAAGGCTTGTGCGTTGCTGCCGTCGGCGTCGTCACGCAGTGAAAAATTCAGGCTGTCGGCATCGGCCTGCAGGCCCGCATCGTTCAGTGCCTGGTGCAGGGCAGACGCGTCGCGACGCAAAAGATCCAGTGTTTCCGGTCGCTCGACAATCATGTGCGCAGTGACATTGCCGTCACGCTTCACTTCCATGCGTACGTCGATGCGACCCATCTCGGCGGGATCAAGGCGGATGTCGAAACGGTTGATGCCTTTTTGCAGATTGCGGGCGACCTGCAGGGCGATAGCCATGGACGGCACCTGTGTCGGCGTCGACTGGCCGGGCAGGGTACCAATGCGCACAGTGGCGCTCGTGCCTGTCTGGTTCTGCGTGGTGCCGGACACATTTTGCAATTCGCTCAATGACGAGCTTGTGCCCGCGCCGGTTGACGAGACAGACGTAACTTCACCACCGGAGGCTGCGGCCACCATCTTGGCAAAATTCTGTGCCGTTGCGTTGGCGGCTGGCGCAGCGTTCGCTGTGGTCTGGGCGTTCTGTGCTGTCTGCTGGGTGGAACCCGCTTTGCTGTCAGTTTTATTCTCGGCCATTTTGGCGGCCGCTTCATGACCCAAGCCTTCTTTGGATGAAATCGTCAGGCCTGCATCGGGATCGGTTTCCTGAGCCACAGGCTTTTGAGCTTCCGCGACGGGAGCCGCATTGGCCGCCGCGGCGAGCGGCGCCTGGCTTGCAGGAACGGGTGCGGCGGCAGATTTTGTTTCAGCTTTCGGGGCTTTTACGTCTGCTTTGCGGGTATCTGCATGATTGGTGGCCGGTGCTGTCGCCAATGCGGCGAGTTCGGCTGACGTTTGTTCGGGCTTTGCGTCCTTGCTTATGTCTGTCTTTGCCGAAGCGTCGGTTTTCTTAGCGGCGGCAACAAGGTCGGGCGTTGTCTCTGCCGTGTCGTCCTGTGCCTTATCGCCTGCCAGCGGCAGAATGTCTGTCGGCGCTGCGGCTTCCGCGTCGACTGTTTCGTCGCTTGTATCTGCGGTGATGGTTTCGGTGGTGTCGGTTTTGGCAACAGGCGCGTCAACCATCGCGGCAATGGCGTCGGTCGTGGCGGTTGTGTCGGCATCTGTATCGGTCTGCGGCACCGTGTCGCTGGCAGCTTTCTGCGTGTCCTCGGTACGGGCGCGATCGTCGCTCGAGCGGTCCCGTTCGCGGCGTTCGGCGCGACGGTCTGCACGGCGGTCTGCTGCCTGCGTGTCATGGGGGCGGCTGTCGTCGAGATGGTGCTCAAAGCGTTCCTGACCGCGCGAGGCGTCGGCTTTCTGCGGCGCAGCAGCCAGCATGGCGGTTGCGTTGGTTTGGCTTGAGCGGAAGCTCACTTGGGTCGGCAGGCCCATAACATGTCACCTTGTTCAATCGTTTCTCAGGCCGCAGACGGAACTGGGCCTTTTGGGTCAGGTCATAGGAAGCAAGGCGCGGGCCATCGCGGGAATACGAAATTTCGACGGAAATTCAATGACTTGCCCATTGACCTCCGCTGCCCCCGCGACGATATTCCTGCCGGTCCGGCATTTTTTGCCGGGCGATAATGTGCTTTAGTGCGCAACTGCCCTGACATTTGAATAGCTTGAACCATCGCCGCCCATGACCCGCTTGCCCTTTGACGAAAAGACCGGCCTCAACAGTCTCGACCTTCCCGGTCGGCCTGAGGACACGCGCGTCGTCGTCGCTATGTCGGGCGGCGTGGACAGTTCGGTCACAGCGGCTTTGCTGAAAGAGCAAGGCTATGACGTCGTTGGTGTGACGATGCAGCTCTATGATCACGGCGTGGCGGTCCAGAAGAAGGGGGCCTGTTGCGCAGGTCAGGATATTCAGGACGCGCGTGCTGTGTCGGCCCGCATCGGCATCCCGCATTATGTCCTCGACTATGAAGAGCGCTTCCGTGCCGCAGTCATGGAAGACTTCGCTGAATCTTATGTTGCGGGCGAAACACCCATTCCTTGCGTCCGCTGTAATGAGCGCGTGAAGTTCCGCGATCTGCTCGACATGGCGCGTGATCTTGGTGCGGCGGCTCTCGCCACCGGTCATTACATTGCGAGCCGCGCCGGCGCACAGGGCCACCGCGAATTGCACCGTCCGCGCGATTTTGATCGTGACCAGAGCTACTTTCTGTTCACAACAACGCAGGCGCAGCTTGATTATCTGCGTTTCCCGCTCGGTGATCTGACCAAGCAGGAAACGCGCGAAATGGCGACGCGCATGGGGCTTACAGTTGCTGACAAGCCGGACAGTCAGGACATTTGTTTTGTACCGACAGGCCGCTATACGAATATCATTGATCGCTTGCGTCCCAATGCGTCGGGCGATGGCGACATTGTGCATCTCGACGGGCGCGTGCTCGGTCGCCACAAGGGCATCATCCATTATACGATCGGACAGCGCAAAGGTTTGGGGCTCGGTGTCAGCGAGCCGGATGCGCAGCCCTTGTTCGTCGTGAAGCTTGATGCAGCCGGCAAGCGCGTCATTGTCGGTCCGAAGTCTGCTTTGCAGACACGGCGCTTGACGCTGCGTGATGTGAACTGGCTTGGTGATCAGCCGATTGCGGCTTATGACGGCGGCTACGATCTGCTTGCGCGCGTGCGTTCGACGGCAGCGCCCGTCGCGGCGCGCCTCTCCGTCGCGGCGTCGGGCGAAATCGTTGTTGATTTTGCAAGCGGTGAAGAGGGTATTGCGCCCGGTCAGGCTTGCGTCTTTTACGATGCCGCTGGTCCGCGTGTGCTTGGCGGTGGCTTCATCGCCATGGCGCATCTCGATGATTATGATATAGGCCGTGCAGAGGCGCCGAGGGCAGCCGCAGGTTAAATTTACTCTTGTCCGGTTATGGGCACGGGTTTTCCACACAAAGCTGGGTGAGCTTTCTCAGGTTCGCCTTATTTCCTGACAACTGACTATATAAAGTGCTTGCGGGCACAGCGACTGCGCCCCCACATTGGGGTGGGTCACAGGTGGAGAGAATGAGTTGACGGGTACGACGCGCATCGACGAACAGTCAGTCTTGAAGGCATATGCGCGCTGGGCGCCGGTCTATGATTGGTCTTTCGGGCCCATCTCCGACTTTGGCCGCAAGAAGGCCATCGACGTTATCAACAAGCGTACCGGTACGCTGCTTGAAGTGGGTGTCGGTACCGGTGTAGCCCTGCCGCGCTATGCCCGTCATCTCTCGATCACCGGCATTGATTTTTCGCCCGACATGCTGCGCAAAGCGCGCCAGCGCATGCGTTCGCGCAAATTGCGCAATGTTGTCGGCCTTTATGAAATGGATGCGTCAGAGTTGCGTTTCGACGACGGGGCCTTCGACACTGTTGTTGCTATGTATGTGATGACCGTTGTGCCGGATGCCAATAAAGTGCTGCGCGAGCTTGAACGGGTATGCGCACCGGGCGGCGAGGTTGTTATCGTCAATCATTTCGCGCAAGACCACGGTATGCGCGGGCGTTTGGAACGCTGGATGTCGCCGGCGGCGCGTGCTCTCGGCTGGCATCCCGATTTCCGCATTGAGACAATCACCGAAATGACGACGCTCGAACTCGTCGAGACGCGGTCGCTGCAACCCATGGGCCTCTTCACCATGCTGCGCTTCCGCAAAGCCGCCGAGAGTGAAACTTCCGGCGTTCCTCTGGTCCAAAGCACGGACGCAGGCGAAAAACCGCCGGTCTGAACGTTAAATTAAAGTCTTTTTGCCCCATCCGGCGTCCCCGCCTTGACAGGCTTCGGACCTGCCCTTTATATCCCCACTCGCTCACGGCGCGGTGGCTCTTGTCCTCGCAGCCCTTGGGGCGGAGTAGCTCAGTTGGTTAGAGCAGCGGAATCATAATCCGCGTGTCGGCGGTTCGAATCCGTCCTCCGCTACCATTTCCCACGACATTGATTGCTTAGGTTTTCTGCCGCTTGCGAGCTGTGCGCTTGGCGCGGCACGGGCTTTGCTCTGTATCAGGCAAAGGTCCTCTAAGTGGCGCAAAACAGCAGGTTTTGTTTCAGGCGGGGGCAGGTTTGTACCGAGGTGAAACACATGTTGTACGAAATCTCCAAATGGAGCCGCGTTAAGCTTCTTGTCGCTCTCAGCAGTGCGGGCAGTCTGGCCGCCACGGCGGTTGTGGCCCTTGTCTTTCTTACGGCGACACCGGCGCTCGCATGCTCGGCCGGAGGCGGTTCCAACGGCAATTCCAATTCGAACTGGAATCTGAACTTCAACAGCAACCAGAACTCCAACAGCAATTCGAATAATAACTCGAACACGAATTCAAATTCGAACAGCAACGGCGGTTTGGTTAATACTAGCGGTTTCGGCAATGATAGCAGCTGGTCGACATCAAGCAGCTCCAGCAGCAGTGCGGATGCGGTCGAGTTGCGCGGCTGATTGCAGGCACTTCAGAATTCAGAACGGACAGGCGGCCGTGAATGCGCATGGTGCGCCGCTGTCGGGATGTGTGAAGCTCAGCGTCTCGGCATGAAGGTGGAGACGCGGTGCGGCTTCCAGCGCAGCGCCTTGCGCGTAGAACACATCACCTACGATCGGATGCCCGAGGCTCAGCATGTGAACGCGCAACTGGTGTGAACGACCGGTCGTTGGCGCAAGCCTCACGCGCGTGATGTCACCTTCGCGCGCAATGACCTCCCAATCGGTTTGTGCGGATTTGCCGTTTTCATGGTCGATGATCTGCTTGGGTCTGTTTTCCCAATCGACACCGAGCGGTAGATCGATATGGCCCTTGTCGCCTTCCACAACGTCCCAGACGCGGGCGATATAGGTCTTCTTTGTTTGGCGCTTTTCAAACTGCATGCTGAGATCGGCGTGCGCTTTGCGCGTCATGCCCATGACAACAATGCCTGATGTATCCCTGTCGAGACGATGCACAGTCATGGCGCCGCGATAGAATTTGCGGGCGCGTTCTTCCAGACAATCATCATGCGCTTCGGGTTTTCCCGGCACGGATAGCAAGCCGCTAGGCTTGTCGAGGATGAGAATATGGGCGTCGCGATAGATCACGGACAACCACGGGCTTGTCGGCGGCCGGTATTCGAATATGCCGAAAGGCGTGTTCTTCATTCTGTCGCGTGCTCAGTAATGCGGCGGTGGCGGTTCGGCGGGCGCGGCCTCGCCACCATGTTCTTCCACCACATTGATGCGGTCGCCGAGTTTAGCAAGTTGACGCGAAACGGCCTCGATCTCGGTCCATTGCCGCGCGATGACAGCGTTCAGATCTTCGATGATCTGGTCCTGATGCACGAGGCGAATTTCCAACTCGTCGATGCGGGTGGCGAGGGTCGTTGTTGTGTCGGACATGCTGCCTCCTATCGGTCGGCGATGAGCTTGCGCTTGGCATCAGGCGTCAGTTTTTTTATGGCGTACTCGGCTTTCGAGGCAGTCGAGCGGTCGACGTGTGGTTCGACAAAGGCGATACGGCGCGGCGGATAGGCGCGGGTGAACTTGGCACCGCGCCCGCTTACATGCGCTTTGAAGCGCGCGTCCACATCGACAGTGATGCCCGTATAGAGGCGTCCGCCGTCACATTCAAGAATGTAGAGATACCAAGGCTTCTGCATGGACAGAGTCTAGCGGCAATGCGCTGCGGCAGAAAGCCCGCTGCATTCGCGTCGGATGTCTGTTCAGACGCCCTGAAAGCTTACGAGCTTGCGCTGTTCGGTGTCCCAAAGTGCAAGCGGTGCGGTCTTGAGGCTCTGCCAGATTGTCATGCGGTTGATGGACTTCAACTCCGGCAAAGCGTCGAGGCATTCCTGAAGGCGGTAATTGGGTATGTGGCTGCACAGATGATGGATGTGGTGCAGGCCGATATTGCCGGTGAACCATTGCAGCACGCGGGGCAGCGCATAATAGGAGCTGCCAAGCAGCGCGGCGGTCTGGCGGTCCCAGTTTTCGTTGTTTTCCCAGCGCGTGTTTTCAAACTGATGCTGGACGTAAAAAAGCCAGACACCCATGGCGGCGGCGAAGGCGAGGATCGGCAGCACGAGCACGGAGAAATGTTCAATACCGAGGATGGCGAGCAGCGCGCCGTAGAAGGCCACCATCGCCAGATTGTGTGTCATCACGCTTGACCACATTTCCCAAGCAGGACGTTTCAGAGTCAGGGGGAAACGTTGCAGCAGCAAGAAGTGGATCGGACCGCCGACAAGCAGGAGGAAGGCCGGATTGCGATAGATGCGATAAGTGATGCGGCGCAGTTTCGGCAACGCGCGATATTCTTCGACCGTCAGCGTGTCGATGTCGCCAAAGCCACGACGGTCGAGATTGGATGATGAGGCATGATGAAGCGCATGCAGGCGGCGCCAATAGGCATAGGGCGTGATGGTCAAAAGGCTGAGCACACGGCCGGTTATGTCGTTGGCGTATTTTGACGCGAAGAAAGAACCGTGACCGCAATCATGCTGGATGATGAAGAAGCGCAGCGCGCAACCAGCGGCCGGAACGGCGAGCAGGAAGGTCAGCCAATAGCTCACATCAAGGCTGAGATACATGGCGACGGACAGCACTACGAAAGGCAGGGCTGTGGTGACGATCTGTTGGATCGCGCGCCAAGAGTCCGGCGTTTTGTACTTTGCGCAATGCGCCGTGAATTCTTTGATCTTGTTTTGCATGAAACGCGCGTCGGCCTGGAATAGTTGACGATGTTTTGGCGCCGTGAGGCGCGGAAGGCACTGGCTCCGCCTCTTTCGGGTGGTTGCCGCGGGTAGATTACCGCAGATTCGTTAAGCTTATGCAGTTTGAAAGTTCACTGCATTGCGCGTTGCGATCTGGCTAATGTTGCCGAATGTTGTGGTGTCACGGATCGTGGGCGGAAGATTTGCGACTGATATTGCCCGCATCAACCGCTACCCCGAAAGCGCATCGCCCGATGAAGTGCCCGGATATTACGAACCCGGTCTGACGTGTCAATGGTGAACTCCGGTGCAGTTTGTCCTTTGAAAATAAAGGACATTTGGTCGCTTATCCGAGAGTGACAATTATCGCGGCGGGCTGCCTCAAATCGCTTGTTGCGTATCATTCTCAATAAGGCTAAGCCTCCTCATCATTGCAACCGCTTGATCCGGCTCACTTCCGGTCGGGGATTGTCTGCGGTTGTTGCAAATTGCCCTCTGAGACCGCCGCCGATTTCTGACAGAATGGCGCGGGTCAGCGGCTGTCCGGCAGTGGTTGAGGAGAACGAGTTTGTCGAGCTTTGGCATTTTCTTGAAGAAAAAATCGCGGTTTTCCGCTCTTTTTTTGACGCTGGCACTCATTGTGCCTTCGGTTGCGACACCTCTGGCGGCGCGGGCAGAGGAACCTGTGCAATCTGAGCAGGTGTTGGATGATGTGGCCGGGGTTGAAGTTGAAAGCCCAACGGCGTTCTCGACGCTTCTGCCGCGCGACCTGACGCCATGGGGCATGTTTGTGGGTGCCGATATTGTGGTGAAGGCGGTGCTTGTGGGCCTCGCTTTTGCGTCGGTCGTGACGTGGACCATCTGGCTTGCCAAGACATTGGAATTTGCGGCCGCGCGGAGTCGTGTGGTGTCTGCGTCGAAAGCTTTGTCGGCGTCGGGTAATTTGTCGGAGGCGCTGAGCGCGGTTGGCAAGGGTGGCGGCGCAGTGCAGGCGCTGGTGCAGGCGGCTGATCTTGAAATGCGGATGTCGGCGGAGAATGCCGCGAGCGACAAGGACGGTGTGAAGGAGCGCGTTGCCTCGCGGCTTGAGCGCATTGAAGCGGCTGTCGGACGTCGTCTCGGATTGGGCACGGGATTGCTTGCGACCATTGGCGCAACAGCACCTTTCGTGGGTCTGTTCGGCACTGTCTGGGGCATCATGAACAGCTTTATCGGCATTTCATTGGCGCAGACAACCAACCTCGCGGTCGTTGCGCCCGGCATTGCTGAGGCTTTGCTTGCAACAGCCATCGGTCTTGTGGCCGCTATTCCGGCGGTGGTGATCTATAATATGTTTGTACGGATGATCGGCTTGCAGCGCGCGATGGTGGCGGATGCAGCCGCCGAAGTGATGCGTCTGGTGTCGCGCGATCTTGATCGCAACGGCACACAGGGTGCGCGCAAGGCGGCGGAGTAAGGTCATGGGTGTGCGCCTCAACCACAATATCGGCGAAGATCTGGAAGAAGCTCACGAGATTAATGTGACGCCTTTCATCGACGTGATGCTGGTGCTGCTCATTATTTTCATGGTGGCGGCCCCTTTGGCGACGGTGGATATCCCCGTAGATTTGCCCGCGGCGGCGGCTCGTCAGGCACCCCGACCTGACAAACCCATCATGCTGACCCTCAA
>JAUSLL010000076.1 GCA_030649335.1 Parvibaculum sp. | reverse complement strand
CGCGCACCATCAGATGGCCGAAGGCTTTACCATCGGCAGGCAGTTCGACACCATTGTCGTCGGTGATTGTCATTTCGACCGTGTAGATGGCGCGGCCCTGCTTCACTTTTACGTCGATCTGTTTTGACAGCGGCAGTTTTTCCATGCCCGCCTTGAGCGCACCGAGTGTGCCCATGGGTGACATTTCGGTCATGCCCCAAGCATGGAACACTTTCACGTCGTATTTTTCTTCAAACACTTCGATCATGGAGCGGGGTGCGGCGGAACCGCCGATGACGACGCGGTTGAGCAAGGGCAATTGCGCGCCGGTTTTTTCCAGATATTGCAGGAGCATCAGCCAGACGGTCGGCACAGCGGCCGTGCAGGTCACGCCTTCGGTGTCGAGAAGTTCGTAGATGCTCGCCCCGTCCATGTTGGCGCCCGGCATGACAATCTTGGCGCCGACAGCAGGCGCGGCAAAAGCGATGCCCCAAGCATTGGCGTGGAACATCGGCACGACCGGCAGAATGGCGTCGCTGGCTTTCATGCCCAGGGCGTCGCCCATGTTGGCGGCCATGGAGTGCAGCACGTTGGAGCGGTGCGAATAGAGCACGCCTTTGGGGTTGCCAGTCGTGCCCGATGTGTAGCAAAGGCCGCAGGCGGCATTTTCATCGACCTTGACCCATTCAAAATCGCCGTTCTCGGCTTCGACAATCTCTTCAAAGCAGAGCGCGTTGGGGAGTTTGGTGGCCGGCATATGCGCGCGGTCGGTCATTACCACATAGGTTTTGACCTTGGGGCACTCCGCCGCAATGGCTTCGAGCACCGGCACGAAGGTGAGATCGACAAAGATGACCTTATCTTCGGCGTGGTTGATGATGTAGACGAGCTGCTCGGCAAAGAGGCGCGGGTTGAGCGTGTGGCAGACCGCGCCCAGACCCATGATGCCGTACCATGCTTCAAGGTGGCGGGCCGTGTTCCACGCCATTGTGGCAACAACGTCGCCTTCCTTGACGCCCAAGCGGGCGAGAGCCTGCGCTGTCTTGCGGGCGCGCAGGTGAACTTCTTTATAATTTGTGCGGACAATCGGGCCTTCGATGGACCTTGTGACAATTTCGCGGTCGCCGTGAAAACGGGCCGCATGGTCAAGCACTGTCGAAACGAGCAGCGGCCAATCCTGCATCAAGCCTTTCATGTGAACTCCCCCAGATCAGATTTTAAAATTTGCCGGCCCATCCACGTCCCGGACGCAGGGGCTCTATTGGTTTGAGCGGAGTGTAGTGGCTTCCGCGCCTCCTCACAACTTGATGTGGAGCAATCCTTTTTGCCGCTTGTTTTTATTGGCAAACGGGCGCTTTGGCCGTTTACAGTCCCCGACAGTCGCATTTTTGAGGAATCCTGTGCCATGTCCCAGCCCCTCCATTTCCGCTCCGGCGCGAGCCTTGCCCGCATGATCCAGCGGCGCGAAATCAGCGCACGCGAGTTGCTCGAACATTTCGTGGCCCGCGTCGAGCAGCACAATCCCAAGATCAATGCGGTGGTGGCCAAGGACATTGAGCGGGCCCGCCAACTGGCGCGCGAGGCCGACGAGGCACAGGCGCGCGGCGAAAATCTGGGGGCGCTGCACGGGCTGCCGATGACCATCAAAGACGCCTATGAAGTCGAGGGCATTGTCTCGACCGGCGGTGCACCGGTGTGGAAAGACCATGTGCCGATGCGCAGCGCGACGGCGGCAGAACGGTTGCAACGCGCGGGCGCGATTATTTTCGGCAAGACGAATGTGCCTTTTATGTCGGGCGACTTGCAGACGTTCAACGAGGTCTATGGCACGACCAACAATCCGTGGAACCTCGCCTGTGGTCCCGGCGGATCGTCGGGCGGATCAGCCGCCTCGCTCGCGGCGGGGCTGACGGCCATTGAATATGGCAGCGACATCGGCGGCTCGATCCGCACGCCTGCGCATCTGTGCGGTGTGTTCGGCCACAAGCCGACATTCGGCATTGTGCCCAAGCGCGGCCATCTCGGACCGCCGCCCGGCTGGTTGCGCGAAGGCGATCTGGCGGTCTCGGGACCGCTCGCCCGCAGCGCGGAAGACCTCGAAATCATGCTGCGGCTCACCGCCGGACCGGATTGGGACCGCGCGGGCGGGTGGAAACTCGATCTGCCGCCGCCGCGTGTGCGCGATCCGAAAAATCTGCGTGTTGCTGTGTGGATCGAAGATCCTTATTGCGACATCGACAAGGAGAGCGCGGGGCTACTGAACAATGCCGCCAAGGCGCTGCAGGACGCGGGCGCGCATGTGGACTGGAATGCGCGACCTGATTTCACGCTGGCGGAAATCACGGAAGTCTATCTGGTGCTGCTGCACTCCTGCACCGGTGCGGGCTTTCCGGAATCGCTGCGCGCGAAAATGCTGCAGGATAAGAAGAACCTTAGCCCCGATGACAAAAGCCATCGCGCGTTGCAAATCATCGGCGCGACGATGACTTATGCCGACCGCATGGTGTGGGAAGAACGCCAGATACAGCTCTGCGCGAAATGGGATGCGTTCTTCCGCAACTATGACGTGGTGCTGTCGCCTGTGCTGATGCGCCCTGCCTTTCCGCATGACCACAACACCAATTGGCATGCGCGGCGGATGGATGTGAACGGCATCGCGCGCGAGTATATGGACGTGCTGATCTGGGCGGGACCGGCTGTCGTCTCTTATCTGCCAGCTTCCGTTGCGCCTGTGGGCATCACCAGCGAGGGCCTGCCTGTGGGCGTCCAGATCATCGGACCGAGCATGGGCGATTACACGACGATTGCTGTGGCGGGGATGCTGGAAAATATTTTGGGCGGGTTCAAAGCACCGCCGGGATATTAACTGCGCAAAAACGAGCGCCAGCCTGCACTTTGACACTTGCGGCCATCGCTCCCATATTACCGCCATTCCAGCCGCCCTCTCGCTTTGAGCGCGGCCAGACATTGGATCAGGACATATCATGCCGAGTTTGAGCAACGCCGCCGTTCGTGACATCGAAACGGTTATCCACCCCTATACAAACCTTGATGCTTTCCGTTCCAGCGGGCCGATGATTATCGAACGCGGTGAAGGCATTCATGTGTGGGATGCGGACGGGCGCAAATATATTGAAGGCATGGCGGGTCTGTGGTGCACATCGCTTGGCTATAGCGAGCAGGAACTGATCGACGTTGCCACCGAGCAGATGAAGCAATTGCCCTTCACGCATATCTTCGGTGGCAAGAGCCATGAGCGCGCGGCGGATGTGGCCGAGAAGCTCAAAGCCATTGCGCCGCATAAGGCGTCGAAGGTTTTGTTCTGTGGTTCGGGTTCGGAAGCCAATGACCAGCAGATGAAACTCGTCTGGTATTACAACAATGCGCTGGGCCGCCCGAAGAAGAAGAAATTCATTTCGCGCATCCGCGGCTATCACGGCGTCACGGTCGCGTCGGCAAGCCTCACCGGTCTGCCGAATAATCACCGCGATTTCGATCTGCCGATTGCAGGCGTGCTGCACACCGATTGCCCGCATCATTATCGCTTTGCCGAGCCCGGCGAAACGGAAGAAGAATTTTCGACACGCCTTGCCGCCAATCTTGAAAAGATGATCATCGAGGAAGACCCCGACACGGTGGCGGCTTTTATCGCCGAGCCCGTCATGGGTGCCGGTGGCGTCATCATGCCGCCCGCAGGTTACTTCCCGAAAATTCAGGCGGTGCTCGATAAATACGACATTTATTTCATCGCGGATGAAGTGATCACCGGCTTTGGCCGCACGGGCAATATGTTCGGCAGCCAGACTTTCGGCATCAAACCGGATTCGATCTCGGTCGCCAAAGCATTGTCGTCGGCCTATGTGCCGATTGCTGCTGTGACGGTCGGCGAAGAGATGTATCAGGCGATGATCGACGAGAGCAAAAAGATCGGTACCTTCGGTCATGGCTTCACCTATACAGCGCATCCCGTCGCTGCTGCGGTCGCCGCCAAGACGCTCGAGATTTATGAAAAGCGCAATATCGTCGGTCATGTCCGCTCGGTCGCGCCGCGTTTTGAAGCGCGTATGGCGCAGCTCAATGAGCATCCGCTCGTTGGCAATGCGCGCGCCAAGGGCTTGCTCGGCGGCATTGAAATCGTTGCTGATAAAGAAACAAAGCGTAACTTCGATGTGAAGGCCGGTGTCGGCGCCGCATTGCAGCGCGCTTGCGAAGGTCAGGGCCTGATCCTGCGCGCCATCGGCGACATTGTGGCTTTCTGCCCGCCGCTGATCGTCAAGGACAGCGACATCGACGATATTTACGACCGCGCCGAGAAGGCTCTCGACGAGACGGAATCATGGGTCACCAAAGAGGGCTTGCGCAGCGCATCATGAGAGAAGTCCGGTATCAACTGACTTTTGAGGGCAAGGTCACGCCCGAAGACGAGATGGGTTCGGTCATGCGCGTTGAAGCGCGGGCCTCATTCGGCGCGGGCGTGGACGATGTTTTTTCGACCGGCGCACCGCAGGCCGTTTTTACATCGTCCGTTGAGCCGGATGAGTATGGCGGGTTCCGCGAGAGCGGCGAGATTGTCTTTGGCGGCGGCACGCTTGTATTTGCCAGCGAAGGCGAAGGCCGCATCGGCGACAGCGCCGACCCGACCATGCAGCAAGGTGCCGCCATCTGGCGCATCGAAAGCGGCACGGGGGCTTTTGCGGAAGCGAGCGGCACGATTGTTTCGGTGTTTACCGTGAACGAGGATGCGCAGATCCGTGACAGCCAGAGCGCGGTTATTTTTCTGGCTTGAGGGGCTCAACCTACACGCACCCCCACCCAAAAAATCCGTAGAGGATTTTTTGACCTCCCCACAAGGGGGAGGTGGGAAGTAAGGGATCAAAAAAACACAATTGTCATGCGCGGGCTTGACCCGCGTATCCACGTCTTTGCCACAAGTGAAGTCGGTAAGACGTGGATGGCCGGATCAAGTCCGGCCATGACGACGAAATAAAAATCGAAATGTCTCAGACGTGCTGGCCGCCGTTGATCGGGATTTCAGCGCCGTTGACGTAGGACGACTGCTCAGTACACAGAAAATATATCGTGCGGGCAACTTCTTCCGGTGTGCCGAGGCGGCGCATGGGGATTTCGGCGACGATTTTATCTGTACCGGGCGAGAGGATCGCCGTGTCGATTTCGCCGGGGGCGATGGCGTTGACCCGGATGCCGAGGCGGCCGAAGTCGGAGGCCATTTCACGCGTCAGGGCGGCGAGCGCCGCTTTGGATGTGGCATAGGCGGAGCCGGCGAAGGGATGCACGCGGTCGCCGGCAATGGACGTCACGTTGACGACCGAGCCTTGCGCCAGTTTCAACTCTTCGACGAGACCACGCGCCAGCATGGCGGGGGCGAGGAAATTCACCTGAAAGACCTTCTGCCATGTATCGAGCTTGGTCTCGAAGACGCCGAGACGCGAGCCGCCCTCACCCTTGGGGGAGATGGCCGCATTGTTGACCAGCGCGCTCAGGCGGCTGCCCTGCGCCTTCAGGCGCTCGCGCATTTCCGCGATGGCGGCCAGTGTGTTTTCGGGGTCGGCAAGGTCAACCTGAATATGGTCTTCGGGACCGGCTTCCCACGGGCAATCTTCGGGAAACGGGTGACGCGAACAGGTGATAACCCGCCAGCCCGCGCTTGAGAAGCGCTTGACGGTGGCGTGGCCGATGCCTCGGCTGGCACCGGTCAGGATGAGGGTTTTGCGGTCTTCGTTCGAGGGTTGGGTCATGTCGGGCAATCTAGGGCAAAGCGCCCCTAGGCGCTACGGATCAAATGCGTTCTTCTTCTGACACGTCTTCAAGGCCTGCCGGGTCCTGATGGATGATCACTTCCGCGCCGGGGAAGGCCTCGATAATGCGGGCTTCGACTTCATCGGAAATACGGTGCGCCTTGCTCAGTGTCATCTTGCCGTCGAGTTCCAGATGAAACTGGATGAAGGTCTGCATGCCTGCCGCCCGCGTGCGCAGATCATGGATATCGACCACTTCCGTATTGGCCTTGGCGATGTCGGCAATGCGGGTGCGGTCGCCGTCGCCGAGCTCGGCGTCCATCAACTGACCATAGGCGGCCAGCGCGATCTGCGTTGCGCTGAAGGCGATGAGCGCGGCAATGATGAGGCCGCCGACGGCGTCTGCCCAAAAAAGTCCCAGAAAGCCCGACAGGAAAATCGCACCCAAGGCCGACAGGTTCATCAACAAGTCGCCACGGTAGTGAATGGAGTCCGCCGCAATGGCGAGCGATCCGGTGCGCGCGACAACATGGCGTTGGAACGCCACGAGCCCGAGCGTCAGCACCAGAGCGACGATGATGACGGCGACACCTGCCGATGAATTTTCAATGGCAACAGGGTTCAGAAGTTTATGCACGGACTGCCATCCGATAAAGCCCGCCGAGACGAAAATAAAGATCGACTGGCCGAGCCCCGCCAATGCTTCCGCCTTGCCGTGGCCAAAGCGATGCTCGTGGTCTGCCGGTGCCATGGACAGGCGCACTGCAAAGAGATTGAGCAGCGAGGCCGCACCGTCGAGCACGGAGTCCGCGAGCGTGCCGAGCATGGCCACAGAACCTGTGAGATAGAGCGCCACGGATTTCATGCCGATCAGCATGATCGCGATGGCGACGGCAGCATAAGTCGCCTGCCGCATCAGACGGTGCTGCACCGCTGCCGATGCGCGTTCTGCCTGTGTTGTCATGGAAAGAGCTTGGCCGTTGTCCAGCCTGACTTGTCGTCGGGGCGCGTGAAGACGAGCCGGTCGTGCAGGCGGAACGGGCGGTCGCGCCAGAACTCGATCTGCAACGGCGTGATGCGGAACCCCGACCAATGCGGCGGGCGCGGTACTTTGCCGAGGCCGAACTTTGCGGCATAGCGCGCGATTTCTTTTTCAAACTCGAAGCGCGATGCCAGCTCGCGCGACTGGCGCGAAGCCCAAGCGCCGATCTGGCTGTCGCGGGCGCGCGTCTCGTGATAGGCGTCGGCCTCTGCTTCGGTCGCCTGGGTGACGAGGCCACGCACGCGAATTTGTCTGCGTAGCGACTTCCAGTGGAAGCAAAGCGCGGCCTTGGGGTTGGCCAAAAGCTCAGTGCCCTTGGCGCTTTCGTAATTTGTGTAAAAGACAAAACCGTTTTCGTCCGCGCCTTTGAGCAGCACCATGCGCACATCGGGATAGCCGTCGGCGTCGGCTGTTGCCAGCGCCATAGCGGACGGATCATTAGGTTCGCTCTTCGACGCATCTGCCAGCCATTCGGCAAACAGCGCGAAGGGATCACGCGCTTCGATCCATGCGGGTGTGTCGGTCTGCAGGTCTGGGTGCTTTGTGGGCGCGCTCAAAATCCTGTCTCCTACGATGGCAAAAGTGCGTTTATGCGCGGCGGCGCAAGGCGTTAGTCTCCGCCTTATTTCGAGCCAAATCTCCGGTCTTATATAGTGGCCACAACAGGATTTGTCTCATCGAAGCTCGTTTTTACGAAGAAATGGGCTGAGAAAACAGGAGCGCGACATGAAAATTTTTAAAGCTGCGTTGTTCGGCGCAATGGCTGTTTCGCTTGTTGCCTGCCAACAGGGCGCAGGACCGAAACAAAATATCGGTACGATCGGTGGTGCCGTTGCCGGTGGCCTTGCCGGTTCACAGTTCGGCGGTGGTTCGGGCAAGCTCTGGGCCGCGGGTGCCGGCGTGCTGATCGGCTCGCTGGTCGGCAGCTCAATCGGCCAGTCGCTTGACCGCGCTGACCAGCAATATATGTCCCAATCGACCCAGCGGGCGCTTGAAAGCGGCCAATCGGGCCAGGCTGTCGAATGGCGCAATCCCGATAGCGGTAACTACGGCACGGTCGTGCCGCAGCGCGCCTATCAGCAGAACAACACGCAATGCCGCGAATATTCCCAGAATATCGTGGTCGGCGGTAAGAGCGAACGCGGCTATGGCACAGCCTGCCGTCAGCCCGATGGCTCATGGCAGATCGTCAACGGCTAAACAATCTGGCATCCTCCCGCAGTCTGATGCTGCGGGGGGATGACTGACCAATGTTTGCCTATGATGCGATGCGCCGTTTGGGCGTCATTCTGACGATTTGCGCTGTCTCTGTTTCCGCCACGATCATCAACGATCGCGCGACGGCAGCGCCCGCAACGGTTCAGTCCAATCTCGGCACGCCCCTGCCACCGCCCAGCGAACGCTTCCGCGAAGGTGTCGCGGCCTATGACCGGGGCGATTTCACCAACGCTTACGCCATCTGGTTGCCGCTGGCGCAACAGTCCGACCTTGCGGCCATGCGCAATGTCGCGTTGCTTCTGCGCGAAGGCAAAGGCACGACGCGCGACTCCGTCCGTGCGCTCTGGTTCTATGAAGAAGCCGGTGCAAAAGGTTTCGCGCTGGCACAGGTCAATGCCGCCTTCATGCATCTTGAAGGTGACGGCGTGCCTAAAAATCTCGAAGCCGCCGCCTTCTGGTTCCATGCCGGTGCGCTGGCCGGTAGCCCCATCGCGCAATATAATTTGGCTGTAATGTATGAACGCGGCAGCGGCGTCGAAAAGGACATGCCCAAGGCGCTCGGCTGGTATGCGCTGGCGGCCCGCAGCGGCAGCAAGCCCGCGCTCGACCGCCTCGCGCTTCTGGTGCCAGCCATTGAAGGCCCCAAAGCGCCCGAAAGAGCACCGCTGCCGGATGCTGCTGCCACATCGCAGGCTGAACAGGATTCAGCCGCCGCCCCGACAACGCCGCCAAGCGACGCCCCCATTGAAGAACCGCAGACAGACGCCCATAGCCTTGATATGGATGATCCCGCGCGCTTGTGAAGCTGTGCTGCTGACCTTAAATCAGTTAACGAAATGGTATCCGCATTTCGCCTAGTCTGACCTGTTACGCGGCCAAGGATGCCGCGGCCACCGGAGCTGAAGTTTGCGCAACCCTTACGCCATATTGGGCCTCAAGCCCGACGCCGATGAAGCCGCGATCAAAGCGGCCTACCGACGTCTGGCCAAGTCGCTGCATCCTGATGCCCAGACGGGCGAAAAATCCGGCAAAAAAGCTGCTGATGCACAGACGCGTTTTCAGGAAGTCACCGCCGCCTATAATCTGTTGAAAGACAAAGGCTCGCGCCAGCGTTTCGACGCCAAGGAAGCAGCCGACGCGGAGATGCAGGCGTGGTCGCGCGCGCGCAATGATCAGGGGTTTGAGGCTTCGCCCTTTGCCCATGCGCGCGGCGGGTTTCAACCCGACATGGCGGGCGGCGGCGGCGACGCAGGCGGCGATATTTTTTCCGGCCTCTTTGGCGGCTTGCGCGGCGCGGGCAAGCGCGTGTTCCGCGCGCGCGGCGAAGACCGCGTTTACAAGCTGACGGTTTCGTTCCTTGAAGCGGCACGCGGCGGCAAGCAGCGCGTTACGCTCGCTGACGGGCGCTCGGTCGATGTGAAAATTCCTGCTGGCATCGAAGACGGCCAGCAGATCCGTCTGCGTGGTCAGGGCGGCGAAGGCCACGGCGGCGCACCGGCGGGCGACGCGCTGATGACTGTCAGTGTCGCCCCTCACGACTCAATGAAACGCGACGGGCTCGACATATTGCTCGATCTGCCCATTTCGCTGCCCGAAGCTGTGCTCGGCGCCAAGCTTGAAGTCGAGACCCTCTCGGGGCCGGTGGCCCTGACCATTCCGGCGGGTTCCAACACGGGCACGCGCCTGCGACTCAAGGGGCGGGGGATCGCTCTGGAGAACGGGGCTAAAAAGGGTGACCAATATGTCACCCTCAGCCTCCGTCTGCCGGACGAACCGGACCGGCATTTGAGGGACTTCGTGTCGGGCTGGGGTCAGGGACTGGCCCATGACCCGCGCCAAAAACCGCGCTCCTGAAGCCGAAATTGTCCCAAATCGGGGCCAGATGACATCTGTTCGCAGTGGCGTCCGCATTCGGCTTTTTGATGGACCGGATAGGTCGATTGTGTAGGATGCGCGCGATTTGATCTCCGCAAAAAATGGCGTGCTAAACTCTTGGCAGCACAAAAGAAACAACGAGGCAGGCGATGAGCGAAGCCACCACCACAACTCCCGTACGCGGCAACGGCCTGATGGCCGGTAAACGCGGACTCATTATGGGCGTTGCCAATAATCGTTCGATTGCCTGGGGCATTGCCAAGGCCTGCGCCGACCAAGGTGCCGAAATCGCCTTCACCTATCAGGGTGACGCCTTGCTGAAGCGCGTGACGCCGCTCGCTGAAAGCGTCGGCTCGACCATGATCCTGCCTTGCGACGTGACCGACGCGGCCAGCATGGACGCGGTGTTTGCCGAGATTGAAGCCAAATGGGGCAAGCTCGACTTCTTCGTTCACGCCATCGCCTATTCCAACAAGGACGAGCTGACGGGCCGCTACGTTGATACATCGCTTGGCAATTTCACAGCCACCATGGCGATCTCCTGCTATTCGTTTGTCGCGCTCTGCCAGCGCGCCGAAAAGCTGATGACCGACGGCGGCTCGATTGCCACGCTGACCTATTACGGATCTGAAAAAGTGATCCCGCATTACAACGTCATGGGCGTGGCGAAAGCCGCGCTTGAAGCCAGCGTGCGCTATCTCGCGGTTGACCTTGGCCGCAACGCGATCCGCGTGATCGCCATTTCGGCGGGTCCGATCAAGACGCTGGCCGCGTCGGGCATCGGCGATTTCCGCTATATCCTCAAATGGAACGAACTTAACGCGCCGCTGAAGCGCACAGTGACGATTGAAGAAGTGGGCAATACGGCGCTCTATCTTCTCTCCGACCTCGGCTCCGGCGTGACCGGCGAAGTGCATCACGTGGATGCGGGCTATCACGT
>JAUSLL010000046.1 GCA_030649335.1 Parvibaculum sp. | reverse complement strand
AGACCCAGTCGTCGGGAATGTCGGCCCATAGCGTGCCGGGTTCGATGCCCTCGTCGGGCAGCCCTTCGGCTTCATCGTAGATGAAGCCGCAAACCTGGCATTGCCATTTCTTCGGTGCTTGCGCCATGAGCCTCTCCCCGTTCCGCCGTTGATGTCACTTCATCTTATAGCGGATCGGCACATTCTTGGGGCCGCAGACGAAATTAGACAGCGAGTTTTTCGGCTCGCCCGCCAATTCGACGAACTCGACGCGACGTAAAATCTCTTCCCAGAACAAGCGCATTTCAAGCTTCGCCAGATGCTGGCCAATGCAGACATGCGCGCCATACCCAAAGGCGAGCTGTTTGTTAGGCTTGCGGTCGATCTGGAATTCAAACGGCTTGTCGAAGATTTCTTCGTCGCGGTTGCCGGACGGGTAGCACAGCATCATCCAATCGCCCTTGGCGATCTTTTGTCCGCGCACTTCCGCGTCAGCCGTGGCCGAACGCATGAAATGTTTGACCGGTGTCGCCCAGCGGATCGTCTCGTCAATGAACGTAGGGATGAGCGACGGGTCGGCCTTCAAACGCTTGAAATCATCAGGCCGTTCGGCAAGTGCCCAGAGGCCCGACGAAGTGGTGTTCGATGTTGTGTCATGGCCCGCTGTCGCTGCGATGATGTAATAGGACATAGCCGCAAAGTGATCGAGCGGCTGGCCGTTGATCTGGCCATTGGCGATGACGGATGACAGGTCCTCGCGCGGGTTGGCGCGGCGGTCTTCGGTGATCTCGTTGAAATAGGTGATGAAGTCGCCGATGGTCTGCTGCATCGCGACCATACCCTCTTCAAACGTCGGTTTAACGCCTGTGCGGTTGAGGTCCGGATCATTGCTGCCGAAAAGTTCCTGCGTCAGCTTAAGCATTTTTGGCTCGTCAGCTTCCGGCACGCCCAATGTTTCCATGATGACATGCAGCGGAAAATAGAGCGCAACGTCTTTGGCGAAATCGCACTCGCCGCCCATGTCGGCCATGCGGTCGACGAACACTTTGGCGATGTCTTTGATGCGGCCTTCAAGCTTCTTCAGATTTTGCGGCAGAAACCACGCCTGCGTCAGGCGGCGATAAGCGTAGTGATCGGGATTATCCATCTGCACCAGTGAGCGAACCATGTGCGGCGAACCACCCATCATCTGACGCACCTTCTGGTCCACGTCGATGTTGACGAGCGTCGTTGCCAAGTCGCCGTTGTGGAACAGCTCGTTCTGTTTTTCGACTTCAAGAATGTCAGCGTGTTTGGTGATCGCCCAGAATGGCGAGAAACCTTCTGGCTGGGCCTGTGCCAAGGGCATTTCCTTGCGCAAAAAGGCAAAGGCATCATCCACCGGCTTTTCGGCGGCATAGGCTTCAGGGTTCACAATCGTATTGGCAATGTCCTGCGGAATCATTCGGGCCTCTCCCTGAAGCATGTGCGGCGCGCGAGCCTTTGATGCCGCGCTTGATTATCTCTTTCGAGCATGTTGCTATACGTCCAACAACTAAGTAAACAGGAAAAATGACCAACCCTGTCGAAATCGACACCCTGCCCACAGATGCAACGCCCATAAAGCGCACGCAGGCGGAACGTCGCGCAGAGTCTGACCGCAACCTGTTGCTGGCGGCGGCCGAACTGATCGCCGAAGAAGGTTTCAACGCCGCCACTTTCGAAAAAGTGGGCGCGCGGGCGGGTTATAGCCGCGGTCTGGCCAGCCAGCGTTTCGGCTCCAAGGACGGGTTGATCGAGGCGCTCATCGACTATCTGCACGAACGCTCCGAAGAACTCGTCTTTGCCGAAGGCCTCGACGGCGTGACGGGTCTTGATGCCATCCTCGTGTCGGTGGACATCTATATGCGCAACTTCGAGGCCGAACAGGCGATCCGCGCCTATTTCGTGGCCATGGCGGGCGCGGTCGGCACGCTTTCGCCGCAACGCGCGGCCTTCGCCGCCTCGCACATGAAAGCCAAGGAACGTTTCGCTCGCCACATTGTCGAAGGACAGACCAACGGCACGATTTCGCGCGAGATTGACTCGGAGGCCGCCGCCTTGATGATCGGGAGCTTGATCCTTGGCGTCAGCACGCAATGGCTGATTGATCCGACTACGGATTTGTTCCGCGTGCGCAAAACAACGATTGATACGCTGCGTCGGAGCTTGGGGGCTTAAGCGACCTTCCTATGCCCTCTCCCGCTGGGAGAGGGCTAAGCAAACATCCGATAAAGCGCGCACCAGCCGCCTTTGATCTCACCTTCATATTCAAACTGAAAACCAAGTTTCTCCATCACATGCCGCGAAGCGCGATGCTCGGCGGCAGCAAAGGCAATGATGTTGGGGAGCGTGAGCGTCCCAAAGCCGATGTCGAGGACTTTGCGAGAAACCTCGGTGGCCAGCCCCTGCCCCCAATACGCGCGGTGGAATGTGTAGCCGAGTTCCACTTCATCGACATCGTTGATCGTGATGTGGCGCAGCGCACAGCGGCCTGCGAATGTGCCGGACAGATCACGCAAGGCCCATGTGCCGAAACCGTTTTCATCCCAATGCGCAATATTGTCGGTGATATACTTCCGCGTCGTCGCCTCGTCGCGCACGCCACCGAGATATTTAGAAACGTCGGCGTCCGCATGCAGAAGACAAAGCTCATCGAGATGGCTCAGGTCGAGCGGCGCGGCGCTGAGGCGGGCGGTGGAGAACACAGCAGGTAGGGACATTCGCTCACACAATTCAATAATCGCCTTGCCCTGGCTTGACCGGGGCATCCAACTTCTACACTGGTTGAGGCAAAGATGGATGGCCCGATCAAGTCGGGCCAAGACGAAATTTGCGGAGATAGGAAAATGAAACTCTGGCTCACTCTCGGCGCACTGTCGGGATTTCTGGCCGTCGCTTTCGGGGCCTTTGGCGCCCATGCGCTCGCCAATCGCGCGACACCGGAAGAACTCAATGCCTTTGAAATCGGTGCGCGCTATCACATGTATCATGCGCTGGCGCTGATCGCGGTGGCGTGGCTCGCCACACAGGGCGAGAGCGCACTGGTCAACATGGCCGGTTGGGCCTTCATGGCCGGTATCGTGCTCTTTGCCGGCTCGCTCTATGTGCTGGGCATCACCGGCAGCCGCGCCCTTGTCCTCGCGACACCCTTTGGCGGGGTCGCTTTCCTGATCGGTTGGGCCTGCCTCATTGCCCGTGCCTTCAAAATACCCGCCTGACCCCCTTCCCTTTTTCTATACCAGAGTCTATTTATAGACCACGGTATAGCCGCATGCTAAAAACGGCATGTCAGGGAGAGAGTTTCTATGGTTGAGAAGGTTTTGGTCCTCGGAGCCGGTATTGCCGGACTGAACGCGGCACTGGCGCTGCATCGCCCCGGTCGCGAAGTGATCGTCATCGACCGCGACGCACCACCGCCGGAAACCTCCGCTGACGAAGCATTCGAAAGCTGGGACCGGCGCGGCGTCGGCCATGTGCGCCACAGCCACGCCTTCCTCGCGCGGCTGCACAATATCATCCGCGACAATTACCCTGACCTGCTGAAAGACCTACTCGACGCAGGCTGCCGCGAAATCAAATTTTATGAAAACATGCCGGTCGAAAAACAGGCGTCCTATGTCGCCGTGCCCGGCGACGCCGACCTGACGATCCTCACGAGCCGCCGCACCACGCTCGAACTCGTGATGCGCCGCTATGTGATGCGCCAACAGGGCGTGACCTTCATGCCCTCGACGCTGGTGCGCAGCCTTATTTTTGAACAGCAGGGTGCCGCCAAAAAAGTGTTCGGCGTCAATATCGAGAATGAAGACGGCGCAAGCGAACTCCGCGCCGACATTATCGTGGATGCGGGCGGCAAGAACAGCCAAGCGACGGAATGGCTGCGCGAAGCCGGCGCACCGATCGAGGAAACATCCGCCCCCGCTGGCATCGTCTATTTTACGCGCCACTACCGACTGCGTGACGGCATGGAAGAACCGGCCCGCACGAAGAACGCCGCCGCGGGTGATCTGGGCTATATCAAATTCGGCATCTTCCCTGCTGACAACCGCTGCTTCTCGGTGACGTTGGCTGTGCCCGAAATCGAAATGGAAATGCGCCGCGCGGTTGTGCGGCCGGAAATTTTCGACGGTGTGTGCGCGGCCATCCCCGGCATGGCTGCGTGGGTCGCGCCGGAGCGATCAGAAGCCCGCAGCAAAGTCTTCGGCATGGGCGAACTTTGGGCCCGCTGGCGCTCGATGGTGAAAGACGGCACTCCCGTGGCGCTCAATTTTTTCCCGATGGGCGACACGGTGATCCGCACCAATCCGCTTTACGGTCGCGGTTGCTCCTTTGCCGCCGTGCAGGCGCATGTGCTGGCAGAAGTGCTCGACGAGACGACAGACCCTGTGGCGCGCGCACTGAGCTTTCACGCCAAGGTCGATAAGGAACTGCGCCCCTATTACAACGACATGCTGAAGCAGGACGCGTCTGCCATCCGCCGCGCCGCCAATGCGCTTAACCCTGACTACAAGCCGACATTCAAATCCAAACTCATCAAGAGCTTTGCCGACGACGCCATCATGCCGGCAGCGCGCGCCGACATCCGCGTGCTGCGCGACTTCATGCGCGGCTTCCACATGATTGACGAACCGGGCAAGTGGATCAAAAATCTGCACAACATCACGACTGTGTTGCGCTATTGGTTGAAAAGCAAAAAGAGCAAGGAAGCGGCAGACCTCTATCCGCCGAAGATGGGTCCCGAGCGCGACGAGATGATGAAACTATTGGGGCTTTCGGCTGATGCGGATATGGAACGGCTGAAGGCGGCTGCTTAAATAATTTTACTGCATATAATTCAAAACTCGATGTCATCCCGACCTTGTGTCGGGATCCAGTACCAAGACCACTGAACAAGCGGCTCCTGGACCCCGGGATAAACCCGAGGTGACATTCTATTTAGGGAGCGACCACCACATGACATTTCCAAAGCCGCATTTCATAAACACCAACGGCATCAAAATGGCCGTCTATGAACAAGGTGACAAAAAGTCTTTGCCGGTGGTCATGTGCCATGGCTTTCCCGAAATCGGTTATTCATGGCGTCACCAACTACCCGCCATCGCGGGCGCGGGCTTTCGCGCCATTGCGCCGGACCAGCGCGGCTATGGCCGCACAGGCGGCCCCAAAGGCGAAGACGCCGTGCCACTCTATGACATGCAGCATCTGACCGACGATCTTGTCGGCATGCTCGACGCCCTTGAAATCGAGAAGGCCATTTTCGTCGGTCACGATTGGGGTGGGATGGTCTCGTGGCAGATGCCGCTGCGCCATCCGACACGCGTGGCGGGCTGCATCGGCGTCAACACGCCCTTCCTGCCGCGCTCGCCCATCGACCCGATTGCCGGCATGCGCATGGTCTATGGCGAAGACATGTACATCGTCTATTTCCAGAAATACGGTGTGGCCGAAGGCATGTTCGACGCCGACGTGCCGCGTGCGCTGCGCTTCTGGTATCGCAAGTCGGATATGACGCTCAAAGATTTCGACGCCCTGCCCGCCGACCAGAAGAACCTCTCCTTCCTCAATGGTTTCGCGGTTGATGAAAATCTCTGGCCGGGTAAATCCCTGCTGACGCCGGAAGAACTCGCCTATTACGTCGAGTGTTTCGAGGAATCCGGCTTTGAAGGCGGCATCGGCTGGTATCGCAATTTCACGCGTAACTGGGAAAAGTCGGAAGGTCAGGCCGAAAAGGTCAATGTGCCTTGCCTGATGATTTCGGCCGCCAACGACATCGTGCTGCGGCCTGAACTAGCCAATGGCATGGAGCAATATTGCCCCGACCTCGAAAAGCACGTGATCCCCGATTGCGGCCATTGGACTCAATCGGAAAAGCCCGCCGAATTGAACGCGATCATGGTGGATTGGCTGCAACGCCGGTTTGGCTGACGATAAAGCGCCTGAATTCGCCGTCATGGCCGGGTCAAACCCGGCCATGACGGGCATATATTTGAACAGCATCAATCGCTTACAGCCTTGTCAGCGTGCTTGTTGCATCGCTCCTCTTTGGGTATGATCCGCCGCCGGTTTGAATGCGGCGCAGCACGGGCTACATATGTGGCCCTATCCCCGTGGCTCGCCCCCGGCGACACCAGACAGAGAATAAGGAACGACACGCATGTCGCAGGTGCTTGAGCGTGATGATTTGGGCATGGACGGCGCCGCCGTCCCGCTCACACCGGCGCCCGCGCCCGTCATGCGCCCCGCTCTCACCGGCTCGCGCCTCGACGCGGCCAAGGGCAACGGGCCGCTGCGCATCCTCCTGCCGAGCTATCGTTCCAACCCGACAACGGGCGGACAAGGCGTCTATATGCGCCACATCGCCAAGGCGCTGGCCGACATGGGCCATCAGATCGACGTAATCTCCGGCCCGCCCTACCCGATCATCGACGAGCGCGTGAAGCTCATCAAACTGCCCTCGCTTGATCTCTACGCCAACCCCAATCCGATGACGGCCCTGCGCCCCTGGATGTTCGCCACCCCCATCGACGTTTACGAGTGGTGGAGCCACAACACCGGCGGCTTCTCCGAGCCCTATACATTCTGCGAACGCATGGCGCGCTATGTGCGCGGCACGGTCGATGATTATGACATCTGTCACGACAACCAGACGCTGGGCTGGGGCCTACTGAAACTCCGCGACATGGGCCTGCCCATCGTCGGCACCATCCATCACCCGATCACGATGGACCGCCGCATCGACATTCAGCACGCCAAAACCCTGTCGCTGAAACTGCTCAAGCGCCGCTGGTACACATTCCTCGACATGCAAATCAAAGTGGCCCGCCAGCTTGATCCGCTGATCGTCGTTTCTGAAAGCACACGCCGCGATGTGGTGCGCGAATTCGGTGTCAAAACCGAGCGCACGCGCCTTGTGCTGCACGGCATCGACCACATCCAGTTCCGCCCCATCCCCACGATCAAACGTCGCGACGACCTCATCGTCGCCTGCGCCAGCGCTGACGTGCCGCTGAAGGGTCTTATCTATCTGATCCGCGCCTATGCCGAATTGCTGAAAACGCGCCCCGACCTGAAGCTCAAAGTCATCGGTCGTTTGCGCGAAGGCAACACGACCGACGAGCTGCGCGCCTTCGGCATCATGGACAAGGTTGAATTCGTCGGCGGCATCACGGACGAACAGATCACCGAAATCTACGCCGAAGCGACGATCGCCATTTCGCCTTCCGTCTACGAAGGCTTCGGCTTTCCTTGCGGAGAAGCCATGTCCTGCGGCACACCCGTCATTGCGACGACAGGCGGCTCGCTGCCCGAAGTCGTGGGCGACGCGGGCCTCATCGTGCCCCACTCCAATCCGCCGGCGCTGGCCAAGGCCATCGGCACAATGCTCGACGACAAGGAACTGCGCGACCGCCTCGGCAATGCCGGACGCGAACGCATTCTTGCGAAATTCAAATGGGAACGCGCGGCGCGCGAAGTGACCGACATTTACAGGCAGACAATTCTTGATGCAGACCATCGACTTCAACACGCTCGGGCTTAAAGACGGCCAGCGCGCTCTCGACCTCGGTTGTGGAGCGGGCCGTCACGTCCACGCGATGTATTACGCCGCCAAATGCCATGTCGTCGGTATCGACTTGGGTTTTGAGGACGTAAAACGCACCCGCACGGGCTTTGACCAGATCCCCGACATTGAACCCGACAGCAAGCGCTTCTATTCGCTCTCAGTCGGCAACGCGCTGGCGCTGCC
>JAUSLL010000035.1 GCA_030649335.1 Parvibaculum sp. | reverse complement strand
AAAGTGCTGCTCTCCATGCGCTGCGAACAGCATGATGTGGCGCAAAAACTTATCGCCAAGGTTTCCGATCTTGAACAGATCGCGGGCTTTGATGAACCCAACGTCCCTGCCATGTCGGGTTGGCGGCGCGAAGTTTTCGGCAATGATGCATTGCGCCTCAAGCGCGGCGAGCTGTCGCTCGGTGCCAAAGGTCGCAAGATCATCCTGATCGAAAAAGCTTAGCGCCCGACGCGGGTTTCGCCTTTGCGGTCGATGGCGCGGGCGAGTGCCGAGAGGCGTTTATTGACCATCTCCCCCAGCAGAGCTTCGTAGCGACGCGGCACGACGAGTGTGATCGTCGCCTTGTCGATTTCGAGCCGCGTCTTGGGCAACATGCCGGGCGTCGCCGCGCAAAGCGTGAAGGCAAGACGCAGAGCAAGTCCTGTCACCAGCGCACGATAATTTTGATTTTCATCGAGCAGACCGGCGAGGTCGCCGATCAGTTCCGGCTCACCCCTACCCTCGTGGCGGTGATAGAGCGTACGGGCCAGCATCAACCGGCTCGGGTGATCGACGCCCGCAAAAGGTGCCAGCAGAATTTGTGTCATCGACTGATGGGCGCGGTAATCGGGATGCACATACCAGCCGATGTCGGCGAGGATGCAGGCGGCCTTGCGCAATCGCGCCTCTGCCGCTGTCTCGCCGACCACGTCTGGCGTAAAGAGCGGCGCGGTCCAAGGTTGCAACTCGCCGCCATGTTGCGGAAAGCGCGCCAACCGATTGGCGAGATCGCGCGCGCCTTCGATCAGCGGATCCTTGGCCTGTTCGCGCTTGTCGAGATGATCGAACAGAATACCTTCGCGCAAGCCATAGGCCGAAATCACAATGTCTTTGGCTTTCATCGCCGATATGAGCTTGTCGAGGATCAGCGCGCCCACAGGCAGCGTATCGACGCGGCGCTCTGAAATATCCGGAATTTGTGACAGTGACTTCGGGCCGAGACGTTCAATCACACGGGCAAGGTCTGACGCTTCACCGGCGGGAATGACATATTCGTGCAACACATGGATCGGATAGTTGCGCTGTGCCATGTGGATGCGCGCGAGATTGCGCCAGACGCCACCGACGACATAGAGCCGCTTGCCCTGAAATTCTTTCAGGATGTCGAGGCCCTTGAATGTCTTGTCGATGATGCTCTCAGCTTCCGCCAGCGAGCCTTTGGCCATGTCCATCACGCGCAAAGGGCCGATGGGCAGGGTCACGCCTTCGCCGAGCCTTTGCCCGCCGCCGACACCGACGAGTTCGAGGCTCGCGCCGCCGAGATCGCCGACCACACCTTCTGCATCGGGAATGCCGGAAAGCACGCCCTGTGCCGACAGACGCGCCTCCTCAGCACCCGAGACAAGCGTGATTTTGAAGCCGCAAATTTCTTCGGCCCGCAGCAAAAACTCAGGCCCATCCTCCGCATCGCGCACCGCCGCGGTCGCTGCCACAACGAGCTTGCTGATGCCGATCTGGTCGCGCAGCGCGACGAAGCGTTTCAAGGCTGCCAGCGCGCGCTCGATGCCCTTGGGATCGAGACGTCCGGTGCTGGCCAGTGACCGCCCGAGGCCGCAGAGAATTTTTTCGTTGAAAACGAGCACAGGGCTCCGTGCCGCTGCCGCATAGACGACAAGGCGCACTGAATTAGAGCCGAGATCGACAATGCCGAATCGACCGCCAGACTTGTCGCGACTCAAACTGATACCTTCAACATCGGGGGGCGGCCTTTTCCGGCAGTTAGGCAATGTCGCGCGATTATACACATCGCAGAACAAGCCTGCACCCCGTCTCTAGTCCCGATCGGCCTTGAATTTGCGCGTGCTGGCCTTGCTGTTGGAACCCGCGTCTTCATGCAACGATTTACCGCGACCCGACAGGCTCGCGTTGTTCATGAAATAAGTGTGCGCATTAAAGGCTTCGCCGCCTTCCGGCACTGTCTGGCGTTCATAGCTGCCGTCAGGCCGCAGATACCAGCTCTGCTGATTGTCCTTGAGGTTCGCCACCATGATCTGATCGAGCACCTGATCATGCACTGTGGGATTGAGGATTGGAATCAACACCTCGACGCGGCGGTCAAGGTTGCGCGGCATCCAGTCAGCGGACGAAATATAGACCTTGGCCTTGTCCGACGGTAGCCCGTGGCCCTTGCCGAAACAGATGATGCGCGAATGTTCAAGAAAGCGCCCGACAATGCTCTTTACACGAATATTTTCCGACAAGCCGGGCACGCCCGGACGCAGGCAGCAGATGCCGCGGATAACGAGTTCGATCTTGACGCCCGCGTTGCTCGCCTCATAAAGCCGATCGATAATGTCGGGGTCCACGAGTGAGTTCATCTTGGCCCAAATGGCCCCCGGACGTCCGGCTTTCACATGGTCGATCTCGGTCTGAATATGCTTTAGCAAACGCGGTCGCAGGCTCGCAGGCGATACGGCCAGAAGATTGAGATCGGACGGCTCGGCATAGCCGGTGATGAAATTGAAAATCTGCGACACGTCAGCGGCCAGCAGCGGGTCGCAGGTGAACATCGACAAGTCGGTATAAATTTTGGCGGTCACGGGATGGTAGTTACCCGTGCCGAAATGCACGTAGGAGCGCAGGCTGCCACCCTCGCGGCGCACAACCAATGACAGTTTGGCGTGGGTCTTGAGTTCGATAAAGCCGAACACGACCTGCACGCCCGCGCGTTCAAGATTGCGCGCCCAGACGATGTTGGCCGCCTCGTCAAATCGCGCTTTGAGTTCCACAAGCGCCGTCACAGATTTCCCTGCTTCGGCGGCTTCGATCAACGCCTGCACGATGGGGCTGTCTTTCGATGTGCGATAAAGCGTCTGCTTGATCGCCACAACGTCAGGGTCTGCAGCCGCCTGACGGATGAACTGCACCACCACGTCGAAAGCTTCGTAAGGGTGATGGACCACAATGTCTTTGGAGCGGATCGCTGCGAAGCAATCGCCGCCGTGGTCGCGGATGCGTTCGGGGAAGCGCGCATTGTAAGGCGGGAACTTCAACTCGGGGCGCTGATCGACAATGAGCTGCGCGGTCTGGGCGAGACCGAGCAAGCCATCGACCATGGCGAATTCTTTTTCACCGACGCCTAACTCGTTGATCACGAGGTCGCGCAATGCTGGCGGTGTCTTTGCCTGCATCTTCAGACGGATCACGCTGCCGCGACGACGGCGCTTCAGCGCGCTTTCGAAATAGCGCACAAGGTCTTCGGCTTCTTCTTCGATTTCGATGTCGCTGTCACGCAGCAGACGGAATGCGCCCTGCCCGATCACTTCATATCCGGGGAACAAGCGGCGCAGGAAAAGGCCGATCATGTCTTCCAATGCGATGAAATGGATATCCGTCGTGCCTTCACGATCCGGCAAGCGCACAAAGCGTTCGACCTGCGTGGGGATCGGCAGCAGCGCATCCATCGGCTTGCCGTCGCTCTGGCGGCGCAGTTGCAGCGCCAGCGCAAAGCCGAGGTTGGGGATGAAGGGGAACGGATGCGCGGGATCAATGGCGAGCGGCGTCAGCACAGGAAAGACCTGTTCGAGAAAACGCGTTTCGAGCCACGAGAATTCTTCCGGCGTCACTTCAGCCGGATCCAGTACCGAGATGCCCGCCTCGCGCAATTCCTTGCTGATCGACAGCCACAGACGCTGCTGCTCCTGAATGAGCGCATTGGCGCTGGCGTTCACGCGGTCGAGCTGTTGCGAGGGGGACAGACCGTCTTGACTTTGTGTCTCGACGCCGGCACGCACCTGTCCGCGCAGGCCCGCGACGCGCACCATGTAAAACTCGTCAAGGTTCGATGCCGAGATCGACAAAAAGCGCAGGCGTTCCAGCAGCGGGTGATTGGGATTTAAAGATTCTTCCAGCACGCGGGCGTTGAAGGCAAGCCATGACAATTCGCGGTTGATGAAACGGTCCGTCGCGCCTGCGTCGATTGTCGCAACAACCGGCTCGCTTGAAGGCGTGTCGGTGGTGAGCGGGACCAACGGAGCCAGCGGCTTCGCAGTCGCGTCATCAGGGACGATTGTCGGGCGCGGGGTCGTCGTCATGGGCGTGTTCTCGGCGGCATGTCAGGGCAAATCGTCCGGTGTTTCGGGAATATGCCCTTTGTCGTCCAAGTCTATGTCAATCATATGACCAAGTCATTTCAGGCCCTTATGAATGACCCAATTCTTCCAGAACCTGTGCGGCCAAAGGCACGGTAACGGCTCTTTTGCCCGAAAGTGACGTGCGGTCGAGGGCTTCGACCACGTCGCGGGCAATAGCAATGCTGCGTTCGATGTGGCTTGCGAGGTAGGCCACCAATGCTTCGTTAACCCGCAATTGCCGGTCGTCGAAAAGCTTCACCAGCACACCGGCCAGCAGCGCGTCATCGGGCGCGCCGAGTTCAGCATGGGGCAGCGCCTTGAGGCGCGAGGCAAGGTCCGGCAGGCGGATTGTGAGCCGCGCGGGTGCCACGCGCGAGGTCAGCAACAGGAAGGCTTTTTCTTCCTTCACCAGATTGAGCAAATGGAAAAGCGTGCGCTCGCCAAGATCGCTGAGTGCGCCAAGATCTTCGATGATGAGATGGCGCTTAGCGACGAGCGCGGGCACGTCGCCGCCTTCGAGTACCGTGGCATCGAGCCTCTCCGCGCCGCTCATCTCGTGCCAGACTTCGGCCAGATGCGTCTTGCCACTGCCCTGCGGACCCGACAACGCAATGGCCGGCCCCGGCCAGTCCGGCCAGACGTCGATCTGCGCCACGGCCGCCTCGTTCGACGGCGCGACGAGAAAGTCTTCGCGTCCGCGTGCGGTCCGGTGTCCGAGTTCGAAAACAAGCTGGCGTGGCATCAGACTTCCGGTCCGCCCGGTGCACCTGCATCATTGGCGGCAAAACTCGCCTGCCCCAGACGCAATTTGCTTTTCTCATAGCGCCCGATGGCAAAGCGTGCGAGCACGCCGATGGCGGCGGCCACAGGCAATGCCAGGAGCGCGCCCGCGAAGCCGAACAATGTGCCAAAAGCAAGAATGGCGAACATCACCCAGACGGGATGCAACCTCACTTTCTTGCCTACGAGTTTGGGCTGCAGGAAGTTTCCTTCAATGAACTGACCCGCAATGAAGATGCCGACCACGAGACCGATCATCGTGTAATCCGGCCAGAACTGGAAACAGGCGACGGCGAACGACGACACAAAGCCCGTGATGGTGCCGAGGTAAGGCACAAAGCTCAAAATGCCGGTGACGATACCGATGACAAGTCCGAAGCGCAGTCCGACAAGCGTCAGCCCCATCGCATAGAACACACCGAGGAATAGGCACACCATCCCCTGTCCGCGGATAAAGCCCGACAACACTTCGTTGATGTCGCCGGCAAGCCCGCGGATCGTTTCGGCGTGGTCATGCGGCAGGAGTTGGTCGATGCGCTCGACCATGTTGTCCCAATCGAGCAGCAAATAGAAAGTCACCACCGGCGTCACGAAGATCAGCGACACGAGCCCGATCAGCGCCAGGCCCTGCGAGCCGATCTGCGGCAGGAAACTCATGACCCACGAAAGACCTCCGCCCGCCGCCGCGTCGCCGACGGCTTTTTTCATTTCCGCGCTCTGGCCCAGCACACTGGCGAGCTTGCCGTCGCTGAGTTCGATCAGCAGCTTGCGTCCGCCGCGTACAAGGTCCGGTACAATTTCGATGAAGGAAATCGCCTGCTGATAGAGCAAGGGAAAGAGCAGCACAGCCAAGGCGACAAAAAGAAACAGCGATACAACAGAAATGATACTGACGGCACTTAGCCGCGACATACCGCGCTCTTCCAGCCGGTCGGCAAGCGGGTCGAGAAAATAGGCGAGTGCTAACCCCGCCACGAAGGGCAGCAGAATGCCCGACAGCAGCCAGAGGAATATGGCGATGGCGAAGACCACGCCGGTCCAGATCACGGCTTGGCGTTTGACGTCACTCACTCGGACTCTCCTGTTGTCGGATGTGGCAAGTGGTTAGCGCGCCTGAAGCAGCCAGCCGTTGACGTCCTGTGTCAGCGACACATTGGCCTGCGCCAGCGACAGGGCAAGTTTTTCGGCTGTACCGCGAAAGCTGATCTGCACTTCTGCGCCCTGCGTCGTCATGCCTTGCACCTGCAAACCGTTGACGAGCGGCGTCGCGGTCAATGCTTTGCGGATTGCTTCCCATTGGTTGATTGTGGTGAAGGCAACAACCGCTGTCATGTGCGCCTGTGTGCCCGGTGCAACGATCGTGTCGCGCTTCCACTGGTCACCGATCACGCCCATCAGGCCGACGGCAGCTTCGTCGAGGGTCTGGTAGGTGCGTTTGATCGCGGGTGTGTCGCCAAGCCCATAGCGGTTCACGGTGAGTTCGATGCCGGACGCTGCGGCGACAGTCTCCGCGACAATCACATCATCGGCGCCATAACGACGGCCGAGGTCTGCAAGGGCATTCTTGTCGCCGGATTGTGCCTGCGTCACTGACAGCAGTCCGAATTCCTGCACGTCACCCACGGGCAGCAACAACGGCGTCATGGCGTTATCGAGGTCGCGTTTAGCAATGGCGGCGCGCCATGGGTTGGTGTCCTCCCACATTTGCACTTTGCCGCCCTTGTCATAGATCGCGACCAGCAGCGCGGGCCGGGCCTGTGTCTCGCCGAACTGGATACCCTTGGCTCTCAGCATGTTGCGGACAGCAGCGGGGCGGAAGGCAACATTGAGGTCGGCGATATAGCGCGTGCTGCTTGCCTTTTCGGATGCCACCTGAAAGCCGCGCACGGCATCTTGTGTCACGTTGTCGGAGGGTGTCGGCAGGCGCGACCAGTCGGACGAGAGCGTCAGGCGGCGCAGCAGTTCGGCCAACGCCTCCTGCTGGCCTTTGCCTTGGGCGATGGTGCGGGCCTCGGTTGCGCTTGCCGCCGTCACGTCCACATGCACACCGCGCACGGTATAGAGATCGGCAGCGGAGGCCGATTTGACCGCAGCAAAGGGGCTGAGGCTCAGCGCAAGGGCTGCAATCACATTCAACAGGGAAGTCCGCGTCATTCTCTAGGCCCTTGATCCGTCACACATTTGTCCGGCCAGTCCGGTCCGGTTCGCGGGTCAGACTACAGCAAGCCCGCGCCGCGGCGAAGACCGGATACCATAAACACAACCGGTTTTTCATCCTTCATGCCTTCTGCTTCCTTATGGCTGCTTGCTTATGGGGGCATTTTGAGGTGTTTTGTGCCCGAACAGACCCTCGATTCCTAATATCCGGACCTCAGCATGGCAGCCCCCGAAGACCGCCCCAACGGCTACACCTATGCGCAGGCGGGTGTCGATATCGACGCCGGCAATGCGCTGGTCCGGGCGATTGCGCCGCTGGCCCGTTCGACACGACGCACAGGCGCAGACGCCGAACTTGGCGGTTTTGGCGGCCTCTTCGACCTTAAGGCCACCGGCTACAAGGACCCCGTGCTCGTTGCCGCCAATGACGGCGTCGGCACCAAGCTTAAGGTCGCCATCGACGCGAACATCCATGACACGGTCGGCATTGATCTTGTCGCCATGTCGGTCAACGACCTTGTGGTGCAGGGTGCCGAACCCCTCTTCTTCCTCGACTATTTCGCTACCGGCAAACTCGACGTGACGCAAGCGACGGCTGTTGTCTCCGGCATTGCCGAAGGCTGCCGTCAGGCCAATTGTGCGCTCATCGGCGGGGAAACAGCCGAGATGCCGGGCATGTATGCGGCAGGCGACTATGACCTCGCAGGCTTTGCCGTCGGCGCTGTCGAGCGCGATCAGGTATTGCCGCGCAAAGACGTCGGCGCGGGCGATGTGATCCTCGGTCTCGCTTCCACCGGTTTCCATTCCAACGGCTATTCGCTGGTGCGCCGCGTCGTCGCCGACCACGGCTTTGCCTATGACGCGCCCTTCCCGCTCGATGAAAGCCGCACCATCGGTCAGGCGCTTATCGCGCCGACACGCATCTATGTGCGCTCGGTCCTTGCGGCCATCCGCGAGACAGGTGCGGTCAAGGCACTCGCCCATATCACCGGCGGCGGCTTTGTTGAAAACATTCCCCGCGTGCTGCCGGACGGTATTGTCGCTGAAATCGAAGGTGGCTCGTGGGTCATGCCTGACGTGTTCCGCTGGATCATGAAACTCGGCGGCATTGTCGAGCATGAAATGGGCCGCACCTTCAACTGCGGTATCGGCATGATCGTCGTTGTCGAAGCTGACAAGGCCGCTGCGGTGTCCAAAGTGCTCGCCGACGCTGGCGAAACTGTCTGGACCATCGGTCATCTGCGTGCGCAAGCGGGCGACGAGCCGCGCGTCGATATCAAAGGCGCCATCGGATCGCTCAAATGAAAATCGGCGTCCTCATTTCAGGTCGCGGCTCCAATCTCAAATCGCTGATCGACGCCTGTGCCGCACCGGGTTTTCCCGCCGAGATGGTGCTTGTCATTTCTAACAAGGCGGATGCGGGCGGGCTTCAGTTCGCGCGTGACGCGGGCATCCCCACACGCGTCGTCAGCCATCGCGATTATGACAGCCGCGAAGCCTTCGACCGCGTGATGGATGAAGCCTTGCGCGAAGCAGGCGTTGATTTCGTTTGCAGCGCAGGCTTCATGCGCATCCTGTCGGACGAATTTGTAGAGAAATGGCGCGACCGCCAACTCAACATCCACCCTTCCCTGCTGCCTTCCTTCAAAGGTCTCAACGTTTATGCCCGCGCCATCGAAGCGGG
>JAUSLL010000075.1 GCA_030649335.1 Parvibaculum sp. | reverse complement strand
ACGATGCGCTGAACGCGACACGCGCTGCTGTTGAAGAAGGCATTGTCCCCGGTGGTGGCACGGCTCTTCTGATGGCGACAAAGGCCGTTGCCAAGCTCACGTCCGACAATGCCGACATTCAGGCCGGCATCAACATCATCCGCAAGGCTCTCGAAGCGCCGATCCGTCAGATCGTCGAAAACGCGGGCGTTGAAGGTTCGATCGTTGTGCAGAAAATTCTCGACTCCAAAGTCGCGAACTACGGCTTCGACGCGCAGAACGAAGAATATGTGGACCTCGTTGCCGCCGGCATCATCGACCCGACAAAGGTCGTGCGCACGGCGCTTCAGGACGCTGCCTCGGTTGCCGGTCTCCTGATCACAACTGAAGCCCTGATCGCCGAAGCTCCGAAGAAGGACAGCGGCGGCGGCATGCCCGGCGGTATGGGCGGCGGCATGGGCGGCATGGGTGGCATGGGCGACATGGGCTTCTGATCCATACGCTCTCTACCCGAAAACAATCGAAGGGCCGGTGGAAACACCGGCCCTTTTTGTATTTACACCCCTCCGTCTCAATTCCGTCTTGGCCCGACTTGATCGGGCCATCCAGCTTTGCCAAACCCATTGAGAAAAGATGTATCCCCCGGTCAAGCCGGGGGAAGACGACTGGGGTAGGCGCATCAAACTGTCATTAGCCCTCTCCCCCCTCTTTCCTGTTCGCGCCTACGCGCGAGTGGGAGCGGGCTTTCCCCCCTTGCCTCCCTTCCTCACCGCGCTTAATCTCCCTCCCGTTACCGGTCACACATATCCTCCGCGCGACTGGCGAAACTGAGATGGGCAACCATCGGGGAGCGCGGAGATTGATCTACCAGCCGATCGCCTGGGCAGCATTCCAATGCTGGCCGGGCGTTGTCATTTTCAGGCTGGAGACACACAACATGACCCAATCCCAAACTCCCGACCGCGCGAGGCTCGAAGCCTCGGACCCCGATATCCTCGCCGCCCTCACCGGCGAGGAAGCCCGTCAGCGTGCGGGGCTCGAACTCATACCGTCGGAAAACTATGCCTTTCCCGAAGTGCTCACCCTGCTCGGCTCTGCCTTCACCAATAAATATGCCGAGGGCTATCCGGGACGGCGCTATTACGGCGGGCAGGAATTCACCGACGCCATCGAGACGCTCGCCCGCAACCGTGCCAAGGCGCTCTTTCGCGCCGAACACGCCAATGTGCAGCCGCTCTCCGGCTCGCCGATGAACCAGGCGGTCTATCTCGGCCTGCTCGAACCCGGCGACACGATCCTTGCGATGGACCTTTCCCACGGCGGACACCTCACGCATGGTGCGCCGGTGAGCCATATGGGCCGCATCTTCAATTTCGTGCGCTACAAGACAGACCCAACCACAGGCGCTATCGACTTTGCGGCACTCGCCAATGTCGCGCGCGAAACACGCCCCCGCATGATCGTCTGCGGCTATTCTTCCTATCCGCGCGACTATGACTACGCCGATTTCAAACGCGTGGCCGATGAGGTCGGTGCTATCACCATGGCCGATGTAAGCCATATCGGCGGGTTGATTGCCGCCGACGTCATGCGCAATCCGCTGGACGCGGGCTTTGATGTGATGACAACCACGACGCACAAATCGCTCCGAGGTCCGCGCGGCGGTCTCATTCTGTGTAAGGAGCAATTCGCCAAGGCGATTGATGCGTCCGTCTTCCCCGGTCTTCAGGGCGGGCCGCATATGAACCAAGTGGCCGCTGCCGCAACCACCTTCAAACTCGCGGCCACGCCCGCCTTCCGCACCTATGCGGCGAACGTGATGACCAACGCCAGGGCACTCGCTGCTGCCCTCACCTCGCGTCAGGTCAGGCTCGTCACCGGCGGCACGGATAATCATCTGATGGTTCTCGACACGATGCAGAGTTTCGGTATCGATGGCGCAAAGGCGCAAGCCGCGCTTGATCGCGTCGGGCTCACCACTAACAAGCAAGTGATCCCCGATGACCCGCTGCCGCCCATGCGCCCCTCCGGCGTGCGGATCGGCACACCGGCGCTGACTGCACGCGGCATCGGCACGGGCGAGATGGACGAGATCGCGGCCATCATCGCCGAAACACTTGTCGCGAACGGCGACGCGGGCGCGGAGGCAAAACTCCGCACCCGCACCGAGGCGCTGACCGCGCGTTTTCCGATCGACGGGCTCTAACCCGCCCCGACCTCGCTCTCACGGGGCGGCACGCGCAACGGCCTGCCGCCCCCGCCCACCGCGACCATCACGAAACGACCGAGCGCGCTTTCAGATCGCTCGCCCGACATCGGGTCTTCGACCGTCAGGCGCACCTCAACGCTCATCGAGGAACGCCCTGCCATGACCACGCGGGCCGAAAGTTCCGCAAATTCGCCGACCTTGATGGGTGCGCGAAAGTCGATGCGTTCGGAAGCGGCCATCACCACCGTTTGTCGGCAGTGGCGCGTCGCCGCGATGAAAGCCGCCTTGCCCATCATCGACAAGGCATTGCCACCGAAGAGGATTTCGCGGTGATTGGCGGCATCAGGAAACACCACCTCGACAAAGCTGGTGCCGTCTTCCGACAGAGGTGCCACAACGGGCGCTGTGGCAAAGCGGTCAAGCGAGCCCACCATGATGAAGCGTGACGTCACGGCACGCTCGCGCTGGCCGGTCAGCAAATCTTCGGCCATCAATTCTGTTTCGACGACGAGCGAGGTCTTGCCGGTTTTAGTCACGCGCGCTGTCACCTCGGCCAATTGTCCCGGCAGAACGGGCTTGTGAAAATCGGCGACCTCCATCGACGCCGTGACCATCGGCACGCGGGCGTGTCGCGTCGCCGCGATATAGGCCGCGCGGTCCATCAACGCGAGTGTCGCGCCGCCAAACAACGTGCCGTGATGATTGGTCTGGCCCGGGAATACGAGTTCGGCAAGGCGGGTGGCGGGCGTCATGGGCAAGGGTGCCGCCGCGCAAAGGGCAAAAATCCGGTCGTCCAATGTTCTGTTTCCTTCTGGCATGAGAAAACCGCCAGCGGACAGACTTGGCCGGATGCAGGGATCGGATTGAAATTGTAAGAGTGCGTAACAGGGTCACGCCATTTCAGCTTTTGCATCTTTCCTCCAGGGGACACCCCGCCCCAACGGTTCGCGTTGACGGTGCTCGGGCAGGTCTCCTGGCTCACGGGTCAACGGCCTTGTCCGTGCCTTCCCGGTCGATCATGACCAGTGGACTATTTCGGACAGGCCTCGCCGCTTACAGTTGCGGGGGCAGCGCCGGCATCAAACCGGCTTCCCTTTTCATCTGCGGGCATGACACCCGACAGAACCAAAGCGTCGTGACGGTATCAGGCGGTGAGGAAATGCGGTAGCTCGGTTTTCACAACGCGGCGAAACTCCACCATCAGCTGATCGCCCTCTGCGCGCTCCACCGCGATGGCGAGACGCACGGCGGCACCTGATATCTGCATCAGCAAAAAACAGGCGGCGTCGAAACGCGCGTGGTCTGCTTCCGGCACCAGATGTTTTAGCGAGGCGGCGACCAAGCGTCCGTTCTCGCGGCTGTCTTCGATGTCCAGCGCCTGCAGCGCCTTGTCGGACTGCGTGCCCGACCAAACATCGCGCACCACGGGCTCGTTGATGAAGGTCGCGTAATAGGCTTCGAGGATGGCGTCGATGCGGGCCAGCGCTTCATCCGCAGTCGCAATGTCTTTCAGCCCCTCGGCGAGCGACGCGCGCACGCGCTCCATAAAACGCACGGCAAGCAAACGCAGGATCGCGCCCTTGTCCGGAAAATATTGATAGAGCGAACCGATGGGGACGCCTGCCCGCGCGGCCACTTCCGTCATGCGCACCGTGTCGCTGCCGGTTTCGGCGATCAGCTCACTGGCGGAGGCGAGAATACGCTCGACGCGGGCCTTGGCGCGCTCCTGCGTCGGCTCACGCCGTGTCACGGGCTTGGCATCAGATGTCTGTGGGGCGGAGCTCGGTTTGGCCAAAAGAAAATTCCTCTTGCGAACGGATCGGCTCAGGTTTATCACATTCCTTAAATATGAGGAATATTCACTTATTGGAGGGCACGATGGCGGCAGGATCGGAACGGGTTTGCGTGGTCGGTGGCGGACCGGCGGGGCTGGCCCTTGCGCGCAGCTTCAAGGCGCATGGCGTCGCTTTCGACATTTACGAGCGCCACAGCGATGTCGGCGGCTTGTGGGACCAGTCGAATCCCGGCTCGCCGGTTTACAATTCGGCGCATTTCATCTCGTCGAAAACCCAGTCGCATTACACCGACTTTCCGATGCCGGATGCATATCCCGACTATCCGTCGAACAAGCAGATCCACAATTACATGCAGAGCTTCGCCGACGCTTTCGGTTTGCGCGAGCACATCGCCTTCAACACCGGCGTCAAATCCGCGACGCGCGACGGCGAGGGCTGGCGCGTGACGCTCGATAATGGCGAGACGAAAGATTATTCGGCGCTCGTCTGCGCCACCGGCACCAATTGGCATCCGTCGATGCCGACCTATCCCGGCACTTTCACCGGCGAGATGCGCCACGCCTCGACCTATCGCGCGATGGACGAGTTTAAAGGCAAGCGTGTGCTCATCATCGGTGCCGGCAATTCCGGTTGCGACATTGCCTGCGACGCCGCGCAAAGCGCCGACAAGGCTTTCATCTCGATGCGCCGCGGCTATCACTTTTTGCCGAAGCACCTCTTTGGCATTCCTGCCGATGTCTTCGCACATGACGGGCCGCAATTGCCGATGTGGTTGACGCAGCGCATCTTCGGCGTGGTGCTGCGCATCCTCAACGGCGATGTGACGCGGCTTGGGCTTCAAAAGCCCGATCACAAATTGTTTGAGACACACCCAATTCTCAACAACCAGCTTCTCCACTTCCTGAGCCACGGCGACATTGCCGCCAAGCGCGACGTAGAACGCTTTGAAGGCAAGGTGGTGCATTTCAAGGACGGCACGTCGGAAGAGATCGATCTCATCCTTTGCGCCACGGGCTATAGCTGGAAAATTCCTTATGTTGATCCTGCCGAATTCAGCTGGAGAGGCGGCAAGCCCGATCTCTATATGAATTTATTTTCGCGCGAGACACCCAATCTCTATGCGCTCGGTTATATGGAGACCAATGGCGGGGCCTATAAGCTCTTTGACGAGATGGCAGATCTCATCACGCAAACGATTATCGCACGCGCCAAAGGCGGAGCGGCGAAACAGGCCGTCGACAACGCCATCGCCAATGACCGGCCCGACCTTTCAGGCGGCATCAAATTCGTCGCGTCCGACCGGCACGCGACTTATGTCGAGATCGACGCCTATCGCCGCCACATGGTGAGGCTGCGTAAACGCTTCGACTGGGCCAATGTCAAAGACGGCGACTTCGAGCGTCTGCGCGTTTCGCCACGCGCGGCGGCTGAATGACATGAAAAAAGCCCTCATCACCGGCGGCGGCGGGGCCATTGCCGCCGAAATCGCCAAGCGGCTCGACGCGCGCGGCTACAACCTGATCCTCGTTGATATCAATGAGGCGCGCATGGGCGACGTCGCGACCACGCTGAGCCGCCCTGCCCTCTGCCTTCACGCCGATCTTTCAACTTCAAGCGGCGTCGCAGAACTTTGCGCCACCATCGAACGCGATCACGCGGACTTGGCCCTTCTCGTCAACAATGCAGGCTATATCGAACCGGGCAACGTCGCTGATCTCGCGCCCGAAATACTCGACCGGCATATAGCGATCAACCTCATCACGCCGATGCAGCTCACCCGCACCGCCGCCCGCCTCATGCAGACACGCGGGTCAGGCGATATTCTCTCCATCGTCTCGATGGGTGGTATCATCGCGCTCAAAGGGAGTGCTTCTTATGCAGCGTCGAAATTCGGCCTGCGCGGCTTTCTTATGTCCCTGCGTTCGGAACTGAAAGACCACGGCGTGCGCGTCATGGGTATTTTTCCGAGCGGTGTCGATACGCCGATGCTGCGCTATGAAGCAACGCATAATGGTTCGGCACTCAATTTCGTCGGCAAGGTTTTCACTGCCGCCGAAGTTGCCGACGCCTGTATGGGCGCGCTCGACAGCGGCAAGTTGGAAACCTATGTGCCTTACGGCGACAGTATCATGTCGCGACTCGCGGGCGCGTTTCCCTGGATGATCGACAAGTTTCTGCCTATGTTTGAAAAATCCGGCGAGAAGGGCCGCGCGAAGTTTCGGGCCGAACGGGGCATTTAGCCCTCGCCCAGCAACAGCGCGATACCCTGTATGAGCAGCACTGTGCCGATGGCCAGCGTGATGCGCTGCGACCAGATGCGGAAATTCGTGTCTGTCATCCGGTCGAGTATTTTCTTTCCCGCCGTTGTGCCGAGCATCGAGAGCGGCAAGGCGGCAGCAAAGACCCACCAGGGCAGAAGCGTGGCGAAGTCGGCATCTGCCACCCGTTCAGAGGCGGCTCTCACCAACACACCGAAATAAAGCAGCTTCACCAAATGGGCCGCCGTTTGCGTGACGGCCTTGGTTGCCACCACCTGATGGCGCGTCAAGGCGGTGCGCACGAAGAACACATCGAGAAGCGGCCCCGCCACACCGGCGGTCAGGTTCAGCAGCGTGATGACAAAACCGCAAAACTCGGCCGCACCGCGCCGCGTGATATCGAGCGCCCATTTTTTCGGGATGGCGGCGGCGGCAAAAGGCACGATGCCCAAAGTCAGATACATAGTGACCTTGCTCGGCACAAAGGCGATGCCTGCAAGGAGTGCCAGTCCGAACACTGTGCCGATGAGATAACGTCCGAAAATCCACCAATCAATATCCGTGCGGTTGAGCACGGCGCGGTAGCCGTTGGCGGTGGCCTGTATCGCGCCATGCATCATCATGGCGGCACTGACCGGCAACACGAAGGCAAGATAGCCCATCAGGATCATGCCACCTGACATGCCGAAGACGCCCGAAATGGCAGACGTGATGAAAGCCACAAGGGCGATGGAGGCGGCGAGAAGAAGGCTCATCAGCAAATCTTTCAGAAATAGCAGCGCAAGTGCTTTATTCTTATGGTCACAAGATCATACGACATGAGCTATATAACAATCGATTTTGTCTCATGTTCTTTGTGATCTATAGTCACAAGATGGCCCAGACATCACCCCGCCCCGTCTTTCCGCCGCTTGGCACATTGCGCGCCTTCGAAGCGACCGCGCGACTTGGCAGCGTGACGGCAGCAGCCGACGAACTTTGCGTGACGCATGGCGCGGTGAGCCGCCACATCCGCAGCGTCGAAGATTGGGCGGGCGTCCAACTGTTCGAGCGTCTCGGCAAACGCCTCAAGCTGACCGATCAGGGTCGCGCCTATTGCGATGCTTTGTCACCGGCCTTTGATGCTATTGCCTCGGCTTCAGCGCGACTCAAAGACGCGACGCGGCGCAAGCGCGCTCTCATCATCAATGCGCTTCCAACGCTCGCGATGCGTTGGCTGCTGCCGCGCCTTGCGCATTTTCAGACGTTAGATTCCAACATCGAATTGCGCCTGCAAACATCTGACGAACCTGTCACGCGCATGGGCAAGGGTTCGTTCCATGTCGCGGTCCGGCGCGAGATGATGCCGTTGCCCAAGGGCTTCGTGGCCGCACCCTTTCTGGCTGAAAGTGAAATTCCGGTCTGCGCGCCAAAGCTCGCGCGCGCGTTGAAACTGAAGACACCTGCTGATCTTGCACGCGCGACGCTGCTGCACGCCGACACGCGCCCTGCCGCCTGGAGCCGGTGGCTTGCGGCTGCCGGTGCGGCCAAGGTCGAGCAAAGCGCAACGACGCAGCGGTTTGATCATTTCTATCTGGCGCTCCAAGCCGCCAGCGATGGGCTCGGCGTCGCGCTCGGGCCTCTGCCGATCATTGCGGATGATCTGGCCAGCGGCAGGCTCGTCGCGCCGATCAAAGGACCGGCGCTGCCGTCACGCGGTTATTGCTGGATCGTGCCGCAGGAACTGGTGGATGATCCGGCGGTGGTGGCTTTTTGTGATTGGCTGGTGGAGGAAGGGAAGTAGAGGCAATCCCTTTCTGATGGCCCTCCCCCTTGTGGGGAGGTGGATACTTACTTCTTCAACCGCTTGCGCAACCGCGCCATCAGCGCGTTCTCGGCGTGGAAAATATACTCAGCCGTCGTCACGGTCACAGCGTCCGCGCCCGCTTCGCGCAGGCGCGTGGCCACCGCTTGCAGGTGCTGGCGCGGGCAAAGGAGCGACAGAGCGCCTTCGCCGGGTTCTGCCGTGCAGCCAAACTCAGCGCCCATTTCACGCACGAGCTTCGCACGGTTGAGTTTGCCGCGCGCGGCCACCACAACCTGTGCTTCCGCGCCGAGCCGCGCGTCGATGCGGTCGAGCATCATGCCCGCCGCTTTCAAGGCGGGTGCGCTCCAGTCCGCCGTCAGGCTCGCCACCAGATTGGCCTGGCTTTTCAGCATGACGCCGTCGTCGAGGATTTTGAGATTATTGGCAATCAGCGTCGAACCCGTTGTGGTGATGTCCACAATGGCTTCGGCTGTGCCCGCCGCCGGTGCGCCTTCGGTCGCGCCCGCGCTTTCGACGATGCGATAATCCGCAATGCCGTGATCGGCGAAGAAGCGCCGCGTGAGGTTGATATATTTGGTCGCGATACGCAGACGACGCCCGTGGCGACGGTGAAACGCGAGCGCCACATCATCAAGATCAGCCATCGTCTCGACGTCGATCCAGCTTTGCGGCACAGCGACAATGACGTCGGCATAGCCAAAGCCCAATGGCAGCACGAGCTCGACCACGCGGTCAGCGTCAGCGAGGTTTTCGCGGATCAGGTCTTCGCCCGTTACACCGAAGTGGATCGAACCGTCTTCGAGCCGCGCAACGATTTCAGACGCCGACAGAAAAGCGACCGCCACATTGTCGAGACCGCTCAAACGCCCGACATATTCGCGGCCACCTGCAGCTTGTTTCACCTTGAGGCCCGCATTGGCGAAAAACGCATTGGCGTTTTCCTGCAAGCGGCCTTTGGACGGGATACCGATGATCAAAGCATCTTTGGGGCGCTTGCTCATTTCGCGGCCCTCCCTTTCGGCGCGGCAATGGCAGCGGTCAAACGCTCCAGCGTGATGGCGCAACCGACAGCGGGCACACGCGATTTCGCGCCGAGGCTTTGCAGCAAGCCGTCATAGCGGCCACCGCCCGCAAACACATTGTCGCCGACACTCAGTTCAAAAACGAAGCCGGTGTAATACTCGAGCTTACGGCCAAAGCCCGTTTCAAACGTCGCGCGCGAGAGATCGACACCGTTCTTGTCGATGAGTTCAAAGCGCCGTTCCAGCGCTGCGATCGGCGCGTCGAGTTTGATCTTTGCGCCTTTGGCAAGATCGCGGAGACGGCGTGCAGCATCTTTCGGCTTCAGCGACAGCGACATGAATGTGTCGATGAGCTTGGCGGTGTCCTTCGACAAGGGTGCCGCACTTTGATCAGCCGCACGCTCCAAAAAGCGTTCGGCGATTTCGGCAACGCTGCGGCCACCGACGGGCGCAATCTTGGCAAGTCCAAGCACGTCTTCGATGACGTTCAAGGCGTTTTCTTCGTCCAGTCCTGCGAGCGCCGCGATCAAGCCGCCGCGTTCATCGGCTTCACTTGCGCTGCCATTGGTGGCAAGCCGCGCAATCAGCTCTTTGAAATAGGCCGGTCGCCAGAAGTGCCGTTTGAGGCGCGAGCGCCAGCCCGACGGAATGTCGAGCGCATCGACCAGCGCATCGAACAGCGCGAGGTCGCCGAGTTTTATGTCGAACGTATCGAGCCCGCCCGCGCGCGCGGCACTTGTTGTCAGCGCCAGCATTTCAGCGTCGGCAGCTTCCGCATCCTTGCCGCCGAAAAATTCAGCGCCCGTCTGGATGAACTCGTTTGCCTCGCCCGAACCCGTCGCGTCATAGCGGAAGGCGGCACCGGCATAGCAAAGCCGCGCATCGCCGCGCCCGCCATTGCCGTCGAGATAGAGGCGGCAGGTCGGGATCGTGAGATCGGGACGCAGGCAAAGCTCTTGCCCGCCCGGATCATTGAAAACGAAAAGCCTGCGGCGGATATCTTCGCCCGAGCGATCGAGAAACACATCAGCAGGCTGAAGAAGCGGCGGCTCGACATTGACAAAGCCTGCGCCTTCAAACACGGCGCGCATGGCGTCTGTGCGGGCAGATTGCCGGACTGGCGTTTTGGAAGGTGCCATTTTGATTGACCTTTGCAGGCGCCCGGGATTTTCCGGTCGCGTCCTGTTTAACATGATTTGCTTTGATTTTGGGAAGTCGAAGACTGGGAATTTGGGAAGTCGAAGGCCGCTGATTTCAGCTTCGATGGAGCCCATCAGTCTTCAGGAGGCCATGACGGGCGAGGATCACTTTGACGGCTTCGACCATATCGGCGCGCGGCACGGTGATCTGGGCGGCCTGGCTTTCGCGCCATTCGGCATTGTCGGTGATTTCGCGTGACACTTCGGTGCCGAGGATCAGGTCTTTCAGTGTTACCTGACCGGCAGCGCGTTCGTCTTCGCCTTCGATCACGGCAACAGGCGCACCGCGACGGTCGGCATATTTCATCTGGGCTTTCATGCCCGATCCACCGAGATAGATTTCGGCGCGCATACCGCCCGCGCGCAACTCACGCGTCATGGCCTGATAGCCGGCCATATTGGCGGCATCGAGCGCCAGCACGACAACCACGTCTGATTGCTTGTCGTCATTGGCACCGGGCAGCAAAGCCAACGCCGCCTGCAAGCGACTGACGCCAACAGAAAAGCCGGTAGCAGGCACTTTGATGCCTTTGAAGCGTTCGATGAGCCCGTCATAGCGACCGCCGGAACCGACAGAGCCGAAGCGCACGGCATTGCCCTTCTCGTCCTTGGCTTCCATCAGCAGTTCGGCTTCAAACACGGGACCGGTGTAATAGCCAAGGCCGCGCACGATCCAAGAATTGAACTCAATGCGATCCGTGCCATAGCCCGCCGCTGAGAACAGCGCGTCCATCTCGGCAAGTTCGTCGATGCCTTCGATGCCGATGGCGCTGGTGCCAACGACTTTACGCCAGCCGTCGAGCACAGCGGCGCGGTCAGCATCGGCAAGCGCCAAGCCGCTTTCGACATAGTCGAGCACAACTGAAATTTGTTCGGCCTTCAGGCCCGCGCCTTTGGTGAAGTCACCGCTTTCATCTTTGCGGCCATCTCCCAGCAACAGCTCGACACCGCGACGGCCAAGCTTGTCGAATTTGTCGATAGAGCGCAGCACCGTCATGTGCGTGCGGTCTTCAGCGTCAGCGGAAATGCCGATTGTTTCGAGCAAACCGTCCAGCACCTTGCGGTTGTTGACACGGATGCGGTAGTCCCCGCGTGGAATGCCAAGGGCTTCCAGCACATCAGCGCCCATCATGCACATCTCAGCATCTGCCGCGATGACAGGCGCGCCGACGATATCGGCGTCAAATTGTGTGAACTGGCGGAAGCGTCCGGGGCCGGGCTTTTCATTGCGCCACACGGGGCCGGACTGATAGCGGCGGAAGGGCTTGGGCAATCCGTCGTAATTTTCAGCAACAAAGCGCGCGAGCGGCGCGGTCAGGTCATAGCGCAGCGACAGCCATTGCTCGTCATCATCCTGAAAGGAAAACACGCCTTCATTGGGGCGGTCTTCGTCGGGCAGGAACTTGCCGAGCGCGTCGGCATATTCAAAGGCCGATGTTTCCAAAGGATCAAAGCCGTAGCTCTCATAGACGGCCCGGATTTTGGCAAGCATCTCCGCTTCGGCGCGCACTTGCGGTGCTGCGACGTCGCGCAGGCCCTTGGGCACGCGTGCCTTGGGGCGGAATGTCTTTGCCGGTTTGGCCATGGGTCTTGTCGATCACTTTGGTTGCGGGCGCATACCTAGCCCATAGCTTGCCCCCTCACAAGGCTCAGGGGGCAAGCGGCCCGCGCTAAATCCTTATGAATGTTGGCAAAGACGGACGAATCAAAGCGTCGGTATTTGCCATCGGGGATGCTCAACAGCCTTTGTCGAAGGGGTTTTGGCGCTTCTTATCCATTACTTATACCGACCCAACCCGCGAAAATTCAAAGCCCATTGTTAACCGCTCGAATGTCGCTAAATCGTTGAAAATCCTAATTTTTCCTAAATCGCGTAGATCGCCTCCCTAGTATGTCAGGGATTAATTTCCACAACATAGGTGGCCCGTTTACGAAGTATTTACCATTGGAGGCTGATCTTCATTTTCTATCAAGATGTCAGGCGGACCGGGCGGGGTTTTGCATGTCACTTGGGGCTAGGGCAAAGAGTAAGCACATGACGAGTACGGCCCAGGAGGCGGTGGGACTTCAGTTGATTCCGACAGGACAATCCATGTCCCTGTTGCCGCTCAGCGTCCAGATCATCACAGACGATGGCGAATTGCGTCTGCGCTTGCGAGAGCTTGCCGCGGCACAGGCCGCCGGACCTTTTCAGTTTCAGTTTTGCCGCCGCGCCGACGGGATGCAGCCTCTGCTCGAACCCGGCCTCGACGCCGTGCTCATCGATCTCAAGGCCGGTGATGCGGGTGATTTTGCCTACCTCAACCGCGTCATTGCCCTCGGCCCCGATGTGCCGGTGCTGGCACTTGCCGACGACGCGCCGCAGCTTCAGTGGGAGTTCATGTCCGCCGGTGCGGAAGATTGCCTGTCCCGCAGCGAGAGCCCGCGCGCGATAGGTCTCGCGCTACGTCGCGCCGTCGCGCGCCGCCAGTTGCGCGAGACGCACAAGCCACAGGCTGAGGCAATGCCGCAAGCCCAGGCGGTGACGCTGGTGCAGGAAGCCTCCGACGCTATTGTCATTCTCGACAACAGTGGCCTCGTGCGCTTTGCCAATGAAGCCGCGCTCGATCTCTTTGGATGTAAGGAAGGCGAAATCATCGGCAAGCCTTTCGCGCTGCCTTCCGACCTTGGTGAGCATGAAGTGTCGGTGAGCCGCCCCGACGGCGACAACCGCATGGCCGAAATGCGCATCATCGAAACGCGCTGGGGCGGCATGCCCGCGCGCATTGCGGCACTGAACGACATCAGCGTGCGCCAGCAGCTTGAGAAAACGATGCAAGCCGCTGAAGCGCGCAGCCGCACCAGCGAGAAGCGCAATCTCAGCTTCTTTTCCAACGTCAATCACGACCTGCGCACACCGCTCACGCATATCATCGGTTTTTCAGAACTGATGAAGAACGAACAGTTCGGGCCTATGGGTCAGGCGCGCTACCGCGACTATGCCAACGACATTCATTCGAGCGGCACCATGCTCCTCGACATGATCGAGGATCTGCTCGGCATTGCCGAAGCCGAGACGGACGAAGTGAGCCTGTCGGATGAAATCTGCAACGTCGGGCAGTTGGTCGAAATTGCGGTCGCAAGCCAACGCGGCCATGCGGCGCATGACGATGTGACGCTCGAAATTGATTGCCCGGACCGCCTGCCCGGCCTGCGCGGCGACGCACGCCGCCTGCGGCAGGGCCTCTTCCGCCTCATCACCGAGGCGATCCATTGTGCGCCGCGTGGCGCGGTGCTGAAACTCGCTGTCAGCGAGACAGCGGGTGGCATTTCCGTGACCCTCACCGAGCATCGCGCAGGGGGCCTGTTGCAAGCTGACCAGACGCGCCTGCCGCATCTGGCGGATGATCCGTTTGTCAGTTCCGAGAATAGTGGTATTGCCCGCGGCGACGGCCTCGCGCTGTCGCTCACGCGCAAGGTGATGGAGCTGCATGGCGGCACGCTCAATATTGTTCAAAATGCCGATGCACCTGCCGCCATTGCCCTGCATTTTCCGGTCGAACGCACCATCCGCTAATACAAGACGTTCTCAAATGAGACGTGCGGAAGAGTGACGCATGAGACATTATATCTGCATGATCTGATGACAATGCGCGTTACTGTATGACACCCGACGGAGGTTGCCATGCCCGCTCTTGATGCAGAAATTCTCGCCCGGTTACAGTTCGCGTTCACAATCTCTTTTCACATATTATTTCCAACGCTGACCATCGGTCTTGCCGCGTTTCTCTTCATCGTCGAGGCACGATGGCTCCGCAGCCGTGATGAAGCCTATTTGCGCCTCTATCACTTTTGGGTGCGCATTTTCGCGCTGACGTTTGGCATGGGCGTCGTCTCGGGCCTTGTGCTGTCCTATCAGCTCGGCACCAACTGGTCAGAGTTCTCGCGCATTTCGGGGCCTGTTCTCGGCCCCCTCATCGGCTTTGAAGTGCTCACCGCTTTTTTCATGGAAGCTGGCTTTCTCGGCGTCATGCTGTTTGGTTGGGACAAGGTCGGCCCGCGCCTGCATTTCATGGCGACGGGGCTTGTCGCCTTCGGCACAACGCTGTCATCGTTTTGGATTCTCGCCGCCAATAGCTGGATGCAGACGCCGCAAGGCGCGCATATCGACCCCGCGCTCGGCTCCTTCGTGCCGGACGATTGGTGGGCGATCATTTTCAATCCGTCCTTCCCCTATCGCCTGTCCCACATGCTGACGGCCTCGTTCCTCACCACCGCCATTTTCATTGCCGGTGTATCGGCCTTCTATTTGCTGAGCGGCAAGCACACGCTGATCGCGCGCAAGAGCCAGTCGATGGCGCTGTGGGGCGTGCTGATCCTCGCGCCTTTACAGATTTTCATCGGCGACCTGCACGGGCTCAATGTGCTTGAGCATCAGCCGATCAAAGTCGCGGCGATGGAAGCCAATTGGAACCGGCAGGCAGGCGCACCGCTGTTGCTCTTTGCCATTCCGGATTCCAAAGCCGAGAAAAACCATCTCGAAATTAAAATTCCCAAGGGCGCGAGCCTGATCCTCACGCATGATCCGAACGGCGTGGTGCCGGGCCTCAAGGACGTCGCCAAAGAGGATCGTCCGCCCGTCGGCATTGTCTTCTGGTCCTTCCGCGTCATGGTCGGGCTGGGGCTGTTGTTTCTACTGATCGGCGTCTGGGGGCTTTATGCGCGTGTCAAAGGCACGCTCACGAGCAATGTCTGGTTCAACCGTCTGTGTCTTGTCGCAACGCCCACCGGCTTTGCCGCGACGCTGGCGGGTTGGTTCGTCGCCGAAGTCGGTCGTCAGCCCTACACGATCTATGGCTTGCTGCGCACCGCCGACAGCGCCTCGCCGGTCATCAGCGCCACAATGATCGCCACCACGCTTTCTGCCTTCCTCATCGTCTATGGCGGTCTCTTTGGCGCTTATCTCTACTATCTCGTCAAACTCATACGAGTCGGCCCTGCCTTGGCGCGACCCGAGGATGATGCGGACGCGCCGGAAGCCATGCGCGGTGCCCGCCCCGGCCTTGTTGTTCCCGAAAATTAAAGGAGATGCAGATGGACCTCGCCCTCATCGCCGCCGGGATAATCGCAGGTGGCATTCTCATCTATATCGTGCTCGACGGTTTTGACCTCGGTGTCGGGATCCTCTTTCCCTTCGCGCCGAGCGACAAATCCCGCGACGTGATGATCAATTCGATCGCGCCCATCTGGGACGGTAACGAGACATGGCTCATTCTCGGCGGTGCCGGCCTGCTCGTCTTTTTCCCGCTGGCCTATTCAATTGCCCTGCCCGCATTTTATTTCCCGATCATGCTTCTGCTCTTTGCCCTCATCTTTC
>JAUSLL010000031.1 GCA_030649335.1 Parvibaculum sp. | reverse complement strand
TGCAGCTTTTCTTTGTCGTAATCCGACGTGGTTTCTTCGATCTGACGCTTGATCTGACCAACGCGGCTTTCGATGTCTTTTTTCTTGCCCGAGCCGTCGATGACGGTCGTGTCTTCTTTCGTGATGCGGACGCGCTTGGCTTTGCCGAGCATTTCCGGTGTCACGTTTTCGAGTTTGATGCCGAGTTCTTCGGAGATCACCTGACCGCCCGTGAGGATGGCGATGTCTTCGAGCATGGCTTTGCGACGGTCACCGAAACCGGGGGCCTTCACAGCAGCAACCTTGAGGCCGCCACGCAGCTTGTTGACGACGAGGGTGGCAAGTGCTTCGCCTTCGATGTCTTCAGCGATGATGAGGAGCGGACGGCCCGACTGCACAACGGCTTCCAGAATGGGGAGCAGCGGCTGCAGGTTCGTCAGCTTCTTTTCGTGGAGCAGGATGAAGGGCTCGTCGAGTTCCGTCACCATCTTGTCGGCGTTGGTGATGAAGTAGGGCGACAGGTAGCCGCGGTCGAACTGCATGCCTTCGACGACTTCGAGTTCGCTGTCGAGCGACTTTGCTTCTTCAACCGTGATGACGCCTTCGTTGCCGACGCGGGCCATGGCTTCGGCAATCATCTTGCCGATTTCTGCTTCGCCATTGGCCGAGATCGTGCCGACCTGCGCGATTTCGTCGTTCGACTTCACTTTTTTCGAACGCTTGGCAATGTCTTCGCGCGCCGCTTTGACGGCGAGGTCAATGCCGCGCTTCAGGTCCATCGGGTTGAGGCCAGCGGCCACAGCCTTGGAGCCTTCGCGCACGATCGCCTGTGCGAGAACGGTGGCCGTTGTCGTGCCGTCGCCGGCCGTGTCATTGGTCTTGGAAGCAACTTCCTTGACCATCTGCGCGCCCATGTTCTCGAAACGATCTTCGAGTTCGATTTCCTTGGCAACCGTCACGCCGTCTTTCGTGATGCGCGGTGCGCCAAAGGACTTTTCGATGACGACGTTACGACCCTTGGGGCCGAGCGTCACTTTGACGGCATCGGCGAGGATGTCG
>JAUSLL010000028.1 GCA_030649335.1 Parvibaculum sp. | reverse complement strand
GCCGGAATTGCTCGCCAAAGAAATTGCCAAATGCAATGACATGACGGACAAGCCCTTCGGTGTGAACCTCACCTTCCTGCCCGGTTTTGCCAATCCGCCCTATCCTGAATATATCCAGGCGATCATCGATGGCGGCGTGCGCATCGTCGAAACGGCTGGCCGCAGCCCTGAAGCCTATATGCCTGCGATGAAAGCTGCTGGCATTAAGGTCATTCACAAATGCACATCGGTGCGCCATTCGCTCAAGGCCGAACGCATCGGCTGCGACGCGGTCAGCGTTGACGGTTTTGAATGTGGCGGACATCCCGGCGAAGACGATATTCCGAACATGATCCTGCTGCCGCGCGCGGCTGAAGAACTCAAGATCCCGTTCGTTGCATCAGGCGGCATCGGCACAGCCTCGCAGCTTGTGGCAGCTCTCGCGCTTGGTGCCGACGGCATCAACATGGGCACACGCTTCATCGCCACGAAGGAAGCGCCTGTTCATATCAACGTTAAGAATGCGCTCATCGCCGCATCCGAACTCGACACGCGCCTCGTCATGCGTTCGCTGAGAAACACCGAACGCGTGCTGAACAATCCGGCGGTCGAGAAGATCGTTGCGATCGAACGGGCCAAAGGCGATGCCGTGACCATTGAAGACATCCGCGAATATGTGGGCGGCGTCTATCCGCGTGTCATGCAGGACGGCGACATGGACGCGGGCGCATGGAGCTGCGGCATGGTGGCCGGTCTCATCCACGACATTCCGAGCTGCAAAGACCTCATCGAGGGCATGATGGCGGAAGCTGATTCACTGATCCGCAATCGTCTGACGAAATTCCTCGCCGCCTGAGGGTCACACTAAAAACAAAAGCCCGCGCACTGAAAGGTCGCGGGCTTTTTATTGTGCGAAGACCTCTATTCGTCGTCGTTTTCAAGCAGCGCGGCAATGGCGGAGGTGAGAAGTTTTTTGCATTGCACGACAGTCAATTTCTGATCGAGCCGCATCCGACGCCAGGCGTCAAAACTCATCAACAGATCAATTGTCTCAAGCCGGAGCACATTGCGGCAAAGGCGGGGACCGAGGGCACCGCGCAATGTGTCGCGCTGGAACCGCGCCAATTCATCATGCTCGGCTTGCAGAAAATCCGAGCGATGCCGATGTACGTCGGCGGCAATTTTGAAGGGCATCATTTTTTCAAAGACGCGGGCACGGCGCTCAATCAATTCGCCGAGCCGCACACGCCAATCGCCTTCGGGCAACGGGGCGGTCGCAATCGGGAGCAGTTCAGCCGACATGCTCGCGGAAATTTCCTGATAAAGACTGTCCATATCATCGAAATGACGGAACACAGTGCGCAAGCCCACCTCGGCGCGCGCCGCCACTTCTTCCGCGCGCGGCGAAATGGTGCCGCTGCCGATGAGGGCGAGCATCGCCTCGACAATCTTGCGGCGGTTCTCATGACCGCGCGCGCGCCGCCCGTCTGCTTGTACTTCGCCTGTCTCAGCCTTGGTCATGCTCTGCCCTTGGTGTCGCGTTCCGCAAACGTATCAACCCGAATTTTCCCGACTGCGCAATATTTCTTGGCCTTATGGCTCTATTTTCCGCTGATGAAACTGTCGATCAATGCGACAAGTTCGGCAGGCTTGTCTTCCTGCAGAAAATGTCCGCCACCTTCAATGATCACGTGGTTCTGGCCTTTCGCGCCCGGCACACGCTCGTGGAAAATGCGTTCGCCGCCTTTGGACACAGGGTCACCGTCGCTGAAAGCGGTCAGCACCGGCTTGTCGAATGTGGCCAACACCTTCCATGCGGCTTTGTTTTCCGCGACCGATCCGTGCTCCGGCGTGATCGGCACGAGGGCGGGAAAGCGCCGGGCGGCGGCCTTGTAGCTCTCGTCGGGGTAAGGCGCGAGATAGGCGGCTTTTTCAGCATCGCTCAGGCCGCGCAATGTGCCCATGCTGACGATTTCGCCGACGGGAAGCTCCGGCACGCTCTGGCTGAAATCGAGCCATTGCTGGAAGGCATCCGTCCGGCCCGTGCCGACGGGGAGGCCCGTGTTGGCCACCACCACGCGGGCAAAACGCTCGGGGAAAGCCGCGACGAGGCGCAAGCCGATGAGGCCACCCCAGTCCTGACAGAAAAGCGTGATGTCTTTCAGATCATTGGCGACGAGCCAGGCACTCATCCATGCCACATGGCGCTCATAGGTATAGTCGGTTTGCTCGGACGGCTTGTCGGATTTGCCGAAGCCCACGAGGTCCGGTGCCACGACGCGATGGCCTTTGGCGACGAGGCCGGAAATAATATGGCGATAGAGGAACGACCATGACGGTTCGCCATGCATGAGGAGCACTGGCGCTGCTCCGCGCGGGCCTTCGTCCACGGCGTGGAGGCGCAAGGTTTCGCCAGTGCCCGATGCAATGTCGGTCCAATGGGGCGCAAAAGTATAATCCGGCAGATTTTCAAAGCGCGCGTCCGGTGTTCGCAATATTTTCATCGATGCTCTCCCGATTGACCTGACCCTGGTTCGATCATATATTGGCATTTATAGTGTCACTACATCACGAAGCCGTCAACGGACTGAAACAAGTGACACGGGGGAGACAGGCCAATGAAATCATTCATCATGCGCATGGTGACGACATTCATCACGAGCAAGGGATTGCGCAACTTCCGCCGGAAGGTCCATGCCTACCGGCGCAAGCGCAGCATGCAAAAGCCGACTGTGCATTATTTTCATCAGGTGGACGACCCCTATAGCCATGTGGCAGCGCAGGCGCTCGACGCTTTCGCCAAACGCTACGATGTCGTGCTGACGCCCTGGTTGGTTTCAGCGCCCGACGACGCCGCCGCGCCTGAGCGCGAGAAGCTCCGCCACTACGCTTTGCGCGATGCAGCCCGCGTGGCGCGCGAATATGGATTTGAGTTTCCGGCCGATGCCGCACTGCCGGACGCGGGCCACGTCGCTGCCAGTGCTGCTGCGCTCGCCGCCGCGCTCAACGACAAAACATTTGTCGAGAGCGTGCCGGAAATCGGCACGGCGCTCTGGCATGGCGAAGCAGGCACTCTGCCTACCGTTGCAAAAGACGGTTCTGCCAAAGCCATTGCCGCCGGTGACAAGAAGCGCAAAGAGTTCGGCCATTATCTGTCGGCGATGTTCTACTTTGAAGGCGAATGGTACTGGGGCATAGACCGGCTGCATTATCTGGAAACACGCCTGCGCGAGATCGGTCTCGACACGACACCGGCAAAGCCGGAGATTGCGCCTTACCGCGATCTGACGCTTGGTGCCGTGCCCAAAGCCAAGTCACGACCTGTTATCGAATACTGGTTTTCCTTCCGCAGTCCCTATTCGTGGATTTCCGCGCCGCGCATGCGCCGCCTCGCCAAGCATTATGATTGCGAATTGCAGCTGCGCTTTATCCTGCCGATGGTGATGCGCGGGCTACCTGTGCCTTCCATCAAGCGCATGTACATCACGCTCGATACCAAGCGCGAAGCCGAAAGCGTCGGGCTGCCTTTCGGCACGATTATCGATCCCGTGGGCGCAGGTGCGGCGCGCGCCCTTGCCGTGCTCAATCATGCGATCCCTCTGGGCCACGGCGAAGCCTTTGCCGAGCTTGGTATGCGGGCTGCCTTTGCCGATGGCATATCGCTCGCGTCGGACGCGGGCATGCTTGATGTCGCCAAACGCGCAGGGCTCACAGAAGCACAAACACGTGCCGGGCTTGCCGACGACAGCTGGCAGGCGAAAGCGGAAGCCAACCGTGAGGCGCTTTTTGCCGCCGGTCTCTGGGGTGCGCCGTCGTTCCGCGTTGATGGCAAACCGGCGCATTGGGGGCAGGATCGTTTCTGGGCGCTGGAACAGGATATTCTCGACGCCATTGCCGAGCGCAACGCGCAGTAGGTTTTCTCCTGGAATCCTTAGGGTTTTCGTCGATTAATTCATTTGGATAAATGAATTGACTTAAACTCATGGCGAGTCAGAATGCCCGCCATGGCACGGCTTGAAACCAAATCCACCAGCGATTCCGTCGAGCATCTGAAACAGGTGGCCTGTCGGCTGTTTGCCGAGCGCGGTGTCGATGGTGTGACGGTGCGCCAGATCGCGGAAGCAGCGGGCCAGAAAAACCACGCCGCCGTCGGCTATCATTTCGGCTCCAAGGAACATCTGATCCGCGAACTCGTGCTCGATGGCGCCATGCTGATCGAAGAACGGCGCGACGCATGGCTCAGCGCGCTTGAAACCAAAGGCGCACCCGCGAGCACCCGCGAAGTCATCGACATTCTGGTGCGCGCTGCCATCGAGCCGCCTGCTCTCGGATTGGCCGACAGTTACAACCGTTTCATCGTCATGCTTGCAATGACGCATCGCGCCTTCTTCATGGAAGTGCTGGGCACGCAGTGGAACGCGAGTTATCTGCGCTGCCTTGAACATTTGCGCCGCCTGATGCCCGACATGCCTGCCGCCGACAAGACGCAACGCTTCCGCTTTATGGGCGCGATGATGGGATCGGTGCTAGCCGCGCGCGACGAAGAGCTGTGGGGCGAAGCGCAGCAATACACATCCCACGCGCCGGACTGGAGCTCGGCACACACGATCACGCATCTCGTGCAGATGATGGAAGCCATCATCATGGCGCCCTATGAGGGCGACGCAGGCACATCTTTTTCAATATCGTAAAAAACAAAACAGATCACGGGAGAGACGCTATGACCGGCCAGACCTCGACAACAGACCTTGAATTTGATCCTGCGGCGCTGCGCGCCAAATATCGCGCTGAACGCGACAAGCGCGTGCGGGCCGATGGCAATGCGCAATATCTCGAAGTCAAAGACGCGCTCGCGCATTATCTTGATGACCCTTATATCGAAGCGCCGATTGAGCGCGCGGCGCTGGCCGACGACATTGACGTTGTGGTGATCGGCGGCGGTTTCGGCGGCATGCTGGCCGCTGCGCGTCTGCGCGAAGCGGGCGTCGAGAATGTGCGCATCATCGAAAAGGGTGGCGACTTTGGCGGCACATGGTACTGGAACCGTTATCCCGGTGCTGCTTGCGACATTGAAAGCTATATCTATCTGCCGCTGCTGGAAGAAACCGGCTATATGCCGGTTGAGAAATACACACGCGCACCTGAAATCCTTGCCTATTGCGGCACCATCGCGCGCAAATATGATCTCTATCGCGACGTTTGCTTCCAGACCGAAGTCACCGCCATGCATTGGGAAGACTCCAGTTCGCGCTGGATCATCGAAACCAATCGCGGTGACCGGATGCGCGCGCGTTTTGTCTCGATGGCTAACGGACCGCTGCATCGTCCCAAGCTGCCGGGCATTCCCGGCGTCGAAACTTTCAAGGGCCACAGCTTTCACACCAGCCGCTGGGACTATGCCTATAGCGGCGGCTCACCGGCAGGCGGACTCACCGGCCTTGCAGGCAAGCGCATCGGCATCATCGGCACGGGTGCCACGGCCGTGCAATGCGTGCCCCATATCGGCGAGACGGCGGGCGAGCTTTTTGTCTTCCAGCGCACGCCTTCCTCCATCGATGTGCGCAACAATAAGCCGACGGACCCCGAATGGGCCGCAAGCCTGAAGCCCGGCTGGCAGCAGCACCGGATGGATAATTTCAACGTCCTCGTGTCCGGTGGCTTCGAGAAAGAAGACCTTGTCGCCGACGGCTGGACCGACATCATCCGCAATCTTCTCGTGTTAGCCCATGCACGCGCCGCAGAGAAAGCAGCCGAGACGAAGCAAGACCCGTCGGAGCTTGTGCAGCTTGCCGATTTCCAGAAGATGGAACAGATCCGCAAGCGCGTTGAAACCGTTGTCGAAGACAAGGCCACCGCTGAGGCGCTGAAGCCCTATTACAATCAGTTCTGCAAGCGCCCCTGCTTCCACGACGAGTATCTCGCGACCTTCAACCGTCCCAATGTCCATCTCATCGACACGCAAGGCCGCGGCGTCGAACGTATCACCGAAAAAGGTGTGGTTGTTGACGGCGTTGAATATGAACTCGACTGCCTCATCTATGCGACGGGCTTTGAAGTCGGCACAAGCTACACGCAGCGCGCGGGCTATGAAGTCTATGGCCGCGACGGGTTAAGCCTTACCCAGAAATGGGCGGAAGGTGCGCGCACGCTGCACGGGATGCATGTGAACGGCTTTCCCAATTGCTTCATCATGAGCACATCGCAAGCGGGCTTCACGGCGAACTATCCCCATGCGCTCAACGAGCAGAGCAAGCATGTCGCGCATATCATCAGCCATGCGCTGAGCAACGAATTCCAGCATGTGGAAGCAACGCCCGAAGCGGAAATGAACTGGCTCAACACTATTCTGAGCGTCGGAGTGGACCGTCAGAAATATCTCAATGAATGCACGCCGGGTTACTACAATAACGAAGGTCAGGTCTCGCCGCTGGCGGCGAGCTTTGCACCTTACGGGGCGGGCTCGATGCCATTCTTCAAGGTGCTTGATGATTGGCGGGCCGCTGGCTCCTTCGACGGGCTCGACTTGCGCAAGGCTAATAGCCCGGCCTGAAGGCAGACTGTCTGAGACGAAAGCGGACGAACGGATGGTGCGTTCAGCGCCCTCCGCTCGTGCTGCTTATGTCTCGACCGCCGGTGACTGATCCGCCCCTCGCGTCGGGACCTGCTTGATATGAATGTCGCGCTGCGGGAAGGGTATCTCGACACCGTTTTCTTTGAAGAGGTCCCATATCCGGTAATAGATGTCGCTCTTCACATTGGCGATGCCTTGTTGCGGATCATAAATCCATACGCGGAGATCGCAGTCGATTGAACTGTCACCGAAGCCGGTGATGAGACAACGTGGCTCGGGATCTTTCAGAACACGCGGCTGTTCTTCTACGGCCTGCAACAACAGCCTTTTGACCAGATGAACGTCAGAGTCATAAGAAACACCAATCGGTATGTGCACGCGCACCTTGCTGTCACTGTAGGACCAGTTTTCAACCGTTTGGGTAATCAGGTTTTCGTTAGGGATCAGATGTTCCTTGCCGTCCCGCGTCAGCACCGAGACATATCGCGCGCCAAGCGAATTCACCCAGCCGTATGAATCCTCCACCGCGATCACATCGCCGGGTTTGATCGACTTATCCATCAGCAAGATGATGCCGCTGATCAGATTGGAGACGACCTTTTGCAGACCGAAGCCGATGCCGAGACCGAGGGCGCCACTGAAAACGGCGAGAGATGTGAGATCGAGCCCCACGATATTGAGACCGACCACGACTGCCGCGACATAGAGAGTGATATTGGACAGTTTGCTGAAGAGGACACGCTGTGACGGCGTCAGGCCTGTAGCCCTTGCGTAACCACGATCCAGAATGCCCGTCAAAAAACGGACAACCCAGAAGATCACGCCATAGGCGATGACACCCTTCACCAGCAACAGCACAGACATTCTCATCGTGCCGACGGTAAATGACGCGCGATCAGCGATCTCAATGGTGGGTGCAAGCCAGCCGAATATGTTCAGAACCACCAAAATCAAGAGCGAGACAGCGATCACTCTTGACCAGAAGACACTTTCAATCGTGCTTGAGGTCAGACGAATAATGCCCCACGCCGTTGCAAGCGTCGCCGCTATTTCCAAAATAGCGAAGGGGAGAAACGCCCCTTTCGCCGTGAGGACAAATATCCAGAGCAGACTTGGCAGGAACAGTAGAAAGAACACCTCCTGATACGACGCGTGGATGCGGATAATTCCCAACCCCTTGCGGCGTTGCATCTGACGCTCAACCCAAACACCCGCATGTCCTGACAGGAAACGGACAATGAGAAAAGCCGCAACAATGGCGCAGACCTGAGCAAGGGTGCTCACCGTTGCCACATCACCCGCGATCCAGCTCCGGACCGTGACCGATTGCGCTCTTAGCCACTCAAGATAGGGCATCAACATCTCCGACTTCCAGCAGGCTCAGCACCCCCGCATGTTGAAGGGGCGACGACGAAAGTCCTGTCGTCACGCCGCGACGCAATCTGCGAAGTAGCGCAACACACCGTCTTCTCCGACTTCCTGCACCAGCCCGTGAATGTCCGTTTCAAAGCCCGGGCATTCGCGCGCGAACTCGCGATTGAACTTCAGGTACTCGACGATCTTTTGGTTGAACACTTCGCCGGGAACGAGCAACGGAATACCCGGTGGATAAGGCGTCACCAGACTTGTGGTGATGCGGCCTTCCAACTCATCAATGGGCACGCGCTGTGTGGTGCGTTGCGCGATACATGCAAAGGCGTCGCTGGGCTTCATGGCTGGCGTGTGATCGCTCAGATACATGTCGGTGGACAGGATCGCCACATCGTATTTGGCATAGAGACGATGCACATGCTGGCACAGGTCGCGTAAGCCCATTTTCTCGTAACGCGGTTGCTTGGCGCAAAACTCCGGCATGGCGCGCCACATCGGCTGGTTCTTGGCGTAGTCATCCTTGAACTGCTGCAGCGCGGCCAACAGCGTGTTCCAGCGGCCTTTGGTGATGCCGATGGTGAACATGATGAAGAAGCTGTAGAGGCCCGTTTTTTCAACGACCACCCCGTGCTCGGTGAGATATTTGGTGACGATGGAGGCGGGAATGCCCAGCTCCTCGAAGTGACCGTCAAGGTTCAGACCGGGCGTGATGATCGTGGTCTTGATCGGATCAAGCATGTTGAAGCCGCGCGTCATGTCGCCGAAGCCATGCCACGAATCTTCACCGTCCGATGCCTGCACGGCATCGGCGTCGGTGCGCTTCAGCACCCAATCGGCCGAACGGCCAATGCCCTCATCCACCAATTTGTCCGGGCCCCAGACCTGGAACCACCAATCGTTCTCGCCGAATTCTTCGTCCACCTTGCGCATGGCACGGCGGAAATCGAGCGCTTCGGCAATGCTCTCTTCCACCAGTGCTGTGCCGCTCGGCGGCTCCATCATGGCGGCGGCCACGTCGCAACTGGCGATGATGCTGTATTGGGGGCTGGTGCTGGTGTGCATCAGATAGGCTTCGTTGAAGAGATGGCGATCGAGCTTGGTATTTTGCGAATCCTGCACCAGCACATGGCTCGCCTGAGAGATGCCGGCGAGCAGCTTGTGAATCGATTGCGTGACATAGGTCACCGAATGCATCGGCCGCTCGCGCTTGCGGCCCATGGCATGGAAATTTCCGTAGAAGGGATGGAAGGCGGCGTGGGGCAACCATGCCTCGTCGAAATGCAGATTGTTCACATAGCCGTCGAGCATGCCCTTGATGGTCTCGGTGTTGTAGAGCACGCCGTCGTAAGTTGACTGCGTGAGCGTCATGATGCGCGGCTTCACCGTGTCGGCGTCGACATGGGCGAGAAGCGGATTGGCGCGGATCTTTTCCTTGATCGAGTCGATTTCGAATTCGCTCTGGGGGATCGGACCGATGATGCCGTAGTGATTGCGCGTGGGCTTCAAAAACACAGGCACCGCGCCTGTCATGATGATGCTGTGCAGGATGGACTTGTGACAGTTGCGGTCCACAACCACGACGTCGCCCGGCGCGACTGTGTGGTGCCAGACCATTTTGTTGCTGGTGCTGGTGCCGTTGGTCACGAAGAAGCAATGGTCGGCGTTGAAAATGCGCGCGGCGTTGCGCTCGGACGCGCCGATGGCGCCATTGTGATCAAGCAGTTGACCCAGCTCTTCCACCGCGTTGCACACGTCGGCACGCAGCATGTTCTCGCCGTAGAACTGATGGTACATCTGGCCGATAGGGCTTTTGAGAAATGCCACGCCGCCCGAATGGCCCGGGCAATGCCATGAGTAGGAACTGTCCTCGGCGTAGTCGAGCAAGGCTTTGAAGAAGGGCGGCTTGATGCCTTCGAGATAGGTTTTGGCTTCGCGCAGGATATGTCGCGCCACAAATTCCGGCGTGTCTTCAAACATGTGAATGAAGCCGTGCAATTCGCGCAGGATGTCGTTGGGC
>JAUSLL010000027.1 GCA_030649335.1 Parvibaculum sp. | reverse complement strand
GACCGCCGCGGCACCCGTGCCGCGCCACGTTGCTATCATCATGGATGGCAACCGCCGTTGGGCTGCGCGCCGCCACCTGCCACGGCAACTGGGGCACCGTCAGGGCGTTGAAGCTGTGCGTGTCATCACGCGGGCCGCCGGTGAAATGGGCATCCAATATCTGACGCTCTACGGCTTTAGCTCGGAAAACTGGAACCGTCCGCCGGACGAGATCAGCGATCTGATGGGCCTGCTAAAACTCTTTATCCGCAGGGACTTGGCCGAGCTTCATCAGAACGGGGTACAGGTTCGCATCATCGGTGACCGCGAGCATCTGGAGTCCGATCTGGTCGCGCTGATCGAAGAAGCCGAAAGCCTGACGCGCGACAACAATCGCCTCAAGCTCATCATTGCCTTTAACTACGGCGGTCAGAACGAGATCACCTCGGCCATGCGCCGCATTGCGCGCGAAGTCGCCGCCGGCCGCATCGATCCTGAAGCAATCTCTCAGGAAACTGTCGCAAACCATCTCGATACGGCGGGTGTTCCCGATCCCGACCTCATCATCCGCACTAGCGGCGAGAAGCGCCTGTCTAATTTTCTGCTATGGCAAAGCGCTTATGCGGAACTCGTTTTCAGCGATGTCTTCTGGCCGGATTTTTCGCCGGACTGTTTGAAGGAGGCAATTGCCGAATTTAATCAGCGGGACCGCCGCTTCGGGGCCGTGGCGGCATCTGCGAATACGACTCCGGTCAAATCTTGAGCCGAACCAACCATGACGGAAGCCAGATCAGCCATGCCCGACGCCTCCAAATCCGCCGGCAACCCAAACGAACTGCGCACCCGCATCCTTTCGGCATTGGTGCTGGCACCGGTTGCACTGGGGCTCACCTGGGCAGGCGGTTGGTACTTCGCCGCGCTCATCGCGTTCGCCAGCATGGCTATGGCTTTTGAACTGACCGACTTGCTGCCGGGCCTCTCGCCCACATTGCGCATCTTGCTCGCCAGCACCGTCTTCGGAGCGGTTGTCTTCACCGGCCTTGGCGGACCCTTTGTGGCTCTCGTTGTCACACTGGCCTGTCTGACATTCGCCATGATGATCGCGGCCTTCACAGGCGCCAACGCGCAGATCCCGACGCTTGCCTTCTGTTTCCCCTATGTCGTGCTGCCCGCCATTGCGCTCGTCTGGCTTCGCCTCGATCCCGAGTTCGGTCGCCTCGCCATCTTCTGGCTGCTCTTTGTCGTCTGGGCCACCGACACATTCGCCTATTTCGCCGGTCGCGGTTTCGGCGGACCGAAGCTCGCGCCGCGCCTGTCACCCAACAAGACATGGGCAGGTCTCATCGGCGGCATGGTCGGGGCGGCCATGGTCGGCTTTGTGGCGGCCAATTGGTTCGGCCTCGGGTCGCCCGTTTTGTTGGGTCTTGTCAGCGCGCTGCTCGCCGTTGTCGCGCAGGGTGGCGATATTCTCGAAAGCGCCCTCAAGCGCCGCGCTGGCGTTAAGGATTCCGGCAAGCTCATTCCGGGCCACGGCGGCATCCTCGACCGCGTTGATGGTCTCATCACCGCCGCGCTCGCCGCGGGCATCATCGCCGTTCTTCATGTGGGCACAAGTCCTGCTGCCGGGGTGTTGATTTGGCCGTAACAGCATCCCGCACCGAAGCCCGACAAATCCGCGCGGGAAATTTCACCCGCCGCAGCGTTTCTGTATTGGGTTCAACAGGTTCTATCGGTGTCTCGACCCTCGATCTCATCTCGCGCGAACCCGAACGCTTCGATCTCGTGGCCATCACCGCGCATAAGAATGTCAAAAGCCTGATCGAGCAGGCCCGCCGCCTGAGGCCGCAATTCGCGGTCATCGGCGACATGCTGCTCTATGATGAATTGAAAGCAGGCCTCGAAGGCACTGGCGTTGAAATCGGCGCAGGCCACAATGCCGTTATCGAAGCCGCGCTCCGTCCCGCCGATTGGGTCATGGCCGGCATCGTCGGCACGGCGGGTCTGGCCCCGACGCTTGCCGCTGTCCGCCGCGGTGCATCCGTTGCGCTCGCCAACAAAGAATGTCTGGTCTCCGCCGGTCCTCTGTTTCTCGCCGAGGTCGCCCGCTCGGGCGCGACCCTCTTGCCGGTGGATAGCGAACATAACGCCATTTTTCAGGTGCTCGAGGCGGACCGTCTCCACGCCGTGGACAAAATCATCCTCACAGCGTCCGGCGGACCCTTCCGCCTGACAAGCATCGAGGATATGGCCAAAGCCACACCGGCTCAGGCTGTCGCCCATCCTAAATGGGATATGGGCGCCAAGATTTCTGTCGACAGCGCCACGCTGTTTAACAAGGGCCTCGAACTCATCGAAGCAGCCTACCTCTTTCCCGTCGGCGAAGAGCGCATCGACATAATCATTCACCCGGAATCGATTATCCACTCGATGGTCGCCTATGTAGACGGCTCGGTACTTGCCCAGCTTGGCGCGCCGGACATGCGCACCCCCATTTCCTACGCCCTCGGCTGGCCCGAGCGGATGGAGACACCCTGTGCCCGGCTGAACCTTGCCGAGATCGCAAAACTCACATTTGAGGAGCCGGATCCCGTCCGGTTTCCCGCCCTGCGCCTCGCTCGCGAAGCGCTCAAGGCAGGCGCCGCAGCGCCGACAATCCTCAACGCCGCCAATGAAATCGCCGTTGCGGCCTTTCTGGGCGGCCATATCGGCTTCCTCGAAATAGCCAGAATCGTTGAAAAAGTGCTGGATCAGAGCAACGCGACGGGACTTACCCCCGCAAACCTCGATGAAATTTACGAAATCGACCGAATTGCACGCGTTAAGGCTGAGGAATTCGTGCAAAGTTCCAACTGCTGACGTAATCTCGCCCGACGGCGCGTGGACCTCACAGGGTTTGCGTGGGGGAGTTGTGCGAGCGGGCTTTCAGTAATACGACTTTGGTGTCGCGCCGCGCGACGTGTTTGGGGATGTTTAGCGTAATGGATTTGCTTGCCGGTCTTGGGAACTTCGGCGCTTCGGCTGGGGGGTACATCATCCCCTTTCTGTTCGTGCTGACGGTTGTCGTCTTTTTTCACGAGATGGGCCATTTCCTCGTCGCGCGCTGGTGCGGCGTAAAGGTTGATACATTTTCCATTGGCTTTGGCCGCGAGATTTTCGGCCGCACCGACAAATACGGCACGCGCTGGAAACTCAGCTGGATTCCGCTCGGCGGCTACGTGAAGTTCGCGGGCGATGAGAATGCCGCCAGCATGCCGGACTCCAAGGCGCTGGCACAGGTGCCTGAGAGCGAACGCAAGGGTCTCTTCTTTTTCAAACCATTGCATCAGCGCGCCGCCGTGGTCGCGGCTGGTCCCATCGCCAATTTCCTTCTCTCCATTGTCATTTTTGCGGGCATCTATTCCATCGTCGGTCACCGCACTGCGATTGCCATGATCGAAAGTGTGCAGGTTGGCAGCGCTGCCGAGGCAGCAGGCTTTAAGGCTGACGATCTCGTGGTCACCGTTAATGGTTCCGAGATCGGTGGCTTTGAAGATATGCAACGTATCGTGTCGATCAGCCCCGATGTCACGATGGCCTTCGGTGTCCTGCGTGCAGGCGAGAACGTGGCGCTGACTGCGACGCCGCGGCGTGTCGAAGTCAAAGACGGTTTCGGCAACGTTCAGGCCATCGGCCAACTCGGCCTTACCCGAAAGTCGGGCGAAGGCACAGACAAGATCGTCAAGACTGATCCCTTTACCGGCGTCTATCGCGGTGCGCAGGAAACATGGTTCATTGTTTCGCACACGATGAGATATCTGGGTGCCATGATTGTGGGTCGCGAAGACACAAGCCAGCTTGGCGGGCCTTTGCGCATTGCCGAAGTTTCAGGTCAGGTCGCCACGCTCGGTTTTGCGGCGCTCCTCAATCTGACGGCTGTTCTTTCCGTCAGCATCGGGTTGCTCAATCTGTTTCCGGTGCCGATGCTCGATGGCGGACATCTTTTGTATTACGGAATTGAAGCGGTAAAGGGTAAGCCGCTCGGCGAGAAGGCGCAGGAAATGGGCTTTCGCGTCGGACTTGCTTTGGTAATGATGCTGATGGTTTTTGCGACTTGGAACGACTTAGTGCGTTTGTTCGCCTGATCGTTTGAACTTAAGAATTCCCCTTAAGGGGATTGGCTAAATAATGCGGCGCCGACAGGGTGCGGCGCGGTTGAGGATGGTGTGGGGATGATGCGACTGGCCGGTTTTTTGACCAGAATTTCGTGCATGAGCGGCAAAGCCGCAGTGCTTTTCGTGGCACTTGCAATGGTAGGGCAGGTTGCTGTTTTCTCATTGGCGCTGGGCGTGTCAGCCGCCCATGCGGAAGACGGCCCGATCATCCGGCACATCACGGTTGAGGGCAATCAGCGCATCGAGCGCGAGACAGTCCTCACCTATATGTCCGTACGCGAAGGCGGTGCCTACAGCGCGTCGGAAGTGGACGTTAGCCTCAAGCGCCTGTTTGTGACCGGTCTCTTTGCCGACATCAACATCCGCTTTGATGATGGCACGCTTGTTGTGACTGTCGTTGAAAATCCGATCATTAACCGCGTGGCTTACGAAGGTAACAGCGCGGTCAAAGAAGAAGACCTCAGCACCGAAGTCGAACTGAAACCTCGCACGATTTATACCCGCGCCAAAGTTCAGTCCGACGTGGCGCGTATTGTTGAAGTCTATCGTCGTGGCGGACGCTTCGCCGCCACCGTCGAGCCTAAAGTGATCCGCCTGCCTCAGAACCGCGTTGATCTCGTGTTCGAAATCAACGAAGGCCCGAAGACCAAAATTGCGTCGATCAGCTTCCTCGGCAACAACGCCTATGGCGACGGCAAGCTGCGTGAAGTCATTTCGACGGGCGAAAGCGCGTGGTGGAAGTTCCTGTCGTCGTCCGACAGCTACGATCCGGACCGTCTCAGCTATGACCGCGAGTTGCTTCGTCGCTTCTATCTCGCGCGCGGCTATGCCGACTTCCGTGTAATTTCCGCGGTCGCTGACCTTAGCCGTGACAACAGCTCGTTCAACATCACCTTCACCATCGAAGAAGGTGAGATTTATACCTTCGGCAAGATCGTGCTGAAGACCAATCTCGAAAAGCTCAATAATGAGGAAATGGAAAGCCTCATCCTCGCCAAAGAGGGGGAACGCTATAATTCGGTCCTGATCGACAAGAGCACAGACGCGCTGACATATGCGGCAGGTTCCAAAGGCTACGCCTTTGCTCAGGTTCGCCCGCGCGCCAATCGTGACCGTGAAAAGCACACGGTGGGTCTCACCTATACGATCACCGAAGGCCCGCGTGTTTATGTTGAACGCATCAACATCACCGGCAACGTACGTACACTTGATCGTGTGATCCGCCGCCAGATGGAACTCGTCGAAGGTGACGCGTTCAACAAGGTGCTGCTCGACAAGTCGGAAAAGAACATCCGCGGCCTGCAATACTTCAGCAAGGTCGATGTCAGCCAGAATCCTGGTTCAGCCGAAGACCGTACCGTCGTCAATGTCGCCGTTCAGGAACAATCGACAGGTTCGCTCTCGCTGAGCTTCGGCTTCTCGTCGGTTGACAGCGCCATTCTTGGTGTCTCGCTCACGGAACGTAACTTCCTCGGCCGTGGTTTGCAGGTTGGTACCAGCGTGTCGCTCTCCAAGCGCCAGCAGCTGATTCAGTTCCAATACACTGATCCTTATTTCCTTGGTCGCGATCTGGTTGGCGGTTTCGATCTCTTCGGTACAGAAACCGACTATCAGGATCAGGCGTCTTTCGACAGCCGCACCACGGGCTTCGGTGTGCGCTTCGGCTTCCCGTTGTCGGACAACAGCCGCTTCCTCATACGCTATCAACTGCGTCAGGAAGAAATCCTGAACGTTGCTTCGAATGCTTCACTTGCCGTGAAGGCAGCCGAAGGGCGGGATCTGCGGTCGGTCGTTGGGTACGACTATTACCTCGACATGCGCGATGATCCGGTGGAGCCGACCAGAGGCTGGGACTTCTTGTTCAGTCAGGATTTCGCGGGTCTGGGCGGTACGGTTAAATATCTGTCCACAGAATTTCTCGTGCATGGCTATTACCCGATTGCCGAGAACATGGTGTTCACTCAGCGTTTCGATCTGGGCGCGATCAAAGGTATCGGCCAGGACGTTCGCCTGAACGACCGTTTCTTCAAGGGTGGTTCGGACTTCCGCGGCTTTAAGTCGGGTGGTATCGGTCCGCGTGATTTGATTACCGACGATGCGGTCGGCGCTGAAGCCTATGCCTTCGGTACATCGGAAATGTCGTTTCCCAACGGCATTCCGGAAGCCCTAGGCATTCGTACCAGCGTGTTTCTTGATTATGGTGTGGTGGGCAAAGTCAGTGACAAACCCGTAGGCACAAACATTCAGGACGAACTCGGTTTGCGCGTTTCGACAGGTTTGAGCGTCAACTGGAAGTCGCCGTTCGGTCCTGTGCGTCTCGATTTTGCCAAGGTGTTGTCTGATGAGGATTACGACGAGACGGAATCGTTCCGCTTCAGCGCGGGCACCAATTTCTGATTATGTGGCTGCGACCGATTGGTCGGTCGCAGCCAAATTCTGTTTAAGAGTAAAAGGGGAAGTCTCTACTATGAAGTCGCATCGTATTGTAACGCGTTTGCTGTCAGGGCTTGCTGTTGCATCGCTCGTGTCTGTCGCTTCTATGACAGCGGCGACCGCGGGCACGCCTGCCGTTGTGGTGATCGTCAATTCCGAACAGCTTTTTGCTCAGTCCAAAGTCGGTACCAGCGTGCGCACCCAGCTTCAGGATCAGGCGGCAAAGTTGAAGGCTGAAAGCGCAAAGGCTGAGACAAGCCTCCGCGATGAAGCCAAGAAATTGGGCGAGCAGCGTGGTCTTCTGAAAGAAGAGGATTTCGCCAAGAAAGTTCAGGCGTTCCAGGTCAAGGAAGAAGCAACGCAGCGTTCGCTGCAGGAAAAGGGTCAGGCTCTGCAACTCGGTGCTAATGCCGCGCGCGCGCAGGTTGAAGCCGCTGTCCGACCGATCTTTGCTGACATTCTCAAAGCCCATGGCGCCAACATTCTTCTCGACCAGTCGGTTGTGCTGGCCGGTGGTGTGGACCTCGACGTGACTGCGGAAGTGATCAAGGCCCTCGATGCCAAAATCACAACCCTGAAAGTTACGCCGGAAAAACCCAAAAACTAACAAAGGAAGAGCGGACAGGTTTAGCTTGCCTGCTGCGCGATCACAGCAATGGCTGATCCTCGTTTCTTCACTAATACAGGACCGCACGCGCTGGGCGACATTGCCCGGCGCGTCGGTGCTGAGCTGGCCAACGCATCGGACGCAACGCGTCAGGTCGATGACATTGCGGCGCTCGATGCCGCCGGTACCAGCCATTTGAGTTTTCTCGACAATCCGAAATACATCGCAGCCTTCGAGGCGACGGCCGCTGGTGCCTGCATCATTCATCCGCGTTATGCCGAGCGCGCACCCGCGGGCATGGCGTTGTTGCTGAGCAACGATCCTTACCGGGCCTATGCGCTGGCAAGCCAGATTTTTTATCCGCAGGAAGCGCACGGCGCGCCGTCTTATGACGCCGCTGGTCGCATCGACGCGCGTGCTCATGTCCATCCGACTGCCAAGCTCGGCTCGGGCGTCACTGTGGAGCCCGGCGCGTCAGTTGGCGAAGGCGTGGAGATCGGTGCAGGCAGCGTCATCGGCTCCAATGCCGCCATCGCGCGCGGCTGCACAGTTGGACGCGATTGTTTCATCGGCCCCAATGTTACTGTCAGCCATGCCCATATCGGCGACCGTGTCATGCTCCATCCCGGGGTTTGCATCGGGCAGGATGGCTTCGGTTTCGCGATGGGCCTGCCGCGTCACGACAAGGTGCCCCAGCTTGGCCGTGTCATCATTCAGGATGATGTCGAGATTGGCGCCAACACCACAGTGGACCGCGGCGCCGGCCCCGACACGGTGATCGGCGAAGGCACAAAGATCGATAATCTCTGTCAGATCGCCCATAATGTCGTCATCGGACGCCATTGTGTGATCGTGTCGCAAACCGGCATCGCTGGCAGCGCGAAACTCGGTGATTTTGTGGTGCTGGCGGCGCAAGTAGGTGTCGCCGGTCATCTGACGATCAATTCCGGCGCACAGCTCGCCGCCCGCAGCGGCGTCACGCATGATGTGCCCGCCGGTCAACGCTATGGCGGCGCACCGGCGCGACCTGTAAAAGAATGGGCGCGCGAGCTTGCAGGTGTCCGCAATCTGGGTCGGCGGCGTAAGCCCGACGCGGATGAGTGATTGAAATTGAACTTGGTAACTCTGAAGGTGAGGACCACAACATGAGCGAGACGGAGACGTCCTCAGCGAAAGTCGATGAAGCCGATATCAAGCGCGTGATGCAGCTTCTGCCGCATCGCTATCCGATGCTGATGATCGACAGCATCCGTGAAATGCGTGGCACCGACAGTGCTATCGGCGTCAAGAATGTGAGCTTCAACGAGCCACATTTTCAGGGCCATTTCCCCGGCATGCCGGTGATGCCCGGTGTCCTCATCGTCGAGGCCATGGCGCAGACAGCGGGCGCGCTCGTGCTCAATGGTCTGGGGCAGGGCGCCGATAACAAGATCGTCTATTTTATGTCGATCGATAAAGCCAAGTTCCGCAAGCCAGTCGTACCCGGCGACGTCATGCACATCCATGTCGTCAAATCGCAGAACCGTGGTCCGGTGTGGAAGTTCAACGGGCAAGCCAAGGTTAACGGCGTTGTCGTTGCCGAAGCCGATTTCGCGGCCATGATCATCGATCAGGCGGACGCCTGATGGCCCATATTCACCCCAGCGCCATCATCGATCCGAAAGCGCAGCTCGGGGCGAACGTCAAGGTCGGTCCCTATTGCGTCATCGGTCCCAAGGTCACGCTCGGCGATGATTGCGAATTGCTGAGCCATGTTGTCATCGACGGCAACACGACGATCGGTCCGCGCGCCAAAATTTTTCCTTTCGCCTCGCTCGGCCAGCAGCCGCAGGATCTGAAGTTCCACGGCGAAGACAGCCGTCTCGAAGTCGGCGCCGATGCGATGATCCGCGAATATGTGACCATGAACACGGGCACTGAAGGTGGCGGAATGCTGACGAAGGTCGGCGATAACTTCGTCGGCCTGTCGAGCGTTCACATCGGTCACGATTGCATCATCGGCGATGGCGTCATCATTTCGAGCGCCACGCTGCTCGCCGGTCATTGCCGCATCGACGATCATGTCATCTTTGGCGGCGGTGCGGCGATCCACCAGTTTGCCCGCGTCGGCCGCAATGCATTCATCGGTGGTGCCAGTGCTGTCGAAGGCGATGTCATTCCGTTCGGTCTCGTCGTTGGCAATCGCGCCGGTCTCGTTGGCCTCAATCTCGTCGGCCTGAAACGTCACGGCTTTTCGCGCGAACGCATCTCTGCGTTGCGTGATGCCTATAGCAAAATCTTCGGGCCGGATGGTGCATTGCGTGATCGCGTCACCGCAGTCGGCGTTGAATTTGCCGATCGAGCTGATGTAATGGAGATTGTGAATTTCATTCAGTCGGCCAGCGAACGTCCGCTCTGCCTTCCGACGCGCTGATCATCGCGCCATGATGACGCCCGCCCCAAGCCCGCGCAAACTCGGTATCGCCGCAGGTGGCGGCGTGCTGCCGCTCAAGCTTGCCGAAGCCGCGCATGCGCAAGGCCGCGATGTATTCATCGTTGGCCTCAAAGGAGCCGCCGGTCCCTCCATCGAGGTCTGGCCGCATGATTGGGTACGCCTCGGCGCAATGGGCCGTTTTGTACGGCTATTCAAAGAGGCGGGTTGCGAGGATGTGGTTTTCATCGGGCCCATGGACAGGCCGCGCTTGCGAGACATCCTGCCGGATTTTCAGGGCCTGTTGCTCATGCCCGATTTCATCAAGCGTTTGAAAGTCGGTGATGACGCTTTGCTGCGTGGTGTCGTTGAATATCTAGAGCGCAACGGCCTCAATGTCGTCGCCGCAGAAACCATCCTCACATCTTTGCTCGCCGCTGAAGGTCAGTTGACGGAGCGTCATCCCGACGCCGCGCAAGAGGCCGACATCGACATGGCGATACGTGCCGCGCTCGACATTGGTTCCCGTGATATCGGTCAGGGTGCAGTCGTGCGCGATGGACAAGTTATCGCGTTGGAAGACGTGAAAGGCACAGATGCCATGCTGTTCCGCGTCGCCGCCGAGTACCCAGACCTCAAAAGTGGCCGCTCTGGTGTCCTGGTAAAACTTCCCAAGCCCGCGCAGGATCGTCGTGTCGATCTGCCGACCATCGGCAGCCGCACGGTCGAGCGTGCGGCAATGGCTGGCCTTGCAGGGATCGCAGTCGAAGCGGGCGGGGCGATCATTGCCGACACAGACGAAATTGCAGGCGTCGCCAACAAGCTCGGTCTCTTCATCACCTGTTTCCCGCCATCGCGCCTCGACAGGTTGAAGTCATGAGCGAGATCGTGCCGCGTGTGCCCCACATCATGCTGGTCGCGGGTGAACCCTCGGGTGACGCGCTCGGCGGCGAGATGATGGAGGCGCTTCTCAGCGAGACGGGTGGGCGCATCCGCATCACCGGTGTCGGCGGGCCCAACATGATCGGCCACGGGCTCACATCGGTGTTCCCCATGTCCGATACCTCCGTCATGGGTCCCCGCGAAGTCATTCCGCGTTTGCCACTCATCCTGCGCCGCATGCGTGAGACAGCCGCCTTTGCCATCGCTGAAAAGCCAGATGTGCTGGTCATCATCGACAGCCCGGATTTTACACACATGGTCGCCAAGCGCGTGCACAGACGCGCGCCGCATATCAAGATCGCGAATTATGTGTCGCCCAGCGTCTGGGCCTGGCGTCAGGGCCGCGCCCGCGCCATGGCAAAATATGTCAACCGCGTGCTGGCGCTCCTGCCTTTCGAACCGGATTTTTTTCGCTCGCAGGCCCATCTCGATTGCGTCTATGTCGGCCATCCGGCCATCGAGCGTATTCCGGCAGAAGGTGAGGGTGCACGCTTCCGCGCGCTTCACAATATGGCCGCTGACACGCCGCTGCTTCTGGTCCTGCCCGGCAGCCGCACCAATGAAGTAAAACGTCTCGTCGGCCTGTTTGGCGAGACAGCGGCAAGGCTCGCCGCGCAAATTCCGGGTCTTCAAATCGTTTTGCCGACAGTGCCCCACGTCCGCCATCTGGTGGAAGAGGCGGTCAAAAAATGGTCCGTCCCCGTTATATTGGTCGAGGGCGAAGCGGACAAACGGGCAGCCTTTGCCGCAGCAACAGCCGCGCTCGCAGCCTCCGGCACAGTGTCGTTGGAACTTGGCCTTGCCCGCGTGCCTATGGTCATCGCCTATAAGATCGACCTCATCGCGGCCTATATGGTTTCGCGCCTCATGCGCGTGCCATCTGTCGTCATCGTCAATTTGATCCTCGACCGACCTTCGGTGCGTGAGTTCTTGCAATTCGACGCCACCACCACCAATCTTGCTGCCGCTGTCATGCCACTCCTTACCGAGACGCCTGAGCGTGCCCGTGCAGTGGCCGACCTCGACGACCTGCGCCGCATTATGGGTGTAGGTGGTCCGCGTCCGAGCCTGCTCGCCGCGCGTGCCGTGCTGGAGATGCTTTAATTCAAATATGTAATCGCCATGCGCGGGTCAAGCCCGCGCATGGCGCATTGATGAATGGGGTTTTCCAAAAAACAAAAGAGGCGTCCCTTTCAGAACGCCTCTCTCAATTTCAAATCCGAAAGCCGGAAATCACTTTCGCTTATCGACCGGCACATAGTCGCGACGCGGAGCGCCGGTGTAGAGCTGGCGCGGACGACCGATACGCTGGTCCGGATCCGTGATCATTTCGTTCCACTGCGCGACCCAACCGACGGTGCGGGCGAGAGCGAAGAGAACGGTGAACATCGTTGTCGGGAAGCCCATCGCCTTCAGCGTGATGCCCGAATAGAAGTCGATATTCGGATAGAGTTTCTTTTCGATGAAATAGTCATCCGACAGCGCGATGCGTTCGAGTTCGATGGCAACGTCGAGCAGCGGATCGTCCTTGATGCCCATAACTTTGAGCACTTCATGGCAGGTTTGCTGCATCACGCGGGCTCGCGGATCGTAGTTTTTGTAAACGCGATGCCCGAAGCCCATCAGACGGAACGGATCGTTTTTGTCCTTGGCCTTCTTGATGTA
>JAUSLL010000026.1 GCA_030649335.1 Parvibaculum sp. | reverse complement strand
TTGAGTCCTGCGATTCCAAAGTGACTCGATTTAGTGTGCTGATTCTGGTTAACCTATTGATTCTTGACGCAGATTCCTCGCTCCACCATGATCCGCGGCCCATGTTGTGTTGGGGTCATTGAGTAGGGGTCGAAGTTGGGGCGCGGAACAAACGCGGCGGGTAATCTGCCGAACGAAAAGATCATTCAGGGCGATTGCATCGAAGCGATGAATGCCCTGCCGGAAAAATCAGTCGATCTCATTTTTGCCGATCCGCCCTATAACCTCCAGCTGGGCGGCGAGCTGACGCGGCCTGACCAATCCAAGGTTGATGCCGTCACCGACGACTGGGACAAGTTCGACAGTTTCGCGACCTACGACAAGTTCACGCGCGAATGGCTCAAAGCGTCCAAGCGCGTGTTGAAAGACACCGGCGCGATCTGGGTCATCGGCTCCTATCACAACATCTTCCGCGTCGGCGCGAGCCTTCAGGATCTCGGCTTCTGGATCATGAATGATGTGATCTGGCGCAAGTCGAACCCCATGCCGAACTTTCGCGGCACGCGTTTCACCAATGCGCATGAAACGATGATCTGGGCGACGCGCGACGAAGACCAGAAAAAATACACGTTCAACTATGACGCCATGAAAGCGTTGAACGACGATCTGCAAATGCGCTCCGACTGGGTGCTGCCGATCTGCACGGGCGGCGAACGTCTGAAAGACGAAGACGGCGACAAAGCCCATCCGACACAAAAGCCCGAGGCGCTCCTTCACCGCATCCTGCTCGCAACGACCAACGCGGGCGACACTGTGCTCGACCCGTTCTTCGGCACAGGCACCACAGGTGCGGTTGCTAAAAAACTCGGCCGCAAAGTCATCGGCATCGAGCGCGAAACGAAATACATCAAAGTCGCGAAAGCGCGCATCTCTAAAGTGTTGCCCTCTTCGCCCGAAGATTTGCAGGTCACGACCTCAAAGAAAGCCGAAGTGCGCGTGCCCTTCGGTTCCATCGTCGAACGCGGGCTCATCGAACCCGGTACCATCCTCACCGACCCCATGCGCCGCCACGCCGCCCGCGTCCGCGCCGACGGCTCGCTCGTCTGCCGCGATGCGACGGGTTCGATCCACAAGATCGGTGCCCACGTGCAGGGGCTTGATGCCTGCAACGGTTGGACCTACTGGCACTTCAAGACCGATGGCAAATTGAAACCCATCGACATCCTCCGCCAGAAGGTGCGCGCCGAAATGGGTTCGGCCTGAGGCACGAAATTCCGCCCTTCCGTTTTTCGGGGATAGAATTTTCGACATTTATTTTCGGGGATAGGCACGTGCGCCCGCCCTCGGGGGCGCTTGTCCCCGCCTGAGGATTGCGCGCCTGTGCGCCAGCGTGTTGTCGCGCTGACCCTCGACATGGAATGGCTCGAAAACCGACAGGAAACACTCGACATTTCGAGTGCGCTTTGAGTGCGCTTTGAGTGTATTTCAAGGCTGACTAAAGCCCTATCCCCACCCACAGTCTTCGCCCGACTTGATCGGGCGATCCATCTTCACTCCACCCAAAGCATCAGATGGATGCCCCGGTCAAGCCGGGCAAGACGCATCATTTTTTGCTCTGTTTACTGAACAATGGCCCCTCATCCGGCATGGCGAGAGCCACCACCTTGCGCATCAGTGACGGCAACGCCTCTCCCGCCAACTCATCCTGCGCGGTCCAAACCCCGCCCGCTTTCGCCGCTTCCTTTGCGCCCGCCGCTCCAACAAAAACCGTCAGTATAAGGTGAAAATGTGTGAATGTATGCTCGACCAAACCCATGCGCTTTTTCCATTTGGCTTTGAGCGGTGCGAATTCTGAATAGTCTTCTGCCGCGGCATCCAGCCAAGGCGTCGTCGGCACTTCCATCATCCCGCCGAGGAGGCCCTTGGCCACGCGCTTGCGTAACAACACAGCACCGTCCGGCCTCGTGACAAAGAAACATGCGCCATGCCGCACGGGTCGCGGCTTCTTCGGCGCACGGCGCGGCAAGGTGTCGGCAATGCCTTGCGCATAGGCGTCGCACACTTCTGTCAGCGGGCAGCGGTTGCATGATGGTGACTTCGGCGTGCAGATCGTTGCGCCGAGATCCATCATGGCTTGCGCGAAATCGCCTGCGCGTTTGTCCGGCGTCAGCGTTTCAGCTTGCGCGCGGATTTCGGGTTTTGATAAAGGCAGCGGCATCTCGATGGCAAAAAGCCTTGTCACCACGCGGTCCACATTGCCGTCGATCACGGTCGCGCGTTTGCCAAAGGCAATCGCTGTGATGGCGGCTGCCGTATAAGGCCCGATGCCGGGTAGCTTTTGCAGCGCGGCCTCATCATCAGGGAACTGACCATTATAGTCGTGCGCGACCATCACCGCACAGGCATGGAGGTTGCGCGCGCGGCTGTAGTAGCCAAGCCCCGCCCAGCGCTTCATCACATCGTCGATGGGGGCAGCGGCGAGTTGTTCGACCGTCGGCCAGCGTTGCATGAAATCGCGAAAGTATTTTCCGACCGTCGCCACAGTCGTTTGTTGCAGCATGATTTCAGAAAGCCATACGGCATAAGGGTCCGCGTGCTCGCCCGGCCGCGACCGCCAGGGCAATACACGGGCGTGTTTGTCGTACCAGCGCAGCAGCGCGGGGGCGACGGGGCGGTGGTCGGTCTTACTTTTTGCGGCCATTGGAGAGACTTGGATCAGATTCCATTGTGGCGTCAACCGGACTCGCTCTGGAGGCGTTTTCAAAGCAGAATGGCGGCATGTCCAAACCGTCCGACCACCAGCTCGCGCCCAATCGCTTCAGCCTGCCGCCCATCGGCACGCGGGTCGCCGGTCTTACACGCGATCTGTTTCGCAAAAGAGGTTTTGCCGAAGGACACATTCTGGCCAATTGGCCCGACATTGCGGGTGATGTCATCGCCGATTATTCGGCCCCCGAACGGCTTGTATATCCGCGCCGCCTGCGCGATGCCGCGGGACCGTCTGCCGCCGCCGTCCTCGAAATCCGTGTTGATGGCCCAATTGCTCTTGAAATCAAGCACTTAGAGCCGCAGATCATCGAACGCATCAATGCCTACTATGGGTATTTGGCCGTTTCGCGGTTAAAAATGACCCAAGGCCCGCTGCCGCCACGCGCCAAAGCCCGCCGCCGCCCCATCCGTAAGTTGGGCGCGCAGGAGCGTGAGGCGCTGTCGAATGAGCTTCAACCCATTGCCGAACCGGCACTCAAAGACGCGCTGGCGCGGCTTGGCGAAAGAATTCTGGGGAGAACTTCTGGGACAAAGCGCTAACTGAGCGAAAACAGGACCAAAAGGCCTGTGAGTCTCGATTCTGGTGCTCTGTCGAGTCAAAGGTTTGGTTGAGCGGCCAATTCGCCACCGCCATAATGCAACAACATCTAGTGGAGATCGCGTAAAGTGAATCAAAATCGAGTTATAGCGATAGCGGTAGCGGCTGTTTTGGCCGTTCTTGTGTTGGGTTATGTCGGCTATCGGGCATTTGGCCCCAATGGCGGCCAGACAGCCGATGCGGACGCCAATCTGTCGAAAATCGAGCAGGAACTGGCCGTTCCCGGCCCGGAAGGCGACATGTCGCTCGGCGACCCAAAGGCGCCGGTCAAGGTCTATGAATATGCCTCGCTGACTTGCTCGCATTGCGCGGAATTCAACAAGGGCACATTCCCGTCCTTCAAGAAGGACTATATCGACACGGGCAAGGTCTATTACACGCTGCGCGATTTCCCGTTCGACCCCATCGCCACAGCGGCCTACATGCTCGCTCATTGCGCCGGCCCTGACCGCTACTTCGACTTCGTCGACGTCCTTTTCAGCACGCAGGCCCAATGGGCTTTCGTGGAAACACCGATGGAAGCGCTCAAGAATATCGGCAAGCAAGGCGGCTTTTCGGAAGAGGCGTTCGACGCCTGCATGAAGAATGAGAAAAATTTCGAACACATCAAATCGGTGGCCGAGCGCGGCGCGGGCACGTTTGGTGTTCGCTCCACGCCGACATTCTTCATCAACGGCGAGAAGATCGAAGGCGCAATTCCCTATTCGGATTTTGAACCGATGCTGAAAAAGCACCTGCCGGGCGCGGAAGCCTCCGACAGCGACACGCCCGCACCGGCCGGTGAAATAACGCCCGCGACGCCGCAAGAATAAGCGGCGACGCGTACCCAATAGTCTCAAGACCTAAAGACAGAACCAGGATCGACCGAAGTGAAATTCAATCGTTTGCGCCTTTCAGGCTTCAAATCATTTGTCGATCCGACCGATCTTATCATCGAGCCGGGGCTCACCGGCGTTGTCGGTCCCAATGGTTGCGGCAAGTCCAATCTGCTTGAGGCCTTGCGTTGGGTGATGGGCGAAAACTCGTTCAAGAACATGCGCGGCTCGGGCATGGAAGACGTGATTTTTGCGGGCACCACAGGTCGCCCTGCCCGCAACTATGCCGAAGTCACATTGTATATCGACAACGGCGACCGCACAGCGCCTGCCGCCTACAACGACCTCGACACGATTGAAGTGTCGCGCAAGATCGAACGCGATGAAGGCTCGACCTACCGTGTCAACGGGCGCGAAGTACGTGCACGCGATGTGCAGCTTCTGTTTGCTGACGCGTCCACCGGCGCTCATTCGCCCGCCCTTGTGCGTCAGGGTCAGATCGCGCAGATCATCGCGTCGAAGCCGATCAATCGTCGCCGCATTCTTGAAGAAGCCGCAGGCATCACCGGTCTTTACACACGCCGCCACGAAGCGGAATTGCGCCTCAAAGCTGCCGAGACAAATCTCACGCGTCTCGACGACGTGGTGGCGCAGGTCGAAAGCCAGCTTGCGAGCCTGAAGCGTCAGGCCCGTCAGGCCACGCGCTATCGCAATCTGTCGGGTCAGATCCGCGAGACTGAATCCATTTTTCTGCATCTGAAATGGACGCAGGCCGTTGACGGTTTGCGCCACGAAGAAACACGCCTTGCCGAAACGGATACACGCGTCGCGGACCTCACACGCGAAAGCGCGGCAGCAACAATCGCTGAAGCCGAATCCGCCGAAGCTCTGCCAGTGTTGCGCGATACGGAAGCACAAGAATCCGCACGCCTCCATCGCCTGACGATTGAGCGCGATCAGCTTGACTCTGAAGAAGCCCGTGCGCGGGATCAGGCCCAGCGCCTCACCGCCCGCCTTGATCAGATCGGTCAGGATCTGGCGCGCGAAAAGAACCTCATCGAAGACACGCGCGCCGCTATGGCGAAGCTCGACGAGGAAGCAAGTGAGCTCACAGAAGCCAATGCCGGTCAGACCGAAGCGCAGGAAGAGGCCTTCGGCCTCGTCACCGAAACCCAGACGCGCCTGACTGTTGCCGAAACCGAACTCGATCAGCTTAACCGCGAAATCGCGGTGCTGACGGCAGAGCGCCAGAGCCTTGAAAAGTCGATTGAAGCAGGCCGCACGCGCATTGAACGTCTGCAGGCGCAGCTTGACGACATTCAGCGCGAACAGGCAACGCTGACCGACGCCGCTGAAAAGCAGGCGGAGATCGACCTGCAATCTGCCGAACTTGAAGCTGCCGCACAGACGATGAGCGGTGCGGAAATGGCGGCGATGGAAGCGGAAGAAGCCCGCACCGCTGCGCAGAGCGCCGAACGCGCCGCCCGCGAGCCGATGCAGATTGCCGAACGTCAGGCGGGCGATCTTTCAGCGCAAGCCAAAACGATTGCCGACCTTCTGGCTGTTGATGAGAGCGACTTGTGGCCGCCGATGATCGACGCGCTGACCGTTGAGCATGGCTATGAAACCGCGCTTGGTGCGGCGATGGGCGATGATCTTGCCGTGCCCGGCGATGTCGCGGCTCCCGTTCACTGGGATGCGCTTGCGGCCTTTGATGTACCGCCTGCCCTGCCAATGGGCGCGACGGCGCTCACACAATATGTGCGCGGGCCCGCTGCCTTGTCGCGCCGTCTGTCGCAGATCGGCGTTGTCGATGCGCAGGACGGCAAGCGCCTGCAAGGCGAATTGAAACCCGGTCAGCGCCTTGTGACGCGCGAAGGTGGCTTGTGGCGTTGGGATGGTTACACAGCCGCCGCCGATGCGCCGACGGCAGCCGCCCGTCGTCTTGAACAGCGCAACCGCCTTGCTGATTTGCAGATTGAACTGACGAGCGCACGGGAAATCTCCGGTGAAGCGCGTGCGGTGTTCGAAAGCGCCCGCGTCGCCGCTGAAGACGCATTGGCACAAGAACAGGACGCACGTCGCCAACAGCGTGAAGCGCAGACCGCACACAACACAATCCGCGAACAGCTTGCCTCGGCAGAACGTGCGGCGTCCGCCTTGTTGCAGCGCGTGGCGGCGCTCGGGGAAGCCGAGGAACGCTTGCAGGGCGATCGCGGCGAAGCAGCACGCGGGCTTGAAGAAGCGACCATGTCGCTTGAAGCCTTGCAGCCCGACGAAGAGCTGCGCCTGCGCGCCAATGAATTGCGCGACATGGTGGGCCAGCACCGCGTTGAACTCACAGAAGCACGCGCGCGCCACGAAAGCATGAAGCGCGAGGCCGAAGCGCGCACGCGCCGTCTCGCCGGTATTCAGGACGAACGCCGCGCCTGGGAATTGCGCTCCACGAACGCTGAACGCCAGATCGCTACGCTGGAAGAACGCCAGGGCGAAGGCCTGGGCGAGTTGCAGGAACTTGAAGCTGTGCCCGCGATGATCGAGGAACGCCGCATCGGCTTGCTTGATGTCATTGCCACGGCAGAAACCGCCCGCAGCACAGCGGCCGATGCATTGGCAAGCGCCGAAGCGCGCCTGTCGGAATGTGCGCGTCTTGCCAAAACATTCCAGGCGCATCTCGGCGAAGCGCGCGAAGAACGCGCCCGCATCGACGGCCTTGTCGAAGGCGGCCGTGAACGTCTGCGCGAAGCAGAAGAACGCGTGCGCGAGGCGCTTGAGTGTGAACCGGCGGCGGCTCTGTCGCAGGCCAATCTCGAAGAAGGTGCCGAGTTGCCGACACTTGAACAGGTGGACGCGAAACTCGACCGCCTGAAGCGCGAACGCGAAAGCCTTGGCGGCGTCAATCTGCGTGCCGAAGAAGAAGCACGCGAATATGCCGAGCAACTCGAAACCATGACGACCGAACGCGAAGATCTCATCAACGCGATTGCGAAGCTTCGTCAGGGTATCGGCAGCCTCAACCGCGAGGGCCGCGAGCGTATGCTGGAGGCTTTCGAGAAAGTGAACGCGAGCTTCGGTCGCTTGTTCACGCATCTGTTCGGCGGCGGCGAGGCCCATCTGAAGTTTACGGAATCGGACGATCCGCTCGAAGCCGGTCTCGAAATCTTCGCCCGTCCGCCGGGCAAGCGCTTGCAGATCATGTCGCTACTTTCCGGCGGCGAGCAGGCGCTGACCGCCATGTCGCTGATCTTCGCCGTGTTCCTCACCAATCCTTCGCCCATCTGCGTGCTGGACGAAGTGGACGCGCCTTTGGACGATTCGAATGTCGAACGCTTCTGCGATCTGATGGAAGAGATGACCCGCACGACCGATACGCGCTTCCTCATCATTACCCATCACGCGCTCACGATGGCCCGCATGAACCGCTTGTTCGGCGTCACCATGCAGGAGCGCGGCGTCTCGACACTGGTGTCGGTGGACCTTGAGGGCGCCGAGCGCTATCTGGAAGCCTCTTAAGTATCCATAATCATCCAAAAATCGACGATGAAGGCTCCCTCAGCGGGAGCCTTTTTCACCTCAGCGGGTGCGACTCTCGCGGCGCGACTCAGGTCACCGGCGGGGCGGATTGCCGCAGCCGCGAAAGACGCCAGAAAGACTTTTATTATCAATGGCTTAAACAGTGTTAGCAGGTTCTTGACAGGCCTGAGGGGCACAAGTAGGGTGCGCGCGGCTTAAGGCGGGGCTTGGTCGCTTTTTCGGGGCCTTTTAGCGCGAGGAGCGCGGTGATTTGGCAGGCTTTAACGGCGACAAATCGACCAGCGATTCGGACGCTAGGGATAAACTGAAATCTGACCTTGCAAACTTCGAGGCACGTCTGCGCGTCACGCAGAAAGCCCACCAAGAGCCGGTGAATACTGCTGCACGTGGCTCCGCCATGGGCATCGCCTTCAGACTCTCCACCGAACTCGTGGCGGGCATATTTGTGGGTGGTGGCATTGGCTTGCTGATCGATAAATGGCTGGGTACGGGACCCTTGTTCCTGCTGGTCTTTTTCTTTCTCGGTGTCGCCGCAGGGATATTGAACGTGTTCAAGACAGCCAAGCAGCTCGCTGCCCAGGCCGAAGCGGACGCAAAGAGCGACAATCAGGGCTGATCAGCCCGCAAGCGACAGGAACACACACGTGTCGGCAGCAGAAGCAGTACATGGCGCCGCAGCAGCAGTTCACGGCGCGGCGCCGTCCGGTGGCCTCGCCATCGACCCGATGCACCAGTTCCACATCAGCACCATTTATCCGCTGCACATCGGCGGCTTCGACGTGTCCTTCACCAATTCCGCCATGTGGATGGTAATTGTGGCCGCCGCGATCTCGCTCCTGACCATTGCAGGCATGGGCAAGCGTTCGCTGGTACCGGGCCGTTGGCAGTCGGTTGCTGAACTCTCCTACGAATTCGTGTCGAACATGCTGCGCGACAACGTCGGCGATGCAGGCAAGCGCTTCTTCCCCTTCGTCTTCACGCTCTTCATGTTTGTGCTCTTCTGCAACATGGGCGGCATGCTGCCCTATTCCTTCACCGTGACGAGCCACATCATCGTGACCTTCGGTCTGGCGATGTTCATCTTCCTCGGTGTCACTGTGCTCGGCTTTGCCGTTCACGGGTTGCACTTCTTCCACTTCTTCGTTCCCAAAGGTGTGCCGGCCGCTCTGCTGCCGCTTCTGGTCGTCATCGAAGTGATCTCCTACCTCACCCGCCCCATCAGCCTCTCGGTTCGTTTGTTCGCCAACATGATGGCTGGCCACACGATGCTGAAAGTGTTTGCCGGTTTCGTCATTGCGATGGGCTGGGCCGGCGGCTTTCTGCCGCTCGCCTTCATGGTGGCCTTTACGGGGCTCGAAATTCTGGTCGCGTTCCTGCAAGCCTATGTGTTTGCGATCCTGACCTGCATCTATCTGAACGACGCGCTGCACATGCACTAAGTGCTTCGGCACTTCGCGCATCTGCTGTCGTATTCGACGCTAAGCCGGGCTTAATGCCCAACGATCAACCTGAAGAGACGCAAACGCGTCTCGTTGAAGACGGAGACTAAGGACCATGGAACCAGCAGCAGCCAAGCTCATCGGCGCAGGCATTGCTTGTATCGCTCTCGCGGGCGCAGGCGTCGGCATCGGCACAATTTTCGGTAACTACCTCGCGGGCGCGCTCCGCAATCCGGCCGCCGCTCCGGCCCAGTTCCCGAACTTGCTTCTCGGCTTCGCTCTCGCCGAAGCGACGGGCCTTTTCGGTCTCGTCGTTGCGCTCATCCTGCTCTTCGTTATCTGAAGAAACGGTCCGTCTTCTGGTTGTGGCGATGGATGCGTGATGCATCCATCGCCTCGCCGGATATTTTGAGAGGCTCCCTGTCACAAGGGGTGCGAGACATATGCCACAATTAGATTTTGCAACATTCGTTCCCCAGCTTGCCTGGCTCACGATTGTTTTCGTTGTTCTCTATGTGCTGATGTCGCGCATTGCGCTGCCGCGCATTGCGACCGTCCTCGAAGGCCGCCGCGAACGCATCGCCGGCGATCTCGACAAGGCCGCTCAATCCAAAGCCCAAACGGACGCCGCCATCGCGGCCTACGAAAAGGCTCTGGCCGAAGCCCGCGCCAAAGCCCACACCATTGCGCAGGCTACGCGCGACAAGCTGGCATCCGAAACGGAAGCCAAACGTGTCGCCATCGAAGCCCAGCTCAATGAAAAAATCGCCAAAGCCGAAGCCGCCATCAAGGCGACCAAGGAAACGGCACTCGCCAATGTTCGCACTGTTGCCGTTGATGTTGCGGGCGCCATCGTCTCGCAGCTTCTGGGCGAAGACGCCGACAAGGCCGCAACCGAGCGCGCCGTTGACGCCGCTTTGAAGGGCTGAGGACACCAACATGCATGATGCCCCCGTTTCCATTTTTGCGACCGCCGAATTCTGGGTCGCTGTTTCATTCTTCTGCTTTATCGCACTGATCGTCTATTACAAAGCGCCTGCGATGATCACCGACGCGCTCGACAAGCGCGCGGGCGACATTGCCAAGGAACTCGACGAAGCGCGCCGTCTGCGCGAAGAAGCTGAAGCCCTGCTCGCCTCCTACAAGAAGCGTCAGGCCGAAGCCATGCAGGAAGCCGACGCCATTATCGCGCAGGCTCAGGTCGAGGCAGAGCGCCTTGCCGAGGAAACCCGCGCCGCCATGGAAGCTCAGGTTGTGCGTCGCCAGCAGCTTGCTGAAGACAAGATCCGCCAGGCTGAATCGCAGGCCGTCGCCGAAGTGCGCGCCGCCGCCGCCGATATTGCCATCAACGCCGCGCGCTCTGTCATCGCCGATAAGGTCGATGTGGCCAAGGACAGCACGATCGTCGAGAAGGCGATTTCGGAGCTAGCGACCAAGCTGCACTGATAAGCAGTTACCCCACAGAAATTTGAAACCCCGCCCCATCCGGCGGGGTTTTTCTTTGGCCGCACGCCTCCGCCTCAGATAGCCTCTTTGCACGCGCATCAGGGGGACGACATGCTCAGCGAATACACGCAAACCGAATTCACTCATGAAGGCAAGACGAAGCCCGTCTATGTGCGCGGGCACGGTCCTGCCGTCATCGTCATCCATGAAATTCCCGGCATCACACCGGAGGTCGTGCGCTTTGCCGACTGGGTGGTCGAGGCAGGCTTCCGCGTGTACATGCCGCTGCTGGTCGGCAAAGCCGGTGCCCCGCTCTCGACAGGCTATGTCCTCAAGTCCGTGGCCACGATCTGCATTAGCCGCGAGTTCCATGTGCTGGCAAGTCACAGCTCGAGCCCTGTTACCGACTGGCTGCGGGGTTTGCTGCGCCACGCGCACGCTGAAGCAGGCGGTAAGGGCGTCGGCACCATCGGCATGTGCTTCTCGGGCAATTTCGCCTTGTCGATGATGATGGAACCCGCCCTTCTCGCGCCTGTCCTCTGTCAGCCCTCGATGCCGCTGCCCATCGGCGCGGAGCGTAAATCGGCGCTGCATGTTTCACCGGCAGAGTTTCAATGCGTCAAAGACCGCTGCGCCAAGGGTGACAAAGTGTTGGGACTCCGCTTCAAGGGTGATGTCATGTCACCGCCTGGCAAATTCGAGGTGTTGCGTCGCGAGCTGGGTGACGCCTTTGAAGGGATCGAACTCGACGATGATGCCGCCAACCCGGATTCATTCGGCGGTCAGGCCCATAGTGTCGTGACCAATGACCTGATCGACAAGGATGGCGAGCCGACGAAGGAAGCAGCAAAGCGGGTTATCTCGTTCTTTGTCGAGCGGTTGCTGGTGCCTTGATATTGGACGCCTTAGCCCTCTCCTGATAGGAGAGGGGATTAAGGCTGTATCACTGTCAGTTCAGACCAAGTCTCTTTCCAGCGGGCACATTTGGCGAGATAGAGTTCGGCTTTGAAATTTGCCGCACGGTTAGGCCGGATTGTCATGCTCTCGATGTCTTCGTACCCACGCGGTGCGTAGACTTTGCCATCAGGCAACACACCCACCATACAGGCCGGTGCGAGAAAGCGATCGATGCCTTCACACGATGAAGTGAGGGGTGCGTATTGCGTCTTGAATTTTTATTCATACCAAAGATGCACGCGCGCCTGATTTTTCAACTCGATGTCGGCGTCAATTCCCGCGAAGGCATCCCGAGCCCGACGGATCACACGATCTTCCGCCTCCCAACTCGTGTCGGGATCGAAGTAGAAAATATCGTAATCCTTGATGCCGTGGTGCAGATCCCGGCCGGTCAAGGCGTTCCAGACCGTTTGGAACAGGCCGCCGGACACGAGCCAGGCATCCTGTAGATCAAGATCAGGCAGCCGTTTCAGAATTTCGCGGTTCACGTCATTAACGAGCGACAGTTCGAGGAACCGCGCCTCGTTCATTGGACGGCGTCCAACTTGGCCGCAATGGCATCAAAGAGCGCAAAGGTTTCCATCTCGCGATAGCTCTCCTCCGTCGCGCCACCGCCATAAGTATGATTGGCGGACGTCTTGACGATGACGAGGTCGCGCGTGGGATCGACATAGATGAACTGGTTGTAGATGCCGATAGCGGAATATGCTCCACCGACTTTACTTGGAATCCACCAGAGATAGCCGTAGCCCATCGTGCCCGATGTTTCGGATTTCATTTCCTGTTTGCCGGGCATCAGAAACGGTGCGTCAGGTGTGTGGGAGGCCTTGACCCAATCGGCGGGCACAAGCTGCTCACCGTTCCAATTGCCGCCATGCAAATATAAGAGGCCGAATTTGGCGTAGTCGCGCGCCGTGACGTTGACGCCGCCAGCGGCAAGCTCATTGCCGTAGTCATCAAGCACCCAGTAGGCGTCCTGCTCGGCGCCGATCTTCGACCAGACTTTCTGAGACAAATATTCCGAAGGCGTGATGCCTGTCGCATGATCCAGCACGAGGCCCAGCACCTGTGCGTCCATACTGTTGTAGAGATGATAGGTGCCGGGTTCGTGTTCGCGTTTCAGGGTTTTGGCGAAATCAACCATCGACCCGCCAAAGGCGAGCGTCCGACCGAAACGGGCAATGTCCGAATTCTGGTCACTGTAATCTTCGTTCCAGCCTACGCCGGACGACATCTGAAGCGCATGTTTGATCGTGACGCCGTCGTAACCCGAACCTTTTAGCTCGGGCGCGTATTTGGTGATCTGATCGTCAATGCTGGCGATCTTGCCCTCTTCAACGGCAATGCCGACGAGGGTGGAAATAAAGGATTTACCGACGGACCACGAGATCCAACGCGTGTCTTTGGTATTGCCGCGCCAATATTGCTCGTGAACGATCTTGCCATGCTGAACGATAACAAGTCCGGTCGTGTCGGTGTCGGCGAGAAAGTCTGCCGCGTCGCGTGTCTTGCCTTGATAGCTGTACGTGGTCGGCAGATCGAGCGCCGGACCCTCGGGGATCAGGAACGGTTCGCCTGCCCGCGCGATGGTGCGGGTTGGAAAAATCGCGTTCATGTTGCGGAAGTTTTCGACTTCATCCGCGCCGGAAAACATCGACGCCACAAATTGTGCGCGTTTTACCTCACGCCATTTAGCGACACCGACAATTGCCGTGCCGACAACAAGCACGGCGATTGTGCCCAGCACAATCCGTTTCACAGACCAGCGCATGTATCCCCCAAGGTATTTTTATTCTGCAGCCTGTTTAGGAGCCGGTGCCTGCCAGCGCAACACAGGGTTTCTCGCCGCCAGCGTTTCGTCGAGACGATGGCGCGGGGCAAAATGCGGTGCGCCGGTGAAGAGCGATTTGTCATTGCCCTTCGCTGCCTTGGCGAGATGTTTCAACGTGCCGATGAATTGATCGAGCGTCGCTTTCGATTCCGTTTCTGTCGGTTCGATGAGCAAAGCGCCGTGAACCACCAGAGGGAAATACATGGTCATCGGGTGATAGCCCTCGTCGATCATCGCCTTGGCGAAATCGAGCGTTTCGACGCCTGTTCCTTTGAGGAAACGGTCATCGAACAAGGCTTCGTGCATGCAGGGCCCTTCGAAGGGCGCTGACAGATCGTTCTTCAACGATGCGAGTACATAGTTTGCGTTCAGCACCGCGTCTTCGGCGACCTGACGCAAACCATCTGAACCGTGGCTCATCATGTAGGCGACGGCGCGCACAAACAT
>JAUSLL010000074.1 GCA_030649335.1 Parvibaculum sp. | reverse complement strand
ACAGCCACCATATCAATGCTCCACTTCTGCAAACGCGGGCGGAGTTGCGTTCGCCTTCATGTGTTGGGTTTTTTCGCGGGCGCGCGCGACATAGCGCGACCAGCCCGCAACGAATTTATCAATGTCGGCGTCTGTATTGCCCGAACCCAAGCTGACGCGGATCGCGCCGCCTGCGAGATCGTCGGCAACACCCATGGCGGCCAGCACATGCGAGCGTGTGACTTTGCCTGACGAGCAGGCAGACCCTGCACTGACGGCGAGACCATCAAGATCCAGCGCCACAATAAGCGTTTCCGAGACGAGGCCCGATGCGGCAAAGAGGCTCGTGTTGGACAGGCGCGCCACGTCAGCGCCGAAGACGACAAGTTCAGGCGCAGCGGCGCGCAAGGCGGTTTCGAGCCTGTCGCGCAGGCGCGCAAGTTCCAGCATATGCGCATCGTCGCTGAGCGCGAGACGAGCGGCGACACCGAAGCCTGCGATGCCTGCGACGTTTTCTGTTCCGGCGCGGCGGCGCTTTTCTTGTCCACCCCCGCGGATAAGTGGTTCGAAGGCGAGGCCTTCGCGCAGCACCAATGCGCCCGCACCCTGCGGGCCACCGATCTTGTGCGCCGAGAGCAGAACCATGTCCGCGCCAAGGACCTTCAGATCAATGCTGATGCGGCCTGCGGCCTGAATGGTATCTGAGAGCAGCAAAGCACCGGCCCCATGAGCGAGCGCGGATGCCCCGCCAACGGGCTGGATAATACCGGTCTCATTATTGGCGAGCATCAGCGCGACGAGCGCCTTGCGGGGCTTGGCGAGAAGCGCTTCGAGCGCGGCGAGATCAGCAATACCGTTGTTGTCCACGGGGAGGACATCTACCGGTAGACCGGACGCGACGGCGGAGGCGCGGATGCAATCGTGCTCAATCGCGGAGATGATCAGACGTTCGACGCCGAGCGCCGCAACAGCGGAATGGATCGCGAGGTTTGCCGCTTCGGTGCCGCCGCTGGTGAAAATGACTTCAGCGGGTTTGGCACCGACGAGGTGCGCGACATCGGCCCTCGCTTCTTCGATCAGCGCGTGCGCGCGGCGGCCTTCGCCATGGACGGAGGACGGATTGCCGACAAGCGATAGCGCGCGCACGACCGCCGCCGCTGCTTCCGGGCGTACCGGCGCAGTGGCGTTGTGGTCCAAATAGGCGCGCGTTGTCATTGGCTTGTCGGTCTTTCTTCGGTTTGTCTGCTCAGTCTGCCGCTGTGGCGGTGAGTTGTGTGTCGTTGCCGGCAGAGCGCGCGACGCGGCCATTGATGACATCGGCCAGCGAGACGCCGCTGAGATAGACCTGAATTTGGTGGCTCAACTCTTCCCAGAGGTCATGCGTGATGCAGCGGCTGGAGGAATGACCCATGCAGCCCTTGGGCGAACCGACTTCGCAGCGCGTGGCTTTGATGGGCTCATCGACCGCCATGATGACGTCGGAGATACGTATTTCCTCGGCGGAACGGGCCAGACGATAGCCGCCGCCCGGGCCGCGCACGCTTTTGACCAGATCGCCACGGCGGAGCTTAGCGAACAGCTGCTCAAGGTAGGAAAGCGAGATTTCCTGCCGCTGGGCAATGTCGGCGAGCGCCACGGGCTTGCCGGTGCCAAAACGCGCCAGATCGGCCATCGCCATGACGGCATAACGCCCTTTGGTTGTGAGCTTCATAAGAGCCTACTCCTGTCGAAAGCGGCCCCGGACACAACTGACGCACCCAAAAGCCTTGCCTAACCGGCACTTGCCTGTGTTAAAGAACCCTCGCGCCTCCCTAAATCGCAGGAATAGGCGCGTCGCGGACTAGGTTATTCCTAGTACGCTAGTCAACTATTTAGCGACCCTGGCCCCCGATTGCCAGAGGAAATGCCAAATTTATTTGGGTTTAATTCCCATTATCGTAGTGGGTTATTGCGTCGCAGCCAAAGCGTCGCGTGCAAGGTGAGATCAGAAGAATATGCCCGAAGTCATCTTCAATGGCCCTGCAGGCCGCATCGAAGGTCGATATCACCATAGCCGCAAGGCGAATTCGCCGATTGCGCTGGTTTTGCATCCCCATCCGCAGTTTGGCGGGACCATGAACAACCCCGTTACGCTGGCATTGTTTCAGGATTTTGTGGCGCGCGGGTTTTCCGTGCTGCGCTTCAACTTCCGTGGCGTTGGACGCAGCCAAGGCGCTTTTGACAGCGGCATCGGCGAATTGTCGGATGCGGCGTCAGCGCTGGACTGGCTGCAGGCGCAGAATTCGGACGCTTCGCAGTGCTGGATCGGTGGCTTTTCGTTCGGTGCCTGGATCGCCATGCAAGTGCTGATGCGTCGTCCCGAAGTCGAAGGCTTCATCTCGGTTGCCCCGCCCGCCAATATGTATGACTTCACATTCCTCGCGCCCTGCCCGTCCTCGGGCCTCATCGTCAATGGTTCGGCCGATCAGGTTGCACCCGCAGGCGATGTGCAGAAGCTCGTTGACCGGTTGAAGACGCAAAAGGGCATCGTCATCGAGCATTCGGTGATCGAGGGTGCGAACCATTTCTTCGATACGCATATCGATCCGCTGGCAACTGTGACCGGCGCTTACCTCGACAAGCGGTTGGAAGGTCAGCCCACAAGAGGTTGATTGGCCTTCCCATTATTTTCCTAGTGAAGCGGCGCGCACATCTGATGGTGTCGCGCCGTAACGCTTTCGGAATGCCCGATTGAAATAGGACAGATCGTTGAACCCGACATCATAGGCAATTGTGCTGATCGCCATATGCGCAAGACGGGGATTGGCGATGATAGCATTAGCGCGCACGAGGCGTTGTTCCAGAACGAAGGCAGAGAAGTTCGTTCCCTCCCCTTCGAAGAGTTTGCGCACATAGACAGGCGATATGCCCTGCTCTCTCGCCGTCTGTTCAAGCGTCAGGGGATAAGGTCCGATATTGGCCGCGATGTAGACTTTGATGTTGCGCAAACGCGCGGCGCGCAAACCGCGCCTGCGCGCCTGATCGGCCACGTCGCCGGTCACACCCACCGCCAAAGCCGTCAGGTCATAGACGTGAGAGGCAATGCGCGCCTCAAATTCTGCCGAAACGGGACCGGCCAGTTTCTGAATGCCTTCCACATAGGACACTAGAAGTTGCAAGGCGTCACCCGCTCCGGCGACAGGTTGCCCGGGTGCAAAATCCAGATCGCCGACTGTAGAGGCCAGCGCCTTGCGAGGAATTTGCACCTGAATACAACGCACAAGCTCACCGGGGATAAGGGCGGTCGTCATTGTTTCGTCTGCGAGCTGAATATATCCCCCACCGTTGCCAACCGTGAATTCCGATTTACGCTGATCGACAAAGATGCGTCCGCTGGTAAACGCGGCCAGCACGATGTCGTCGCTGCGCTTGGCAAGCTCGCGGGTGCGCGTGAAAAGACCGCCGGAGCAATTCGCGGTTGCGATGGCCAATCCCGGCAGGAGCGTCACCGCGCCATCGTTGTAAAAGGGTTCACCGGGCAAAGCCTCGGTTTCAAAGGATAATATGGCCCTGCCGACAAGTTCGCAGAACACGCCAGCCCGATCCTTCTCGGGATAATCATCGCTGGAAAATCGCAATGTCAGCGGCGGGGACAATTCCTCAGTCATACAAAGCAAATCCCGGCGCTAAACCCAAAAGGCAACAAAGCCGACAACATGCGATCATATTTGTCAGTAAGCCGAACAAATAATGATTGCGACCCTGATGTTCTATACCGGTATCTCCAAGTCCGTCTCGCACTATCTCTCAAGCCAAGAGGTTCGACAAAGCTCCATCTAGGTTGACGCCAGAAATTCAGGCGCGGAATCGTCCGCGACGCGTCGACAGGGGCTCAGAACGTGCATTTAGCTGGTACCAAGCGGTATTCGTCAATTAATGGATCACAACGTTTGCGGAGCATCCTTCGCGCGTCCACGGCTCTGGTGTTGGTCTGGGGTATGGTGACGGGATACGGAACCGCATTGGCCGACACAACTTCGCTCGCAGATTTAGGGACGCTTGACCCATCCTTTCCGAGCGCAAGTGCTCGAAGCGTCAGCAACAATGGCGCGATCGTTGTTGGCAACTCCAGTGTCAGCGGTCCCTATACACATGCCTTCTATTGGACTCCCTCAGGCGGAATAATTGACCTCGGCACCCTTAGTGGCACGGGTAACTCGCTTGGTTTGGCTGTCAATTCAGGCGGCACTGTCGTTGTTGGAACCAGCGTTGTGAGCACAGGACAACTTAACGCGTTCCGTTGGACGCAAGCCACCGGGATGATCAACCTTGGCGTGATGTGGCAAGACCCCGCATCATTTTCTGCTGCCTTTGATGTGAGCACCGACGGAGCAACAATCATCGGATACGGCCTCGTCAATGCGACCGACTACCATGCGTTTCGTTGGACATCGGCAGGCGGCATGGTTGATCTGGGCGCTATCGCCGGTGGAAACGGGATTTCGGCGGGCTATGCGGTCAGCGGCGACGGGTCCATTATCGTTGGTATTGCAGGCGTCGCCGGTGGTTATACCCATGCCATGAGATGGGACCAAATTAACGGAATGGTTGACCTGGGAACCATTGGCGGTTTCCTTGGAAATTCTCAGGCGGCAGATATCAGTTCCGATGGTTCGACAATTGTCGGCAGTAGCAAAGTTCCGGGCTTCACCCATGCGATGCGTTATACGCAAGGCGGGGGCATGGAAGACATGGGCACGCTCGGCAATGTCGCAGGCAATTCCTCAGCTCTGGCCGTCAGCGGTGATGGGGCAATCATCGTTGGCAATAGCGCCGAGGCGTTGAAAGTCCATACACAAGCCACGCGTTGGACGGCGGCGACGGGACTGACCAATCTCAATACTTTGCTGGCCAATGCCGGTGTCGATATGACAGGCATCGAGCTTACAAGCGCCAACGGAATTTCTGCAAACGGTCAATTCATTGTCGGCACGGGCCTATTTGGTGGTCAAATCTATGATTCCGCTTTTCTCGTTCGTTATATTGACGACGCTGTCACCCTTGGCGGTCTGACGAGCGCGGAATCGGTGCAAAACTCAATCGATGATCTCGGCGAAGCGCGCTCCGGCGCGGCAGTACAGATGCAGGGTTTTGCAGCACAATTGTTGGGAGCCAATGCGCCGTTCAATGCGCCGAACCAGGTCAGCGCTTTCGGCGCTGTCGGATCTGCATCCGGCGGTGTTGCGGGCAAAGTCGGATTGGCCAATGGCTTTTCGCTGCTTGGCGGCCTCTCTCTCAACCGAGAGGATTTCAAAGATGTCCGCATGCACAACACAATCATCGGCGCACTTGTCCTGCGCTATACGCTTGAACCGTCTTCAGCCGGACGCATCTTCGTTGAAGGCGGCGGCTGGGTTGCGCCTGATGGTTCTTTCACCTTCACGCGCCAATATGACAATGGTGCAGGCGCGGCAATCGGAACGGGCGACGCTGACGGATCGCTCGGTTATGCCTTCGTAAAAAGCGGCACGGCCTACGATCTTTCCGCCAATGACGAGTTGGTTTTGGCCGCAGAACTTGGCCAGTCCTGGTTCCATACGGATGCTTATGTGGAACCTGTCGGCCCCTCCAATCCGTTCGAGGCGCATGTGTCGGCGGGGACAGATAAGCTGACAGTCACGAAACTGGAAGCCAAGCTGACGCACGCTTTTACACCTGCGCTTGACGCAACTCTGCGGACGGCTGTGGCGCATGGCTTTGCCGCGTCGAGCAGCGTGGAAACAAATGTGATCGGCTTTGGTGTGGTCAGCCCCGCGCAGCAGAACCCGAGCTGGGTCGAATATGGCGTCAGAGCCGGTTATAAGCTGAGCGAAAACATGACGTTAGATATTTTCGCCAATGGTGTCAGCGGCAGCGATGGCGTGCGCACCGAGACCCATGTGGGCGGCGACATCACCTATCGGTTCTGATCAAGCGGCGGACCTCTAGGGGACGGCTCGGTTGAGCTGTCCCCCGGGCATCGGATGAGGCACGCCGGTGGTTGTCGGAAGGCTCAAAGGCAGACCTTTCAGCGAGCGGACGGCGAGATAAGCGAAGGCTTCGGCCTCCACATCGTCGCCGCGCCAGCCCAAATCCTCAGCCGGGAGGACGCCTCCCTGAAGGCGGCGGGAAAGCATTTTCATAAGCGTTGGATTGCGACGCCCTCCCCCGCAGACCACAAAGCGGGTCGGCATGCCGGGGATATGGGCGAGGCCGCGGGCGATGGCTTCGACGGTGAAGGCGGTCAAAGTGGCGGCCCCATCGGGCGGGGACAGGCCCTCGACGGCGGCGGGCGAGAAGGAAAAACGGTCCAGCGATTTGGGGGGCTTCGTCTCGAAAAACGCATGTGCCATAAGGGTTTGCAATACATCGACATCGACCTCACCGATCTCGGCCATGGCTCCATCTGTGTCCACGGGCACGCCTGTATGGCTCATGGCCCAATCGTCGATGAGGGCGTTGCCGGGGCCGGTGTCGAAGGCGAGTAAACTTCCGTCGATTCCCACATAAGTGACATTACCGACGCCGCCTATGTTGATGATCGCAATGGATTCTTTGACGCCGGCGCTCCTCACCAAGGCCTGATGATAAAGCGGCACAAGGGGCGCACCGTGGCCACCGGCGGCGACATCGGCGGAGCGGAAATCATTGACCACATCAATGCCGGTGAGGCGGGCAAGCTCGGCCCCCATGCCGATCTGGACGGTGCGGCGGCGGTCCGGCTGGTGCAGCACCGTCTGGCCGTGAAAACCAATGATATCAATGTCTTGAGGCGTCAACCGCGCCTCTTTCAGGAGGGCGCGGACGGCCTGCGCATGGGCGAGCGTGAGGAGCCGTTCGGCCTCGGCAATGGCCTCGGGCATGGGCTGATCGGGCTCCCACGACTTGGCCACTTCGAGCGCGGCGCGCAGAACAGCGCGCTCTTCCGGCGTGTAAGGCACGGCGAGCGAGGGACCGGGGGCGACTTTATCCTCGCCATTGGTCTCGATGATGGCGGCATCGATGCCGTCCAGCGACGTACCCGACATTAATCCCAAAGCGCGCATAAATATGTCCAACCTCGTTTGGAAGCTCGAAGAACCGTGTTAAATCGAGCATGAAATCGAGCTATTTCGAGCCATTCCATGTCGAGGGTTCGAGCCTAGTTGTCGAGCCTAATATCTGAGCCTTAAGAGACCAAGAAAATGACTGAATTCAAATCCGAGTTTCTCCGCACGATCAGTGCGCGAGGATTTATCCATCAATGTTCCGATGCGGAAGCGCTCGACGCTTATGCCGCAAAAGAGACAGTGACGGCTTATATCGGATTCGACTGCACCGGTCCCTCGCTGCATGTCGGTCATCTCATGGGGATAATGATGTTGCGCCGCCTCCAGCAGGCGGGCCACAAGCCCATCGTGCTGATGGGTGGCGGCACGACGAAGGTCGGCGACCCGTCGGGCAAAGACGAAGCACGCCAGATGCTGACCGACGAGATCATCGCGGCCAACATGGCATCGATCAAGACCGCGTTTGACGCCTTCCTCACCTTTGGTGACGGGCCGACCGACGCGATCATGGTCAATAATGCCGAATGGCTGGACAAGATCGAATACATCCCTTTCCTGCGTGACTATGGCCGTCATTTCTCCGTGAACAGAATGCTGAGTTTCGACAGCGTGAAAATGCGGCTCGAACGCGAGCAGCCTTTGTCGTTCCTCGAATTCAACTACATGATTTTGCAGGCCTATGATTTTGTGGAACTGAACAAACGCTATGGCTGCAAATTGCAGATGGGCGGTTCGGACCAGTGGGGCAATATCATCAACGGCATCGAGCTGGGCCGTCGCGCGGCCTCGATGGAGCTTTACGGCGCGACCTGCCCGCTCATCACCACATCATCGGGCGCGAAGATGGGCAAGACGGCGTCTGGTGCCGTGTGGCTCAACGCCGACATGCGCGCGCCCTTCGACTACTGGCAGTTCTGGCGCAACACGGAGGACGCCGACGTGGGTCGCTTCCTCAAGCTGTTCACCGAATTGCCGCTCGACGAGATTGCGCGGCTTGAGAAGCTGGAAGGTGCCGAACTGAACGACGCCAAGAAGGTGCTGGCGACGGAAGCCACCGCCATGCTGCATGGCCGCGAAGAAGCCGACCGCGCGGCGGGCGCGGCGAAGGCGGCATTTGAGGAAGGTGCCTCAAGCGCCGACCTGCCGACCGTTGAGATCGACGGGGTGCTGATCGACGCGGGACTTGGTGTGCTGAATGCCTTTGTGACGGCGGGGCTTTGCGCCTCGACAAGCGAAGTGCGGCGTCAGATCAAAGGGGGCGCGCTGCGCGTGAATGATGTGCTGGTGAGTGACGATAAGATGGTACTGACGCGGGAAGCGGTGATCGACGGCGTGGTGAAACTGTCGATGGGGAAGAAGCGGCATGTGTTGCTGAAGCCTGCGGCTTAGGCACGTCGCGCGCCCACCCAAAACGCGTTCCGCGTTTTGACCTCCCCATGAGGGGGAGGTGAAGGAAGCCCCTCACCCTACCCTTCGGCGGGAAATTGATTCACTGGATCAATTTCTTCTCCGCCTCAGCCCAGAGGGAGAGGGCCTCAAGTGGTACTTCGTTCAATTCACTATACTGACTGTCATGGCCGGACCCTCCTTTGCGTTCAAGGTGGCCGGCCATCCCCGGCTTCTGTTGTCGGCCGGGTCGGGCGGCAGATCAGGCTGACTAAAACGGCTACTTTTTTTGGGTGCTATCTTGTTGCGTTAACTACGTGTGAAATTGCCAAAAGACCAATAATTGCAGCACCTTTTTCGATTTTCTTCTGACACGTTTTGCGGTGCGGATTCACCAATATACTGCGACGATTTTGCTCCTGCGATTTAAGACCAAGTTAACGCGCAAATTGCACAATTGGATGATTATGTCAGAACAAGATTCACAAAATAAAACATTCGGGGAGAAAGCACTGGACGCCTTGTCCGGGTTCTTTCTGCCGCGCCAATCCCAACATCCGCTGCGGACTGAACGGTCCGTGCCGGATGCCGATCGTGCCGTGACTTCGGCGTCAAATGCACTGCCGCTCAATCAGAACACAAGGGCCATGTACCAAGCGCTTGAGGAACGCCTCAAGAGCGAGGACATTGCCGCGTCCAATTTGCAGGTGCTGGGGCTCAGCGCGTTGCGGGAGAAAATCGGGGATCAGTGGGTCAAGCACAAGAACGTCATTCAAACGGTGATTGAAGGCGCGCTGGGTAAGGCGATGACTGCACATGACCGCTATTGGCGTCTGGACGACGAAATCTACGTCATTGCATATGCAGACAATAATTTGGAAAAGGCGGTACAGCGCACAGAAGCTATCGGCGCTGCCATTGTGAGACAGCTGGTGGGCACCGAGGCGGAAACGCTGGTGAGTGTGCGTGCACTGACCGGATCGCTCAGCCAGACAGTTGACGGCGAAATTAAATTTACGCAGGTCAATCCGGACACCGCAAAAACGGGTGTGTCGCCGGATAGCAGCTTGCCGATCGCTCGCCGGGCTACAGAAGTGACGTTTGCATCACTCGCCAAGACGATGCGTGGTCAAGAAGCAACCGATGATCTTGATGCGCTGTTGCAGCAATCAATGAAGACACACGAGGAGCGGACCGGTGGTGCGCTTGCGAAAAAGGCTGCCAACGAATTCAGCATGGAAGAAGCCCTGCGCGCAGCCGAGTTAGCAGAACAGCAATCCACAGCTTTCGACTATTCGCTGGGCTTCTCTCCCATTTGGGATGTGAAGAAAATGGCGATCACTGCCTATGCGGTCATTCCCTATTTTGAAGCAAAACCCAACTGGTACTTTGAACACAGCGTTCTTGGAAAAATTCCGTCGTTTGATGATTTTCTTGATCTTGATATCGCTTGCCTGAGGATCGCCATTCGCGAGACCGCCAAAAGCTATACGGATGGTAGCGCCGTGCTGATCCTCTCGCAAATCCACTACACGACCCTGTCCTCCAAAGCCGGGCTGGCGGAGATATTGAAGGAAAGCGCCCGTGTGCCCGATTTTCTTCGCAAGTATATCGCCGTTCAGATCGTCGGCATTCCGGCGGATATGTCTTTGGCCATTCTCACAAGTGCCGTCACGCAATTGCATCATCATTTCCGGCTTGTTGCCGGACGCTTCACTGTGAAAGCGTCACCGATGCGCATCAAGCACTTCGGCTTCGACATTGTCTCGCTCGTGCATGACGCAGCCGATATTTCAACGGTAACGCTGGACGCATACAAGAAATTTCTTGTGGGTGCGCGCAACCACGCTTTGCCCGCCGTTGCGGAATATATCTCGTCGCCCGAGATGGCACATCAGTTTGCCGAGCTCGGCATGGCCTCTCTTTCAGGGCGCGCCATCAGCGATCCCATGAACGAACCGCAGGGCGTGTTGCTTTGCGATATTGAGGCCTGGCCGATCGAAGCGAAGTAAATTCGGACTTTGCAAGGTTGTTGAAGCGGCACGCTGTGAGCGTGCGCGCTCTCCCTCTCCTTTGGGTGTGGGATTTTATTTTTTAATCATCCGTATAGTGATCGACTTGCCCCGCTTGATCGGGCCAAGACGGGATTCGTTAGAGATGGGTCTCGTCCTTCGAGACGCCGCTTTGCGGCTCCTCAGGATGAGGGTGTTTTTCAATTCAATTAATTCCTCATCCTGAGGAGGGCCTCTTGGCCCATCTCGAAGGATGGATTGCTTCGCTGCGCTCGCAAAGACGGGCTGCGGATTGAAGCCCGCGCACCTACGGCCTATATAGGTGGCAACAGAAATTCACACATACCGGAGCCCCACATGACCCTTTCCACGGCCAAATTGTTTGAGCCGCTCGCGATGCCGCGCGGGCCTGTGATGAAAAACCGTTTCATGCTGGCACCGCTGACCAATGAGCAGAGCCATGCGGATGGCGTCATGTCCGACGATGAGTATCGGTGTCTCGTTATGCGGGCCGAGGGCGGGTTTGGCCTTACGATGACTTGTGCGGCGCATGTGCAGGCGCGGGGGCAAGGGTTTCCCGGGCAGATGGGGGTGTTTGGCGATGAGCATCTTGCGGGGCTGACGCGACTTGCAAGCGCGATTAAGGCGCATGGGTCTGTGGCATCGTTGCAGTTGCATCATGCGGGCAATCGTTCGCCCAAGGACTTGGTGAGCGATGTTGTGTGCCCGTCGGATGATCCTGACACGGGTGCGCGGGCGCTGACGCTGACGGAAGTTGAAGAATTGCGCGATGACTTTATCGCGGGTGCCGTTCGCGCGGAGAAGGCAGGCTTTGACGGCGTGGAGGTTCATGGCGCGCATGGCTATATCATCCTCCAATTCCTGTCGCCGGAGATCAACAAGCGCGAGGACCGCTATGGCGGCAGCCTTGAAAACCGTGCGCGGCTGATGTTTGAAATCATTGACGGGATTCGCGCGGCCTGCCGCCCCGATTTCCAGATCGGCTTGCGTCTGTCGCCGGAACGTTTCGGCGTGAAGCTCGCGGAAATCCGCGAAGTGGCGGGGAAGGTTCTCGCCGAGGGCAAGATCGATTTTCTGGATATGTCGCTGTGGGATTACAAGAAAGAGCCTGTGGAAGAAGAATTCCAAGGCCGGTCGCTGATGAGCTATTTCACCGAACTGCCGCGCGGCAAGGTTCTGCTGGGGGCTGCGGGCAAGATCATGAGCGCGGCGGATGCTGTGACGGTGATCGAGGCGGGTTGCGACTATGTGATGATCGGGCGCGGCGCGATTTTGCGGCATGACTTTCCCGAACGCGTGCGGGCGGATGCTGATTATGTGTCGCCTGCCCTGCCGGTGACGGTGGCGCATTTGAAACAGGAAGGCCTGGGCGATGCGTTTGTGAAATATATGCAGGGCTGGAAGGGTTTTGTGAGCGAGGGGTGAGACTCCCCCCACCCGAAAAATTCTAAGGGAATTTTTCGACCTCCCCACGAGGGGGAGGTTAAAGTTAGAAAAGTAAAGGCCTCCCCGTGTTCCGCGGGGAGGCCTTTTTGGTGCGGTTCGTTTGATCCGGTGGGGACGAACCGCGTTGGGGTCTTCTGATTTTTATTCGGCAGCCTGATGGTTGCCCATGGCGTAGATGGCTGCTTCGCCGCCTGCACCATTGATGGCCAAGAGATTACGGATGCCTTGTTCGGCTATGTCATCGCCAATCATGCGGTCGCCTTCGTCGTGCAGTTCTTCCATGTCCACATAGGCTGCATATTGCGCCGAGGTGCGTTTGGTGATGATGCCCGCTTTCAGCAGCGTCTTGATGAGAACGCGGAAGACGCTGGTGCCGTCCTGCATGACGGAGCGGAGTTTTTTGTCGGTCATGGCTTCGAGCAATGCCGACTGCACCCAGCGCCAGTCGAGGCCGACTTTTTCGTAGATGACTTTCTTTTGTTCCGGCCCTGTCGAATTGCGCAGCAGGGTCATAAAGACCTCAAGCGCCCAATCCTCGATCATGTCGCGTTCGGCTTCCGGCAGATTGGGGACTGTGCGGTCGGCCCAGATCTTGCCAAATTTGTGATGGAAGGCTTCGTCCGTCATCACGAATTGCATGAGCTGTTTCATCAGCGGGTCATGCGTTTCGGAATAGAACTTGGCGAAAGTACCCATGGCGAGGCCCTCGACGATCATCTGCATGCCGACGAGTTTTTTCCATGCGAGCGGGGTAGCCACGATCTCGGTGAGCAATTGCTCAAGCACCAGACCGCAGGCGGTGGGTTTGCCCCAGCGGGCCTGAATATATTTGGCAAAGCCGGTGACGTGGCGGGCTTCTTCGCGCGTCTGGTTGGCGGCGTATTCCTGCGCGCCCGGATCTTTCAGGATGTGGCAGAGGGAGGCGGAGAGCGCGAGTGCGCCCTGCTCGCCGTGCAGGATCGACGACATGGTCCAACGCACGCTCTCGTTGACGAGATAAATCTTCTGGCCTTCGTCGAGCTTGTCCGACACGGCCGACTGGAGTTCGAGATTGAAATCCATCGGCATCAACAGGTCTTTGTCGAGATTCCACTTGTCGTTGAAGTCGATGTATTTGGCGTCGAGCGGGTCCCAGAAATGATCGTGGGTCGCTGAAATGATTTTGTCGAAGGCGGTGGAGCGTTTGTTGTAGCGGTCCACATCCATCATGGCGGGAAAGTCATCCGGTGCGACGGCTTCATAAGCGGCGTCCACGGTCATGCTTTTGTTGCTGGCGTCGAGCGACATGGGTGCATCCTCTTGTGTTGGCTCTTATGCGGGCCAAATCATCAATACCGATGGCAAAAGAATGATGCGCGGAGTGAGGGTCCGCAATAAATATTCGCACTCCGCAAAACCGGCGGAAAATTAGGGTGCGGGGGCCGCGGGTTCGGGCGCTGAATCTGGGGCTTTTTCAAGCGGCGTCACGTTTTTTTGTTGCGGCGCAGCAGTTTCTTCGGGCGGCAGAGAGCTGCCGAATTCAAACAGGCGGCGCAAGAATCCCGGTGCAATGGCCGAGAGCGGATTGACGTAGACGCTCGGATTTTCGGTGGAGCCCTTCACCGCATAAGTAAAGCCGAAGATGCCCTCGCCTTCGCGGCCAATGAGCAGCGGGCCGAAGAGCGGCACATTGCCGAGCACGGAATTGATTGTATAGGCGGGCACCAGCGTGCCTTCGAGATCGACGACATCGATGGTGCGGTCGATCTGGCCACCCATGGTGAGGCCGATGGCAGGACCTGCGACACGCGCTTCCTCAACATGGATGCGATGGCCGGAGACGCGGAAGGGCAAGGTGAGGTGATCGAAATAAATGCCTTCACCCGACATCGTATCGCTGATGCCGGTGAGCGAACCCAGGGTCAGAATTTTTGCCAGCACCGGCGCATTGGCGATGCGGAATTTCGTGACGTCGATGTCGCCGTTCATGGGCGAGCCGGGCAGTTTGTCGTCGATGACGGCTTTGGCTTTGAGCGAGCCGGACTGGACGCCTTTAAAAAGATCGAGTGCGAGGAAAATATTGCCCGCGTCATCTGACTGCATAGCGAAAGCGCGGGTCTGACCGGCGGCGGGTGTGATGGACGCTTTGAGCGGCTTGGCGCCCACATCCATGCCGTCGATATTCATCGTGTAGACCGTGTCGTCCACAAGCGTGAAATGTGCGTCAATGTTGCTGAAGCGGGTGTCGTTGAGGCCCGCGACATCGCCGACGGCGGCGCGGATGACGGTGCGGCGTGCGGGGTCGGCGACCATGTCGGGTGTCAGCAGGCGATTGGCGGCAATCTCCGCCTCTTCCTTGTCGCCGCTGCCGGACACAAAATTATGCATCAACCCGCTGGCGTCGGCTTTGGGGCCGTTGACGTCAATGGTGAGCGTGCCCATATCGTCGCGGCGGCCACGGACGGCAAGATTATTGTGCGGTCCGAGTTTGACGGTCGGAAAATTGAGGCTCATCCAGTCCCATGATTTGTTCATCACGAAGGCGCCACTGGCCTCGGTGTCCGGACCGGCGAGAGTGAAGTCGGAGAAATCATAGCCGTCGTCATTGAAGGCGAGTTTGACGTCGCCCGAAACGGCCTGCCCCACCGGCTTCACCCAACCGAGATAGTTGAGCATGACGGTGGCGCCGGTGAGATCGACGTGAATTTTGGCGCGGTTGATTTTGGAGCCACTGCCGGTGAGCGTCGCGTCGATGACCGCAGGCCCATCGATAAATTTATCGAACTTGAGGCCGATGGCTTCGCGCGCGGCATTATCGAGGCTGCCTGTCAGATGATAGGAGGTGCCCCCCGCGCTGCCTTTGACGAAACTTTCGCTCCAGACGATATCGAGCGGCGGCGTGCCATTGAGGCCGACGCTGCCCTTGGCGACGAGGCCCTGACGCTTGATGTCAATGTCGAGCGTGCCCGATGTGATGGACAGGTTGGGCTGAATGTCGGGGATCGACACATTTTCGGTGTGGGCCGTGCCGAAGAAATCGATCTGATCTATCGTCACGCCTTTGAGCAGCGGCAGACGCAGCGCGGCGTTGACGGTGCCTTCGCCGCCGATGGACAGCGGGTCCATGCCGAATTTATGCAGCAGGTTGAGCGGCTCGTGATCGATGAGTGCGAGGAGATGCGCGGTCTTGCCGGTGGCGGTGAATTCAATCTCACCGATGGTGCCTTTGTTCGAAAGACTGGTGTCGGCGAAATGACCTTTGGTGACCTCAAGGACCTGATCGGGCGCGACGGTGACTTGCGCGGAAGACACCCAAGCATCGAAGCGATTGTTGCCGACGAGACCGCGCGCAACGACATTGGTGAGCGGCGGCATGCCGTCGAGATATTGCGCCGTTACGCCGCGCACATTGAAGTCGAACACCAATCCGCCGTCCGGAATGGGGATATGGTTTTCTTCGTTGTCAGCCAGCATATTAACGGGTACGTCGATGGAAAATTCCGCGCCGACGAGATCGCCGTCTTTGAGATTTTTCACGACCCATTCGCGCGACTTGTGCGACAGAAGAATGGGCCAGACGGAGCGGGCATCGTTGATCGGAATGGTACCGATGGTGGCACGGGCTTTGAGCGCGGGCGAACGTTCGCCTTCACCGACGAGGCCCGAGGCCGTGATCCTCCCGCCTGCGACGCCAAGCTCGGCTTGCTTCACGTCGATGGTCCGGTTGACGAGATCAAGCGTGCCGATGACGTGGATGTCGTCGAAGGTGACGGGGCCTTCAAAGAAGCCCGGTACTTCGGTCGTTGTTTTGCCCGCCTTGAGGTCGAGCGTGACGGAGGTGAGATCAACACCTTCGCCGAGCACGTAATCGGCGGAGCCGGTCATCCCGATGCTGTGGGGACCGGCCTGTAGGGTGAGATCAGAAATGGCAATGTGCTGAGCGGCAGCATCGAGCGTCAGCGCCGCGTGAGCCTTGACGAGATCGACGGGTGCCTGCGCAAGACCCGGTATAACAAAACGACCTTCACCCGCCTCCACTTCGAGGCGTGCGCCGACGAGCGTGCCGTCGCGTTTGATGTCGAGATCGCCGGTGGCCGACAGGGGCGCGTCGCCGATGCCGTAGCTATCAAAAGCGGGCGACATGCGGGCGAGCGCCGCCGGCACGATATTGCTCACCTGCATTTTGACGGATGCCATTTCAGCGCCTTGCGGCAATGCGCCCTCAAGCTCGATATGGCCGGTGGTGTTGTCGAGTGTCATGTCGGCAGACAGCGTGGCGGCGAGCCCGCCATCGCCGCGCAGCAGCGCCAGATTGGCATTGGGCGCATCAAAGGTGACGCCGTTGACTTCGTCGATGACACTCAATGTGGCGTCGTAAATGGCGAAGCGGCGTAATTGAGCGAGGATCGGCACTTCGGCGCTGCCGTTGACGAGCGCGTCGATCATCGGGCCGATGACAACAGAGGATTGTGTGTCGTCCGGCGGCGCGTCGGCGGCAGCGAGGCCGAAGGAGAGGCCCGAGGCGCGACGGATCAGCGTTGTCTTGATGCCATAGAGTTCGACAGAGGTCGGCGCGATGTGGCCGCGCAGCAAAGCGGGCACGCTGAGGCGGAAAGCGATTTCCGGAAGGGTCGTGACACGGTTGCCGTCAGCACCGGTGACATCGACATCAACGATGCGCATGCCGATCTGGCGGCGCTCGGGGTCCCAGCGCAGAATCGTGTCGCCGATCTCAAGCTTGCCGCCGGCCAGTTCATCGACAACCGCGTCCTGCATGATCTGGCTGAGGATGGGCAGCGAGACCGGGCCCGTCGATAAACGCCAGGCGAGAACAGCAAGCAGCACGGCCGTTGCCGCAACGGCAACACCAACAACTTCCAACGCGATTTTACTGGCACGGCGGATCAAGGAACGAGCGGTCTCCTGTGGTTTCTGCCCGAAATGGCGCAAGCCGGGGCGGAAACACAATCTAAAGCAAGACTACGGCCAGATCGGAAACCGTCCCACTTTTTAGCTGTGGTCGCGGCGGATGTCTCGACAATTGGCGATCTGGTGGCGATCTGGTGGCGATATGCCCTCTGACAAGTTGAGCCTTGCGGTTTACCATGTTGCCCAGTCATTAGAGTGAGATGAGAGCGAACGGAGCGCGGCATGGCCAAGACTGACAAACCAACAAAATCAGGCACAAAAGAGGCGAGCGGTCTGCAAGCCGGCGATAAAGCCCCCGCCTTCACCCTGCCCGCCGATGACGGAACGAATGTTTCGCTCAAAGACTTCAAAGGCAAAATGCTGGTTGTCTATTTTTACCCTAAGGACGACACACCGGGCTGCACCACCGAGGCCATCGACTTCTCCGGTCTTAAGGCCAAATTCGAGAAGGCAGGCGCGCGCATTGTCGGCGTGTCGAAAGACACTGTCGTCAAGCACGGCAAGTTCCGCGACAAGCACGGGCTCACCATCCAACTGCTGTCGGACGAGGAAGGCACGATGCTGGAGGCCTATGGGGTGTGGGCGGAAAAGAGCCTCTATGGCCGCAAGTTCATGGGCATCAACCGCACGACATTTCTGATCGACGCCAAGGGCGTGATTGCCGAGGTCTGGCCCAAGGTGAAGGTGAAGGAACATGCCGCGCAGGTGCTTGAGGCTGTGAAGGCGCTAGGGTGAGCGAATTCCAATCTTTGGCCGCAGCGGCGCGGGCTGTGCTGACGTGCGGCACGGCAGACGACAAAGCGCGACTGGGGCATGTGGCAGCGGCGGCCTGGCGCACAGGCACCCTGCCCCTCACCGCGCCTGACGACCTGCCCATGCCGGACCGGCCTGCACGACCGGAGCGGCCCGAACTTCTGACCCATCGCGCCATGCCCAAGCGCACCTACAAAGGCCCGCGCGGGCGCTTTGCGACGCTGCATGCGCTTGCCCATATCGAACTCAATGCGATTGATCTGGCTTTTGACATGGCAGGCCGCTGGGCGGGGGCCGGACTGCCGCGTGCCTTCTATGATGACTGGATCAAGGTGGGCGACGAGGAAGCCAAGCATTTCCTCGCACTCCAGACACGGCTGGCGGCCTCGGAGGGTACTTATGGCGATTTGCCCGCCCATAACGGGTTGTGGGAAGCGGCGGAAGAGACCCGCCATGACCTGCTCGCCCGCCTTGCCGTGGTGCCTATGGTGCTGGAGGCCCGCGGGCTCGACGTGACGCCCGTCATGATTGAAAAGCTCAAAGCGGCGGGTGACCACGAAAGCGCGTCCGTGTTGGAGATGATTTACACCGACGAACAGCAACATGTTGCGGCGGGAACGCGGTGGTTCACCTATTTGTGCGACCGCGAGGGCTGCGCGCCCGAGGCGACCTTCCACGCGCTTGTACGCAAGCATTTTCGCGGGTTGCTGAAGCAGCCTTTCAACGAGGAAGCCCGACAAGTGGCGGGAATACCTAAGGGATTCTACGTCCCGTTATCCATTGCTGAAGAAATAGGCTTTTCATCGGACGCCTAATGAGTGACACTAAATGAGACAGTGGCGGGGGCCACGCTGGGTTAAGTTGTGTTTAAAGATCAGCGAAGAGGAATGGTTAGGGTTTGTTAACCATGCACACGAATTCTTAATCCGTGTGCTTAAAACTGCACCCAATTCAATGATTTGCTGCTGAAACGTAGGGGGAAAATGGCGCATGAGGGGCGTGCACCATAACAGTTCAGACTTTAGTGACACGGTGCGCCGGTTTCTGCGCCATCACTATGTCGAACGCCAGATCTATCTCCGCAGCCGCGGTCAGGTGCAGTTTATTTCGCTGTCGCCTTTCACGCAGGCTGTATTTCTGGCTATTGGTCTTGTGTTTTTCGGCTGGATCGCCTTTTCGTCCGTCAACGTCGTATTCAAGCAGCAGATCATCGCGTCCAAAGATCAGCGCTACGTCAAAATGCAGGGCGCATACGAAGAACGCCTCGCACATCTGCAATCTTCCTATGACGAGTTGAACGGACAACTCGTGATTTCGCAGGAGCGCTTCCTCGCCTCCACCCGCGAAATTGAAGAAAAACACCGCCAGCTCACCGCCCTGATGGGGCAGCGCCGCTCGGCAGGTAATGTGCTCGACCATATGCGCCAGCGCTATGCCGCGACCATGCGCGACGCCAACACCGACACACACGGCAACACGATCCTGATGTCGGTTGACCAGGACTCCGAGGGCGTCAACATCGCCCAGACAACCACCCGTCCGCAGCGCAGCACCGACAGCGGCACCTATGTGATCGACGGGCAGGAAAGCGGCGGTATCGACATTGCGGGCCTCGCCGGTGACACGGGTCAAATCGGAACTGCGTCCCTTATTGATACAAAACTGACCAATCTTGATCGCGCCCAACAGAGCCTCATCAACACGATCGACGAAACCACCGACCGCCGTATCCGCGAACTGACATCAATAATTGACATGACAAAGGTCGCCGATGTCCGGACTCTGGTGCGTGGAAGCAAGGATGGGGCACGTGGCAGCAAGGCCGGAAATAAAAAATCCTCAGGCGACGAGAATGCCGAGGGCGGGCCTTTTCTGGGATTAGCTGACAGCGAAGCATTGGCGGGCGCGGCCAATGAAAGCGCTTTTGCCAAACAGATTTCCCGCGTCAGCCAGAATATCAATACGATGGGCGAACTTGAGACAACCATTGCCAAAATGCCTCTGGCCGAGCCGCTGATCAGCTACCACCAGACCAGCGGTTTCGGACCCCGCCGCGACCCGTTCAACGGGCGTATGGCGTTCCACGCGGGCGAGGACATGGCCACCGCCTATGGCACCAAGGTTTATGCGACGACACCCGGCACCGTGGTCTTTGCCGACTGGCGCGGCGCCTATGGCCGGATGATCGAAGTTGATATCGGCAATGGCTTCCGGACACGTTATGGGCACCTGAGTGCCATTAACGTGAAAGTTGGCCAGAAAGTTGCATTTAGAGACGTGATAGGCCGCGTCGGGTCCAGCGGTCGTTCAAGTGGACCTCACCTACACTATGAAGTCTGGTTCGACGGTATTGTCCGCGACCCCACCAAGTTTATCGAGGCAGGGCACTATGTTTTCTCGAAAAGATAAAGACACTCCGCAGGCTGTTATCCAGGCCGCTCCTTCAGCGCCGGCAGCCTCACTGAAACGTGGCGGCGTACGTACCGCCCCCAGCATTATCTCCAGCGACCTTGTCGTACATGGCAATTTGGTCGCCACAGGCGATATTCAGATCGACGGTACGGTTGAAGGCGACATTCGCAGCCAATCGCTGACCATCGGCGAAAAAGCCTCGGTCAACGGCGAAGTCGTGGCGGAAGACATTGTCATCCGTGGCCGCGTCATCGGCACTATCCGCGGCCGTCGCGTCCAGCTTTCCTCGACCTGCCATGTCGAAGGCGACATTCTGCACGAAGCTTTGGCAGTTGAAACCGGTGCCTTCTTTGAAGGCAATTGCCGCCATTCTGACGATCCGATTGGTCAAGCAAGCGCCACGAAGCCTGTGCTCGCCCGTCCGGTCGCCGCACCGCTCGGCTCCGCACCCCGCCCGCTCGGCCGTTCGGGTGAATCCGACACCAGCCCTGTTGTGGTCGGTGACGGCGGCGTCGTGGTGAAGCGCCCCGCCGCGCAATAAGATTTTTGCCTCCGGTTGAGGCGCATCGCTAACAGACAAAGCCGCAGCGGAATTGCCTCCGCTGCGGCTTTTTTCTGTTCCGATATCGCCCGTCTCATTTCAGACGTGCTGGCCTGCCGCGTAACCTGACGACCATGCCCATTGAAAATTGAAGCCGCCGAGATGGCCCGTCACGTCAACGACTTCGCCGATGAAGTGGAGGCCGGGGACGGCGCGGGCTTCCAGCGTTTTGGATAACAGCGCATCGGTATCGACGCCGCCTGCGGTCACTTCCGCGATACGGTAGCCCTCTGTTCCGGCGGGGAAGATACGCCAGTCGTTGACGGCGGCGGCCAGCACTTTGAAACGTGCATCCGGCGTATCTGCGAGGCGTGCGCTGCCGCCGTTAAGTTCGACGATGCGGTCGGCCAAGCGTTTGGGCACAAGGCGCGAGAGCGCGGTGGCGACGTCTTGCTTGGGCTGCTCTTTGCGCGCTTCTTTCAGCACGGCCAGAACATCCGTGGCGGGGGCGAGGTTTATGGCGATCTCCTTGCCCTCCTCCCAGTATGACGAAATTTGCAGGATTGAAGGCCCGCTCAAGCCCTTGTGGGTGAAGAGCAAGGCTTCGGCAAAGCGTGTCTTGCCGCAAGAAACCGTCGCATCTGCCGCAAGACCGGCAAGGCCGTCGATCTGGCGCATAAGATCCGGACCGAAAGTCAGCGGCACAAGGGCCGGACGCGGCGTCACGATGTTGAGGCCGAATTGTTTGGCGAGATCATAGCCGAAGCCGGTGGCCCCCATCTTGGGTATCGACTTGCCGCCTGTCGCGATGACGAGCGAGGTGCAGGCGACGCGGGTGTGATCCGTTGCGACCGTGAAGCCTGACTCTGTCTTTTCAACGTCGGAGATTTTCGTTTGCAGTTCGATGGCAACGCCAGAGGCGTGACATTCGCTAAGCAGCATGTCGATGATCTGTTGCGAGGAGCCGTCACAGAAAAGCTGGCCGAGGGTTTTCTCGTGCCACGCGATACTGTGCTTATCGACCAAGGCAATGAAATCGCGCTGTGTATAGGTTTTCAAAGCGGAGATGCAGAAGCGCGGGTTTTCGGAGATGAAGTTTGCGGGCGTTGTATGAAGATTTGTGAAGTTGCATCGTCCGCCACCGGAAATCCGGATCTTCTCGCCCGGTGCATTCGCGTGATCGAGAACCAGCACGCTGCGACCGCGCGCACCTGCAGTCATGGCACAGAAGAGACCAGCGCCACCCGCACCAAGAATGACAACATCATAGTGTTTGATGGATGAGGGCATGGCCCTAATCGATGTCTTCAACCGCTTCGACGCCACCTTTGACGCGAGCGGCGAGAGCGGCGGCCATGAAGTCGTCGAGGTCACCGTCGAGGACGTCGGCAGGTGACGGGCTGACGACGCCGGTGCGCAGGTCCTTGACCATCTGGTAGGGCTGCAACACGTAAGAACGGATCTGGTGGCCCCAGCCGATTTCGGATTTGGTGGCGGCTTCGGCGTTGGCTTGCGCCTCACGCTTTTCCAGCTCGGCTTCATAAAGACGGGCGCGCAGCATGTTCCAGGCGGTGGCTTTGTTCTTGTGCTGCGAGCGTTCGTTCTGGCAGGACACAACAATGCCGGTGGGCACATGCGTGATACGCACCGCGCTGTCGGTCGTGTTGATGTGCTGGCCGCCTGCGCCCGACGCACGATAGGTGTCGATGCGGCATTCGCTTTCGGCAATGTCGATGTCGATGGTCTCGTCAACCACCGGATAGACCCAGACGGACGAGAAGGACGTGTGGCGGCGCGCGTTGCTGTCGTAGGGCGAAATGCGCACGAGGCGGTGGACGCCGGATTCGGTTTTCATCCAGCCGAAACCGTTGTGGCCTTTGACCATGATGGTGGCGGACTTGATGCCCGCTTCTTCGCCATCGTGGCGTTCCATCAGCTCGACTTTATAGCCCTTGCGCTCGGCCCAGCGCGTGTACATGCGCAAGAGCATCGACGCCCAGTCCTGACTCTCGGTGCCGCCGGCGCCGGAATGGACTTCGACATAGCAATCATTGCTGTCGGCTTCGCCTGCGAGCAGGGTTTCGATTTCGGCTTGGCGGGCTTCTTCGCGTGCGGCTTTGAGCGCGGCTTCGGCTTCGCTGACGATACCCTCGTCGCCTTCGGCCTCGCCCATCTCGATCAGTTCGATGTTGTCGTTGAGGGCGGCTTCGAGGCGGAGATAGGCGTTGATCGACTCTTCAAGACGCGTGCGCTCGCGCATCAAATCCTGCGCTTTGGCCGGATCGTTCCAGAGATCGGGGTCTTCGACTTTGGCGTTTAGCTCGTCGAGGCGCTTTTGGGCAGAATCCCAGTCAAAGATGCCTCCTCAGCAGTGCGAGCGACTGCTTGATTTCATCGGTGATTGTCTGGGTCTCGGCGCGCATGGCGAATGGCTCCCGTTTGGATTCGGGCGGAAAATAGGGCGTTGGGGGCGTGATGTAAACCCGTGGATCAGTAAAGTCCGCCGGTGCCGGAGTTGATGCCGCTGTTGCTGGCAGCGGACGGCGCGGCGGAGAAGCCCGTGCTGTCGAGGCCGGAGACAGGCGAGCCGGTGACAACACCAACGGAGGACGAGACGCCGTCGGGCTGCGGGTCCGTGCCTTCCTTGAACGCTTCAAGGATGACATTGGGACTGGACGAGGACGCGAGTTCGCCGGTTTTGCTATCGACCTTCACGAGGTTGATGCCGGGCGGGATGCGGAACGGAATGGCCGGTTCGCGGCCGACTGTTTCCATCATCACATCGCGGAAAATCGGCGCGGCCGTGCGGCCACCGGTTTCGGACTTGCCGAGCGGTGTCGGATTGTCATTGCCGACGAAGACACCGACGACGAGGTTCGGGGAGTAGCCCATGAACCAAGCGTCGCGCTCTTCGCTCGATGTGCCGGTCTTGCCGGCAAGCGGCACGGGCACGGCGCGGGCGGAGGACCCTGTGCCGCGCTGGACGACGCCTTCGAGAATCGAAGTCATCTGATAAGCGGTCTGGGCATTTTCGACCTGATCGCGCGTGTCGGGCAGATCGGGCGGCGGTTGGCCGGTCCAATCGGCATTACAATCCGGACACGGACGTTCGTCATGCTTGTAGATGGTGCGGCCCCAGCGGTCCTGCACGCGGTCGATGAGGATGGGCGTGACGCGCTTGCCGCCATTGTCGAGAATGGCGTAGGCAGCGGCGAGGCGCATCAATGTGGTTTCACCAGCACCAAGCGACATGGAGAGAACGGGCATCATATTGTCGGTGATGCCGTAGCGCTTGGCATAATCGACGACTGTGTCCATGCCGATATTCTGGGCGAGGCGCACCGTCATGACGTTGCGTGAATGTTCAAGGCCATAACGAAGTGTCGAGGGACCGTGAAAATTGTGCTCGTAGTTTTCGGGCTTCCACAGCGCAAGGCCTGCGCCCTGATCCATGACGAAGGGTGCATCGAGGATGAGGCTTGAAGGTGTGAAGCCGCTGTCCAACGCTGCTGCATAGACAAAGGGTTTGAAAGCGGAGCCCGGCTGACGCAGCGCCTGCACAGCACGGTTGAACTCGCTCTGGTCGAAACTGAAGCCCCCCTGCATGGCGAGCACGCGGCCTGTATGCGGGTCCATCGCAATGACGGCGCCATTGACCGACGGAAGCTGACGCAGCGCGTAGTGATCGGATTCGGTTTTGTCTTTTGCGGCGATGGGTTCGACATAAACAACATCACCGATGACCAGCACGTCGGCGGGCGCTTTGATGACCGGACCGAGATACTTGCCGTCTTTGATCGACTTGCGCGCCCATGTGAGTTCGGCAAGCGGAATGGTGCCTGTCTTCACGACATCGGAAAACTTGCCACCTTCGAGACGATCCGACAGCACGCCGATTTTGGCCTGAGCGTCATCGAGGTCGAGCACGACACCGAGTGTCCAGGGCGCAAGATCGGAGGCGTATTTCTGTTCCTGCAGAGCTGTCTGCCAGACAGCACCGGCGGGAAGCTGCGCCACCGGACCGCGCCAGCCGTGACGCCTGTCATAGTCCGTGAGGCCCTTGCGCAATGCGGTCGCGGCGATCTTCTGAATTTTGGTGTCGATGGTCGTACGTACCGAGAGGCCGCCTTCATAAAGCTTCTGCTCGCCGTATTTGGCGTAAAGCTCGCGGCGGACTTCTTCGATGAAATATTCCGCGTCCACAAGCTGCGCACCGACGGGGCGCTGCGTGATGATAAATTCTTCGTTGCGGGCGGCTTCGGCTTCCTCTGCCGTGATGAAACCGTCTTCGGCCATGCGGCTGATGACCCAGTTGCGACGCCCGATGGCGCGGTCACGATAGCGATAGGGCTGATAATTGGCGGGCCCTTTGGGCAGCGCGGCGAGATAGGCGACCTGCGCGATGGTGAGTTTGTCGAGCGGCTGGTCGAAATAAATCTGCGCGGCGGCGGCAACACCATAGCCGCCCATGCCGAGATAAATTTCGTTGAGATAAAGCTCGAGGATTTTTTCTTTGGTGTAGGCCTTCTCAAGGCGCATCGCGATGAGCGCTTCCTTGAGCTTGCGCGTCAAAGTGCGGTCGCTGTTGAGAAGGAAGTTACGCGCAACCTGCTGCGTGATGGTGGAGGCACCGACGAGGCGACGGTCCTGAACGACATTCACAATGTTGTCGAACATGGCACGCGCGATGCCTGTCGCATCGACGCCGCCGTGGGTATAGAAATTTTTGTCTTCAGCGGCGAGGAACGCATCAACCACGCGTTTGGGGATGACGTTGAACGGCACATAGAGGCGATGCTCTTTGGCATATTCGGCAATGAGCGTGCCGTCGCCCGCATGCACACGCGTCATGACCGGCGGTTCGTAATTGGCGAGCTTGGAATAGTCCGGCAGATCCTGATTCATCTGCCACAACAGATAAGCACCAGCGAGCATGCCGCCGAACAGAATGACAAGAAACACAGCCGCTATGGCAGTCAAAACTCTCAGCATTGGGCTTGAGCCCCACCCTTTGTACCAGCCAACAGAATTAGCGTCGGCGTCATTGTAACCTTGTCCATCAACTTACCCATTATCACAGGCAAGCTGATTGCGGAAAACGATTGGTCGCGATATCTGGCCAAAAATAGCGGCAAACTGATGAACTATGGTTAACGCCAGACCATTCGTGCGGTGTTTTGAACATGAATTATGGCACCGATATGGCCTTTTGAGGCGGAGCGCAGAAGAGCTCAGTTTGAGCCTTCGCTCAGACGTTCACCGAAATAGCGGTCTACCGCGCTGACGAGCGAGGAAGACACTTTTTTGCGCCATGCGGGTGAGGTGAGATTTTTCTCGTCGGAGCGGTTGGTGAGGAAGCCAAGCTCGATGAGCACGGAGGGCACATCAGGCGCTTTGAGCACCACAAAGCCTGCAAAACGATGCGTGCGTTCGAGTACCGGCGTCGCGGAGCGGGCGTGGTCGACGACAGATTTGGCAAAGCGCGATGAATAGTTTTTGGTCTCGCGCTGCGCAAGATCAATGAGGATGCCCGCGACTTCGGGGGACTCACCGCGGAAGTCGATGCCGGCGATGGCGTCTGACAGGTTTTCCTTGCGCGCCAAGGCGGCTGCCTCTTTGTCGGAGGCCGTCTCAGACAGCGTATAGACCGACATGCCGCTGACATTTGTTTTGGCGATGCTGTCGGCGTGGATCGAAATGAACAGGTCTGCCCCGTGGCGGCGCGAAATGGCCACACGGTCACGCAGCGGGATGAAAATGTCGCGGTCGCGCGTCATGTGAACATCGTAACGGCCAGTGTCGCGCAGGCGCTTGGCGAGTTCCTTGCCGAATTGCAGCACCACGTCTTTTTCGAGCACGCCGCTTTTGCCATGCGTGCCGGGGTCAACACCGCCGTGGCCGGGATCGATAACGACGACGCGGCGGCGGTCATGTTTCTCTTCGGGGTTTGACGGCACGACCGCCAAAGGCACAGGGGCGGCATTCTCTGTCGAGGGTGCCTGACTTGCCGAGGGCACGCTGAGCGAGGCCATGAAGGTCGCCAGATCGGTCGCGACCATGTCGAGGACGACACGGCGGCCGAAGCCCGCGGCGGGGTCGAGCGTGAAATCCTGCGTGATACGCACAGGGCCTTTAGTGTCGATGACGATGCGGAATGTGTCGTCCTGAAAGACGCCGTAGCGGTAATTGGCGACAAGGCCGCTGCCGATGATGCCTGCGACATCGGGGAGCGTGGAGCCCGCATTGTGCACGTCGATGACGATGCGATAGGGATCGGAGAGCGTGAAGACCTGATATTTGACGTCCTGTGCACCGGACATTTCGACGACAAAGCGCGTCTCCGCACCCCGATCACCGAGACGGATGCTGGCAATATTGCCCAAGGGGCCCTTGCCCGTGCCACCCGAGGCGACCGGCGTAGGCGCAGGAGCCGGCGGCGTACCGGCGGAAACACCGTTTCTGCCGGGCGCGGCATAGGCCGTCTGGTCCAGCTCGGCGATCACCATGCTATTGGGTTTGACGGCCGGACGGGGGGCCGAGGCGGTATGGGCAGCGGGGCGCGCGGTGGGGAGCGTCAGAAAGCCGTTTTCAGCACGGAGGGGTGACGCCAGCATCATGACGCCCGCAAACATGGCTACGCACATAGCTGCGCCGGGGCCGGAACGCCATGTCCGGCGCATCCCCGGTATGCGCGTTGAAATCGCCATAATACTCGCCGCAACCTGCCCGTTTGCGATTTAACTCAACCCGGCAAAGTTTAGTGACGGTAGCCTTGAAAGGCTCGTAAGTGATTCGCCGAATGCACCTAAGCTATTGTGACTAAAATGGTTTATAAAGCCTTAGCGAAAGCAAAATTTCACTATTTGTCAACGAGTCTACTGGTTAATGGGGCCTTGCCCTGCTGCTGAAGCGCGCGCTTGCCAAATCGGGCCTACAAACGTACAAAGCTGGGGCTAGCCGGTTTGGAGTCTGACACAGGTCAGACGTGGTTTGAGCCCCCTTGAGGTGCCTGCCCGTTCGCTACCTGTTTCACCAGACCCGTGTTCTGTCAGGCCAGACTGCGACCTGCATTAAAGTACACCTTTGATGCCGGATGGGAGTTGTGGGCCGAAATTAGACTGATCGCGGGAGCAACCTAACCGCCGGAGTGTGACTGCGCTCACTACAATTTGCGTTTTTATACTCGATTGACTGCTCGGTGCGCTTGTCCGGTTTTCGGGCCGCGCCGGAGCGGAGAATAAGAATTCCGCCCGCCCCCGGCGACTTATCAGGGGGTGCCAAGGTTGAGATGCACGACGCAATCACGCAAGTGACCAAGCATTACGACGAAAGTCAGGGAATTCACGTTCGCTCTTTGAAGCGGGCGCAGACCTGTCACTTGTCGTCGCTTGGCCGGACGTTTCGGAACGCAGGCACTCTGCCCCCCACAACGACATTCAAAATCCAATCCGGTTGCGTGCCCATGCCCCTCTCCGAGGCGGCAGCGGCCAACCGGCTTCACCCAATCGGCGCTCGCCCGCGCCTGCCCTTCGCAATGAATTTGCGACGCGGACAGCGCGGCGGCGGGTGCCCCGGAGAACGGCCAAATGGCAAACAAGATGCTTATCGACTCGACCCACCCCGAGGAGACTCGGGTTGTGGTCGTGAACGGAACCCGTGTTGACGAGTTCGACTTCGAGTCGGAATCGCGCAAACAGCTTCGCGGCAATATCTACCTCGCAAAAATCACGCGCGTAGAGCCTTCGCTGCAGGCAGCCTTTGTTGAATACGGCGGCAACCGTCACGGTTTCCTCGCCTTCAGCGAAATTCACCCCGACTATTACCAAATTCCGGTCGAAGACCGCGAAGCCCTGCTGAAGCATCAGGCCGCTCAGGCCCGACGCGCGCAGGAAGAAGAAAACGCTGACGGCGACGACGAGATTGCGTATTCCACGCAGCCTGCCTCATCCGCCAATATGCGCGCCACCGTCGAAACGGAAGTGCTGAGCGAAGATCACGACGACGACCTTGCCGACGATGAAGGCCGCGGCCAAATCAGCGAAGCGGGCGCAGGCGCCGAGGACGATGACGATCACGGCGACGATGATCACGGCGACGATGATCACGACGACGGGCATCACGATGCCGAAGGCGTGAGCGAAGCTGGCGCCGACGAGGCGACGGGCGACGCGAACACGGCTGCCGAAGATGCCGACGCTCCGCTCAAGGCGGAAGCCGAAGTCGATAGCGTGCAGTCTGACGAGACAGTGGAAACCACCGGTGCCGAAGACCCGCTGGAAGAAGCACAGGAAGAAGCCGAGCCGCGCAAGCAGCGTCATAATTTCCGCAACTACAAGATTCAGGAAGTTGTGAAGCGTCGCCAGATCATGCTGGTGCAGGTTGTCAAAGAAGAACGCGGCAACAAGGGTGCGGCGCTGACCACGTTCCTTTCGCTCGCCGGTCGCTATTGTGTGCTGATGCCCAATACGGCGCGCGGCGGCGGCATTTCGCGCAAGATCACAGTCGCGGCCGACCGCAAGAAGCTGAAAGCCATTGCCGAGTCCCTCGATGTGCCGGAAGGCATGGGCCTCATCGTCCGCACGGCGGGCGCCAAGCGGACCAAAGCGGAAATCAAGCGCGACTATGAATATCTGTTGCGCATGTGGGAAAGCGTGCGCGAGTTGACGCTGCGCTCGACCGCCCCTGCCCTCGTCTATGAAGAAGGCAGCCTGATCAAACGCTCGATCCGCGATCTTTACGACAAAGACATCGACACCGTGTTTGTGGAAGGCGACGAAGGCTACAAAGAGGCCAAAGGCTTCATGCGTATGCTGATGCCGAGCCATGCCAAAAACGTGCAGCCCTATAAGGACAAGCAGCCGCTGTTCCAGAAGTTCCAGGTGGAGCAGCAGTTGGACTCGATGTTCAACCCGACTGTGACGCTGAAATCGGGCGGCTATATCGTCATCAATCCGACGGAAGCCCTCGTTTCCATCGACGTGAACTCGGGACGCTCGACGAAAGAGCGCAACATCGAGCAGACGGCTCTGCGGACCAACCTTGAAGCCGCCGAAGAAGTTGCGCGTCAGGCACGCTTGCGCGACTTGGCCGGTCTTATCGTTATCGATTTCATCGACATGGATGAGAACCGCAACAACCGCGCGGTGGAACGCAAACTGAAAGACGCGCTGAAGACAGACCGCGCGCGCATTCAGGTGGGCCGTATCAGCCATTTCGGTCTGATGGAAATGTCGCGCCAGCGTATGCGCTCCGGTGTGCTGGAAGGCTCGACCATCATCTGCCCGCATTGCACGGGCACGGGCGTTGTGCGCTCTGTGGAATCCATGGCGCTGCATGTGTTGCGCGGCGTGGAAGCCGAAGCGATGAAGGGCCGCGCTGCGGCCATCACCGCCAAAGTGCCGATGGAATGCGCGGTTTACATTCTGAACCAGAAGCGCTCGAACCTGCTCGATATCGAGGAACGCTACGGCTTGTCGGTCTATATCGAAGCCGATGCGTCGCTCAAGGGTTCGGATCACCGCATTGAACAGGCCGATGCCCGCGCGCTGACGCGCACGCGCCCTGCGGCGGGTGCGATCAATATTGAATCGACCTATGCCGATGAAGAAGACCCGATTGTCGAAGATGTAATCGACGAGGACGAAGACGAAGACGACGCCGAGGAGGCCACCGCCAGCGAACCGCGCCAAGCCCGTGCTCCGCGCGAGGGCCGCGAGCCACGCGGCGATGACGATCAGCCGCGCAAGCGCCGCCGTCGCCGTCGCCGTAAAAAGGGCGAAGAAGGTGCCGAAGACAGCGCCTCTTCGGCTGAAGGCGACGATCAGGATGATGCCGAGACGCCGGAAGGCGAAGAGGCTGCTGACGGCGAGGCAAAGGATGCCAGCGCCAAAGAAGCTGACGGCGACGACACCGAACTCGACGCCGATGGCCGCCCGCGCAAGCGCCGCCGCCGCGGTCGCCGCGGTGGTCGCCGTAACCGTCGTGATGACGAAGGCAAACCCATCGCCGATGGCGAAGAAAGCGATGCGACGCAAGCAAGCAGCGAGAGCAAAGTCGAAGCCGCATCAGGCGACGAAGAAGCTCCTGTGCTGCTGTCCTATTCGCGCGAAAGCCTGAAGGCGGATGTTGTTGTGGAAGAAACGCCCAGCGACATGGCCGAAGAAGCTGCGGCAGTGGATGCTGAAGCGGTGGCTGTTGTAGAGACAGAAGCGCCTGCGGAAGAAGCCCCGAGCGAACCGGTGGTCGTGACGGTTGCGGAGGTCGCGGAAGCGGCTGCCGACGAACCGGCCAAATCGACGCGTCGCGGCTGGTGGCAGCGCAAGACGGACTGATCGGCGGCGATTAAAAATTGAAAAAGCCTGACTTCGAAAAACCGAAGTCAGGCTTTTTTGTTTCAATTCACAATCATTACGTCATGCGCGGACTTGACCTGGCCATGACGGCTTTTATTTTATAGATGAACTCTCAATCAGACCGGCTTGTCGCCGATGATCATGTAAACGCATTTGGTGGCGTCTTCGATGATCTCAACATTCTCGATGTCGAGGCCTTCGTACATGTTCCGCATATCTTCTTCGGTGCGATAGACGAGGCCCCAGTCGGTGATGAGGTCGAGTGGCCATTGGCAGGTTTCGCGGCCTACTTTGACATTCGCGATGATGAGCTTGCCGCCCGGTGCGACCTGCGCGTAGAGGTCATGCGCGAGCGCCTTGGCGCGGCGGTGCGAGAGATAGTCGAAGAGGCCGAGGCTGTAGATGATGTCTTGCGGCGGCAGGGTCTTGAACAGGGCACCGGCCTTGAGCAATTGCGCGAAGGACGCCTGAAAGCACTTCAGCTTGGCGCGGCCTGCGTGGCGCACGACTTCGCGGTAGGCGTTTTCATAAGCATGGCTCAGCGCGCCCTGATCCTGATCGATCAATGTCACATTCACGGGCCGTGGCAGACGGTCGATCTTGAGATAGTCGTAGATCTCGTAAGCCGAACCGCAGCCAAGATTGGCGATGTTGATGGGTGTGTCGCCCGGCTGCTCTGCGATGCGGTTGCGCAGAATGTCCTGCGTCATGCGCAGACGTGTGCCGACGCAGGCCCCCGTCTCGATGCCGATACGGTGCAGCAGCTTTTCATAGGGCGTGTTGCCGACGCGCTGCCACTCATAAACATAGTTCATGATCTGGTAGTCGCCCGGATAGCCGAGCGGCTTTTCGTAGCAACGCTTCATCACCGCGCCCGGCATGAAATCCGGCGTGAGGACGCGTTCGGCGTATTTTTTATGAGCGGCGAGCAATTTGGGGTCGGCGAAAACCGGCTCCAGAATGTCGCTGCCGCGATACCACAGCTCTTTCCACTGCGGCACGATGCGATCTTCGCACGAGATGAGCGCTTCAAGAAGCTTCTGCTCGCGGTCGGCTCCGGTCGCCTTAAGGCGCGCTTCGAAGCTCTCGAGCACCTGCTTGTAGGAGCGGAAAGTGTTAATGATCTCGGCGCAGAGCTGCACGAATTCCGGCAGGATGCCTTCCGAGGTTGCGAAGTGCGGGTTGGCCAGCGCGTGGCTCAGCAACAGATTGTCGTGATCGGTGACAATCGCGGGAATATCGAGATATCCAGTGGTGAATTCCAGCGCCACGGTCGAGCGGCTGCCATGGGGGTCGATGCGGCGGATGAGGCCTGCGCCTGAATAGAGGTGATCCTCGCCGACGCGCAGCTCGAAGGGCACTTCCTTGCCGACCATCTCGTCCCAGCCGTCCACTGTGATCGCCTGGAAGGCGGCGCCTGTCATGCTGAGGTTTTTGAGGGTGGCACGCTCGCCGGCCAGGGACGCTGCTGGCAAAATCTCACGGAAGAGCGCATCTGGCTTGTGGCGCTCTGCCCGGTAGTTCATGCGCCGACCTTCGGCACCCGTCAACTCTTCATACGTCCGCATAATCGCCTCGAAACTTACTCAGTACACGTAGTGAGAGAATCACAGACGAGCCTGTGTTGCAAACGTAAAACGTTAAGAAAGTGTAAAAAAATCCTCACTGACGCGTTCAAGCCATACGCGATTGATCAACCGCGCGCTCATCATCGCGGTTAACGGAACGCGATGATTTGCGATCGATAAGGCGCAAGAGCGGCGGCAACATCAGCCAGTCGATGAACAGATTTGCCAGAATGACAATCGTCGTTTGTGCACCCAGCGACCTATTAACCTCAAAACCCGAGGCAATGAGTACGCCGAAGCCAACCGCGAGTGACAAGGTAATGACGAGCATTGCTGTGCCGACAGTTTGGAACACTTCGTTGATCGCGTTTTCGGAACTGAGTCCGCGGGCGCGAGCGGCCTGATACATGATCAGAAAATAGATCGTGTCATCAACGACGAGGCCGATGGTCATGGCCGTGATGACGGAGGCGGCAAGACCGATCTGGCCGATGAGGAGACCCCAGACGCCGAAACCGACGATGGAGGGCAGCACATTCATGACGATGGAGAGCAATCCGTAGCCAACACTGCGGAGCGCGAGCCCGACGATGAAAGCAATGACCAGCATGGAGGCGATGGTGGTGCCGATCATGGAGCGGATGTTGATCCACGAGACGTTGGAGAAGAGCACGTTGATGCTGATGCCCTTGGCTTGCATTGCGTCCGGCGCATTGGCGGCCAGCCAATCCTCGGCTTCATGGTTAAGAGCCCTGATCTCGCTCGATTTGACGTGACGGAGAATGGCTGTCACGCGGCTTGAGGAACGCGCGACGTTGATCTGGTCGTTGAGCGACGAGCCATAGGGCAGCGACAGTTCATAGAGCAGGAAATATTGGGCGATACGGTCGGAATCGTCCGGTATCGCAGCAGACGGAGACGCGGAGGGCGTCATCGCGTTTTCGATGCGGGCGGTAATGTCGGGAATGCCGATGACACTCACGACATGAGGCTGCGCCCGCAGCCATTCGAGAAATTCCGCCAGTTTGCGCTGATAGGCGGGATCATAGACGCCGTTGTCACGCCCTGCCCCGATGTCGAATTCGATGATGTTGAGGCCGGTCAGGTGATCTTCGGCAAAGTCGCTGTCTTGGCGGTATTCAAAGCGACTGTCGAAATAGCGGGCGAAATCATCGTCGAGCGTGATGCGCTGAATCCAGAAGCTCGATGCCACCACGATCATGCTGCAGAGGACAAAGAGGCCGAGATAGGCGCTGTTGACGAAACGGCCCAGCAGAACCATAGCGCGCTCGGACCCGCTGGCGGCAGGCGCGAGATCCATCCGCACGAGAAGCGCGGGCAGCCAGGTGAAGGTGAAGACATAGGCAAAGGCGATGCCGATGGCGACCATGTTGCCCAGATCGCGGAACGGGGGTGCCTCCGCAAGGTTCATGGATAGGAAGCCGATGGCGCTGGTGAAATTTGTGAGCGTCACAGGCCGAAGGTGAATGGCCATGGATTGCGCGATGGCCTCGCGCTTGGAGATTCCCTGCCCGAGAAAGGACATGGTGGTGGTGACGATGCGCACCGCAGCGGCCATGTTAACCGTTACGATGATGATAGGAGCCGCAATGCTGGCCGGATTGACGACATAGCCGAGCCAACCCGCGATACCCATAGCAGACGCACTCGACAGAATGAGCAGCGAGACAATGGCAAGGCTCGGCCGGACAGAGCGCACGAACATGACCATCATCAGGCCCGACACGACGAGACTGATGGGGATGAGCAGCATCGCGTCGCTGACGGCGGCTTCGGCAAAGGTGCCGAGCAACATGACGTTGCCGGTGAGTTTGACGTCGATGTCGGGATGCTCGGCTTCGATCTCGCGGGCGAGCACGCGGCTGGCGGCGATGATCTCGCGGACCTGCGTCGAGCCTTCCTCCGGCAAATTGAAATTGATGAGTACCCCAGCGGCGCTGGCATCGGGCGCAATCAGACGGTTAACGACGAGATTGTCGGCAAGCGCGATGACCTCGATTTCGGCGGCACGGGCGGGTGTGACATCGCTCGCGTCCGGCACCAGTTCCTCGACCGCGAAACTGTCGGCGTCGGATGTGACGTGAGGGAAATTCGTCAGCGATTCAACGCGGGTCGAATGGGGGAGTTTCCAGGCGCGGGCCGTGAGATCGGCTACGATGGCAAGAATGGCCGGATCTGTGACCTTGCGGCCCGCGTCCATGTCCTTTGGCGAGACCACCATGAGCACGCCGTTGTTCTGGCCATATTTGTGCTCGAAGGTTTCAAGCTCGACCAGTTCCGGGCTTTTAGGGTCGAAAAAGACGCGGCTATCTGAGGATAAAGTCAGGCGTGGCAGGCCCAAAACCGAGGCAGCACACAACGCCAGACACAAAAACATGACGACCCGTGGCACTTTCAGTGCCGGCGTCCACACACCACCCATAGTCGAACCCGCCCTACGCAACCCCGTTATCGGGCCAGTCTAGGGGCATCATCAAGATTTCGCCAAGAGCCGATCACACATAAAACAACGGGTTTTTAATATTTTCTTGTCATAAAGGGCTGTTGAGCTAAGCCGAAATCCGTCTGCAGACCGACGGAAATGCGGCGCTCTTCCCCGACGCTTCACGACGCGAAGCGAGCCGGACAGCAGGAAAGACATGAGTGACGATGCAACCATAAACCTTGCGACAGTAGGCACCGCCGAATTAGAGGGGATGTCCACGCAGGTGTTTGCCGGTTGCCTTGATACCATGTCTGGTGAATCGATCGCGCGTTTCAAGCGCATGCGCAAGCTGTCTGCAAGCCACCGCTCTGCGCTCGAAAAATATCTCCTTGAACATCCTGAAAAGCGCCCCGGCGGCGAAAGCGAAGCGGCTCCTGCCGCCGCGCCAGCGAAAGCGGCCGCCAAGGGGAAAAAGGCAAAACCGGCGAAAGCCGCCAAAGCGGCAAAGGCGGCAAAGGCCGACGCACCCGCCCAACCTAAAGGGCCCTCGCCTCTCCTCCCGCTGAAACGATTGCTCCGCGCCTGGTGGGTCGGTGTCGCGGTGAAGGATCTTGACGCCTATGACAAGAACGGCGGCAAGACAGTTCCCAAAACGGCGTCCGCCAAGCCCGTTGAAAAAGCGGCACCGGCAGTTGTGACCCAACCGGCGGCGGTTGAATTTTCCCGCGCCGAAATGCTTCAGATGCTGTGGGGCGAAGGATTTGCGCTGCCCGGCGGCGAAGCCTTTACCGAAAAACTTCTTAATGACCTGCCTGTTCCCGAGGGACACCCCTGTCTCGACATTACGGCGGGGCTGGGCGGTGGCACCAGTGCGGCGGCCAATCTGTGCAAGACGGTTGTCGAAGGCATCGAGGCCGACCCGCATCTGGCCGAAGCTGCCAAGGCGCGCACCACCAACGAACGCGCACCGATTGCCTGCGGCGATCCGATGATCCAGCCTTTTGCCAACAAGACCTATAGCGCGATTTTTGCGCGCGAAACGTTGTTCACTGTGCCGGACCGCAAGAAGCTGCTGGCCCATCTTGTGCCCGCGCTGCGTCCGCTCGGGTCCATTGTGCTAACCGATTTTATGCTCGCTACCCGCGACCCCGCTTCGCCGGAGATGAAAGCATGGCGCGATATCGAACCCGTGCGCGCGCTGCCTTACACGGTCGAGGAATACACAGAGCTTCTCGATCTGAATAAATTTTCGGTGCAGGGCTGTGACGATTTGAGCACTGAATATATCAACTTCATCCAGGCCGGCTGGAAAAGGCTGCACACTTGTCTTCAAACCGCCAAATTTTCGCCTGAAACAGCGTCCATGTTGATGACTGAAGGCAATATCTGGCTGGCGCGCTGCCGGGCACTGGAAAGCGGTCAACTCCGCCTTATCAGTATCAAGGGAGCGTTGCGACCCGCCCACCCGATGTCTGACGCTATGACGATGCCGACCTGACAGACGACCCGATCACGAAAGACGAGACAATGACCGTACAGACACCAGCAGGCTCCGAGCCTGAACTTCGACAAAGACGTATCGAACCGATATTCGATGCATCCGGCACATTGCGCCGCGTGCCCTCGACGGCCAGCAACAGCAATGAAGCGCCGAGCCGCACAACGGACCGGATCACCGGACACGCTTCACGCTGAGGCAGACGTTACTTGAGATTAGTCGATCGGCAGATCATCGCTGATCGGTTCGGCCACAGATGCGGAACGCATCTTGTGAAACCGGTGGCGGAATATGCTGACCGGCATTACCGCGAGATAGCCAAGTGCAATCGCGGTAAAGGCGTGCCAGGGGTAGTTCATCACCACCGCCGCAACAATTCCCACCAAAACCAAAATCGGCAATACCATTTCGCGGTCAATGCGCAGGCTCATGCGCTTGCCCGAGAATGTGGGCACGCGGCTGACCATGAGGAAAGCCACAAAGAAGCACAGCACAGCGACGAGCAAAGGCAATGCGCGCAGAGCCGAGAAGCCGATGAAATCCAGATAGAGCGGCAACATGACGAGCAGCGCGCCGGCAGGCGCAGGCACGCCGACAAAATAATTGGCTGACCACGCGGGTTTGTCCGGGTCTTCCAGCGCCACATTGAAGCGCGCAAGACGCAGCGCACAGCAGACCGCATAGCCGAGCACGGCGATCCAGCCGATGCCGCCGATGGCGCTGAGTGACCAGAGATAGAGAACAATGACCGGCGCGACACCGAAATTCACGAAATCGGTGAGCGAGTCCAACTCCGCGCCAAAGCGCGATGTGCCTTTGAGAAAACGCGCGACGCGGCCGTCGAGCGCATCGAATACCGAGGCGACGATGATGGCAACAACAGACGCCTCAAACCGCCCTTCCAGCGCGAAGCGGATGGCGGTGAGGCCCGCGCAAAGGGCAAGCACGGTGAGCGCATTGGGGATCACTGTGCGGATGGGCAAGGTGCCGAAGGCACGCGTGCGCCGGTTTGAAAACGGGCGGTCGCCTTCAGGCCCGAAGGGAGGAAGAGATTTCGCCATATGAGTCTCCTTCCGCTCGATGCGTCAAAAATCAGATGTGATGCGGCGCAGAGAGCATTTCGTCGGCCAGCACGGTTTCGCCTGCAATGGCTGTCTGGCCGAGCGCGACGAGCGGCACGGCGCCTTCGGGCAAATAGACATCGAGGCGGCTGCCGAAACGAATGATGCCGTAACGATCGCCGACTTTGAGCTCTGCACCTTCCGCGATGTCGCAGACGATGCGCTTGGCGACGAGACCGGCTATCTGCACGACCACGATCTGCGAACCATCGGTGCGTTCGATGACGATGGAGTTGCGCTCGTTAACGTCGGAGGCTTTGTCGAGGCTCGCGTTGAGGAACTGGCCGGGACGATAGGCGATACGTGTCACCTTGCCCGTTACCGCCATGCGGTTCACGTGGCAATTGAAGACATTCATGAAAATCGTGACGCGGGTACGGCGCATATCGCCGAGGCCGAGTTCCGGCGGCGGCGAGGCTTCGGTGATGAGATTGACCACACCGTCGGCGGGGCTGATGACGAGACCTTCGCGTTGCGGCGTCGCGCGGTCGGGGTCGCGGAAGAAGTAAAGGCACCAGAGCGTCAGGACAACGCCAATCCAACCCAGCGGCTGCCAGATCAGGAAGAAGACGAAGGTGACGGCGGCGAAGAGGATGATAAATTTGTGCCCCTCGCGATGGATCGGCACGAGGATCGACAGCAGGCTGTCTTTGATTGAATTCAAGCTATCCATAAGTCCGTATTCCAGCGTTCGAGTGCGATGGCGTTAGTCTAGCGACTTCGGACGGGTCACGCACCCTCGACAACGGGCAATTCGTCCCGAATGGTCCCTGACACGGGTGAAATCTCCGATACCGGTGAGGCATCGTCCAAATTTCCCGCCAGAATTTCGCGCGCGGCATCGGCTTCGCGCTGGCGGTTCCACATGGCGGCATATTTGCCACCTTGCGCCAGCAGGTCGTCGTGACGTCCGCGCTCGGCGATGCGGCCATGATCGAGCACGATGATCTCGTCGGCATCGACGACGGTGGACAGGCGATGGGCGATGATGAGCGTTGTGCGGTTTTCCGAAATGCGCTTCAGGGCCGACTGGATTTCGCGCTCGGTATGGGTGTCGAGCGCCGATGTCGCCTCATCGAGAATGAGGATGGCCGGATTTTTCAAGATGGTGCGGGCGATGGCGACGCGCTGCTTTTCGCCACCAGACAATTTGAGGCCGCGCTCGCCGACCGCGCTGTCATAGCCCTTGGGCAGACGGGCGATGAAGTCGGCGATCTGGGCCTGTGCTGCCGCGCTCTCAACTTCGGCGTCTGTCGCGTCAGGGCGGCCATAGCGGATGTTGTAGCGGATGCTGTCGTTGAACAGCACCGTGTCCTGCGGGACCATGCCAACAGTGGCGCGCAGCGAGGTTTGTGTGACGTCGCGGATGTCCTGCCCGTCGATGAGCACGCGGCCCGCCGAAATATCATAGAAGCGGAAGAGAATGCGCGAGATCGTGGATTTGCCTGCACCCGACGGGCCGACAATCGCCAGAGTCTTCCCCGCAGGCACATGGAACGACACGTCGCTGAGGATGCTGCGGTCGGAGTCGTAGTGGAAGGAGACATGCTCGAAGGAAATCGATCCGCCATGCGCCACGAGCGGGCGGGCATAGGGATCATCCTCGACTTCGGAAGGAATGTGCAGGAGGTCGAACATGGTTTCCATGTCGATCAGGGCCTGACGGATTTCGCGATAGACTGTGCCGAGCAGATTGAGCGGAATGGACAGCTGCATGAAGTATGCAAAGAGCATGGCGAAGCCGCCGATGCTCATGGTACCTGCCGCGATACCACGCGCGGACATGAGCATAAGAATAGTGAGGCCGATCGACATGATGGCCGTCTGGCCCGCGTTGAGCGTGGACAGCGACGTCATGGTTTTGATGGCGGCGGTTTCGTAACGCTTCATGGAACCGTCGAAACGCTTGGCTTCGAAATCTTCGTTGCCGAAATATTTGACGGTTTCAAAATTCAACAAGCTGTCGATGGCTTTGGAATTTGCGTCCGTGTCGAGCGCGTTCATCTCGCGGTGAAAACGCGTGCGCCACTCAGTGATAGCAAAAGTGAAGGCGATATAGGCCGCGATGGTGACGACGAGGATGGCAGCGAAGGTAAGACTGAACGCAAAAGCAAAGATGCCGACGACGAAGGCAAGTTCGAGAATGGTCGGGATGATGCTGAAGATCGAGAAACGCAGCAGCAGGTCGATGGCTTTGGTGCCGCGCTCGATGACGCGACTAAGGCCGCCGGTGCGCCGCTCCAAATGGAAGCGCAGCGAGAGCGCATGAAGGTGGCGGAAGGTCTGGAGCGCGAGCGCCCGGACCGCGTTCTGGCTGACGGGCGCGAAGACCGCGTCGCGGATCTGGCCCGTGCCGACCATGAGGATGCGGCCCACACCATAGGCGACGATGAGGACCGACACGGTGACCAACGCGATGTTGGCGGGCGAACCGGTGGCGAGGTCATCGGTAATGTCGCCATAGAGGAAAGGGACGTAGACCGTGATGATCTTGGAGGCCAAAAGAAAGCCGAGCGCGACGACGACGCGGATGCGCAAATCACGCCGCCCGACCGGCCAAAGGTAAGGCGCGAAAGATTTGAGGGTTTGCCATCTTTTGGAGCGCGCAGGCGCTTCCCCACCGGTTACCGGATGGGAACCGCCATCAAACCCGCGCTTTGATTTCATGCCACGCATTTGGCCAGCCTAAACAATAGAGAAACGCCCCGCCAAAGCTTTCAGCCGTGGCGGGGCGTCTGAAACATCGCGTCTTACATAAGCCTTATGGCTTGTGACGCAAGTGCGACCTATTTAGGGGTCGCAAAGACCTGACCGGGGTAGATCAGATCCGGATCGCGGATCTGGTCCTTATTGGCCTCGTAAATGACCGTATAGCTAAAGCCTGAGCCATAGACCGACTGGGCGATATTCCAGAGGTTGTTGCCCGGCTGGATGACCACCTTGCCCTCCTTGAGCGCCGAGAGAACGGCACCGGGTTCGCCACGCTCAAACGGCAGTTCGATGCGGGCGACGACTTTGCCCTCGTCGTTCAACTGGTCGATTCGCATGGTGTATTGGCCGGGCTCGATGGCCACTGTAGGGCGAAGCTCCCAACGGCCTTTGGCATCGGTCCTTGTATCGCCCACCGGATTACCACCGACATAGACCCGGATTTGCACGTCGGGATCTGATTTGCCGGAAATAATGAGGTTGCCGCGTTCGTCATAGTCCACGGATTCAAGAACGAGATTGCCTGCGTCCGAAGGTACGCCCGGCCCTTGCAGAATGCGGCTCGCCTTGCCGGGTTCGGACATGACAACCAGCGCAGGCGCATCGGCCTTGGCAGGCACGGATACGGCGACCGTCTGGACAGAGTCCTTCACCGACCCGTCAGGATTTGTGGCGCGGAGCGTAATCTGGATATTGCCGGGCTTGAGCGGGGCGGCAAGGACGGCCACCCATTCGCCGTTGGCGTCGGCGGTTGCTGTGCCGACCACTTCGCCATTGGCGAGAATTTCAACCTTGGTACCCGGCAGTGCGCGACCGGCGACGACGGTGGACCCGTCACGCTCGACACGCACGATGTCGAATGTGGGGATGGATTTGTCCTCGACGGCGGCCTCGGGCTCGTTGAACGTCTGTTCGACCGAAGGTGTCGGAGTCACGTCCGGCTCGGCGGACGGGGTGCGGAAGAACAGAAAATAGGCACCGATTACCAGCGCCAGCACGGTGACGACCGCCACCGCTATGAAACCATTATTACGCATCTGCCGCCCTCATACATGGTTAAGCCCGTGCCACGGCGGAACATCCCGCGGGCACGGCGCTGAATTATCATCTATCTTGCAATTGCGGCACCATAATGAAAATCCAGAATCGGGATTTGAAACGGCAAAAACCCGACTTTCCTGTAAGATCAGCGGAACTCTCCATGAAACCTGCGAATGTATGCGTCTATTGCGGCTCCAGCGACGGGGCCGAACCTTCTACTCTGGCTGCGGCGGCACGCTTTGGTTCGCTCATGGCGGAGGCTGATGTGGGCCTTGTTTATGGCGGCGCAAGCATCGGCGTGATGGGGGTGCTGGCGCGCGCGGTGATGGCGGGCGGCGGACGGACACTGGGTGTCATCCCTGAGTTTTTGTCCAAGGCGGAAGTGAAGATGGTGGGTTTGAGCGAACTCATCGTTACGCAGAGCATGCATGAGCGCAAACAATTGATGTTTGAACGCTCGGATGCATTCGTCGCGCTCCCCGGCGGCATCGGTACGC
>JAUSLL010000008.1 GCA_030649335.1 Parvibaculum sp. | reverse complement strand
TGCGGCGATCTCAACAAAGCAGTTGCGGCAGCCTTCCCGAAAGGCATCGACGTTTACTTCGAAAATGTCGGTGGCGCGCATCTGGAATCGGCCATCAACAGCATGAAGCCTTTCGGTCGTCTCGCGCTTTGCGGCATGATTTCGCAATACAACGACACGACACCGACCCCCGGACCGACGAACCTCATTCAGGCTGTGGGCAAAAGCCTCAAACTGCAGGGATTCATCGTGTCGAACCATCTCGACATCATCCCCGACTTCTATGCCGAGATGGGCGCGCTTATCAAAGGCGGCAAAATGAAGTGGCAGGAAACAGTCGAAGACGGCATTGAAAATGCCCCCAAGGCGTTCCTCAACCTGTTCACGGGCGGCAACACCGGCAAGATGCTGGTGAAGATCGGCCCCGATAAGGCGGTTTGATTTTCCGCTGACTGCCCCCATTGCGAGATCGTAGGTCGAAGCAATCCAGTTCTGCTTTGCGGCACTGGATTGCTTCGCTACGCTCGCAATGACGAATGAACGGGAGGGAAACCGGATGACCACAAAAGCAAAAAGATGGGTTTTAGCTTCGCGGCCCGAGGGCAAGCCGAAGCTCGATAATTTCCGGCTCGAAGACGTGACGCTGTCTGACATCGGTGAACACGACATTCTGATCCGCACGGAGTTTCATTCTGTTGATCCCGGCATGCGCGGACGACTGTCGGGCGACAGCTATACCGCCGCTCTGCCGCTGGGCGAGACGGTGGACAGCGCCATGATCGGCATTGTCGAAGCGTCGAATAATGAAAAATTCAAGGTGGGTGATCGCGTCACCGGCGGCTTTGGCTGGGTGAGCCATGCAGTTTCCAACGGCCGCGGCGTGCAGGTGCTTGATCCGGCGATCTACCACGGCAAGCTGAGGCCTTCGGCCGCCATCGGCGTGCTCGGCATTCCCGGTCTCACGTCTTATTTCGGTTTGCTTGATCTGGGTGAACCCAAGAAAGACGACACGGTTCTTATTTCGTCAGCAGCAGGACCTGTCGGCGCGACGGCGGGTCAGATTGCCAAGATGAAGGGCTGCCGCGTTGTCGGCATCGCAGGCTCGAAGGACAAATGCGACTATGTGAAGTCGCTGGGCTTTGACGCGACGATCAACTATCGCGACACCAAGGATATGGCTGCAGCAATCAAAGCAGCCTGCCCTGATGGCGTCGATATTTATTTCGACAATGTCGGAGGCAGTATGCTTGATGCGGCGATCCTCAACATGAAGGACCACGGGCGCATTGTCGTGTCGGGTCAGGTGAGCGAATATAACCGCGGGCCGGACGAACTCGTCGGCATCCGCAATGTGACACGCTTCATCACGCATAAACTGCGGATGGAAGGGCTGGTGGTGTTTGATTATTTCAAAGGCTTCAAAGCCGCGCAGGCGGAAATGGCGGGATGGATCCACGCGGGCGAGCTTCAATACACCGAGGATATTTCAGACGGGATCGAAGGCTCAGCGGCGGCGTTCGTCGGGTTGTTTGAAGGCGAGAACCACGGGCGTCGGTTGATCAAGGTGAGCTGAGGCTTCGTTCTCTCCGTCATTGCGAGCGTAGCGAAGCAATCCATCTTTCGGCGACAACTGGATTGCCGCGTCGCTGCGCTCCTCGCAATGACGATATAAAAAAGGCCCGGATCACTCCGGGCCTTTTATTGTTTATAGAAAAAGATCACCGCGCGCCGACGAAGGCGGCTTGTTCCTTTTTGCGGACTTCCTGACGCTCGGCTTTGAGCCCTTCCGACAGAAGGAAAGCGAGTTCAAGTGCCTGACTGGCATTGAGGCGCGGGTCGCAATGGGTGTGGTAACGGTCGCCGAGGTCCGTTTCGGAAATCGCCTGCGCGCCGCCGATGCATTCGGTGACGTTCTGGCCGGTC
>JAUSLL010000007.1 GCA_030649335.1 Parvibaculum sp. | reverse complement strand
GACCGGCCCTTATTTCTACCTGCCCAAGATGGAAAGCCATCTGGAAGCCCGCCTCTGGAACGATGTTTTCGTTTTCGCCCAGAAGGAACTCGGCCTGCCGAACGCTTCCATCAAAGTCACCGTGCTCATCGAGACGCTGCCCGCCGCGTTTGAAATGCACGAAATCCTTTTTGAGCTGAAAGATCACATCGTCGGCCTCAATTGCGGCCGCTGGGATTACATCTTCAGCTACATCAAACGTCTGGGCAAAAACCCGAACTACCTCCTGCCCGACCGCGCCTCGGTTGTCATGGGCAGCGCCTTCCTCAATGCCTATTCGCTCTTGCTGGTGAAGACCTGCCACGAGCGCGGCGCTTTCGCGATGGGCGGCATGGCCGCGCAGATCCCTGTGAAGGGCGATGAAGAAGCCAACCTCGCCGCTTTCAACAAGGTGCGCGCCGACAAAGACCGCGAAAGCACAAATGGTCACGACGGCACATGGGTTGCCCATCCCGATCTCGTGCCGGTCGCGATGGAAATTTTCGGCAAGCTCACCGGCCCCAATCAGCTTTCGCGTCAGCGTCAGGACGTGAACATGGGCCAGAAGGAATTGCTGGAGCCGCATAAGGGCCAGCGCACCGAAGAAGGCATGCGCGAATGCGTGCGCGTCGGCGTGCAATATATCGAAGCCTGGATCGGCGGCCGTGGTGCCGTGCCGCTCTACAATCTGATGGAAGATGCGGCGACGGCTGAAATCAGCCGTACACAGATCTGGCAGTGGCTTTATCACGGCGCAGAGCTTTCCGATGGCCGCAAGGTCACGAAGGAATTGTTCCAGACCGTTCTCGACGACGAAATGACAACGCTCCGCGCCACGCTTGGTGATGCGCGTTGGACCTCCGGCCATTTTGACGAAGCGATCCGTCTCTTTGCTGACATGGCAACTGCTGATGAATGCGAAGAGTTCCTGACCCTTCCGGCCTACAAACTTCTGATTTCTCACGACGCATAATTGACGACCCGTTTCAAACCCCATCCGACCCGACCCGTTGATTGTAAGGATCAAAACCATGGCGAAGACCTTTAACGACCTCATCCCCAGCGCGCCCAAGGGCCGCTACGACGACGTGAAGCGCAACTACTCGGTTGCCGACGTCGAAAAGCTCCGCGGCTCCTTCCCCATTGAACACACGCTCGCGACACGCGGCGCGAACAAGCTCTGGGAAATGCTCCAGTCGGGTGAATACATCCACTCGCTCGGCGCAATGTCCGGCAACCAGGCCATGCAGATGGCACGTGCCGGCCTCAAAGCCATCTACCTCTCGGGCTGGCAGGTTGCCGCCGACGCCAACACAGCCGGCGCGATGTACCCCGACCAGTCGCTCTATCCTGCGAACGCCGGTCCGGAACTTGCCAAGCGCATCAACCGCGCTCTGAAGCGTGCCGACGAAATCGAACATTCCGAAGGCGGCGCCAAGCGCGATTGGTTCCTGCCGATCGTTGCCGACGCTGAAGCCGGTTTTGGTGGCCCGCTGAACTGCTTTGAAATCATGAAAGCCTACATCGAAGCCGGTGCCTCGGGCGTTCACTACGAAGACCAGCTTGCTTCTGAAAAGAAGTGCGGCCATCTCGGCGGCAAAGTGCTGATCCCGACACGCGCCCATGAGCGCAACCTCAACGCCGCGCGCCTCGCCGCCGACGTCATGGGCACACCGACGCTGATCATGGCGCGTACAGACGCCGAATCCGCGAACCTCATCACATCGGACATCGACGAACGCGATCACGAGTTCATCGATTTCGACAAGGGTCGCACCGTTGAAGGCTTCTACCGTCTGAAGCCGGGCACAGGCGTTGACCATTGCATCAAACGCGGCATGGCGTTTGCGCCTTACGCCGATCTGCTGTGGTGGGAAACATCGGTTCCGAACCTCGAAGACGCGAAGCGCTTTGCTGAAGCCGTCCGTAAAGAGCACCCGAACCAGTTGCTCGCCT
>JAUSLL010000128.1 GCA_030649335.1 Parvibaculum sp. | reverse complement strand
CCGCAGGTCTTGTAATTGATTGCCTTGTCGATGCCGGCAATCTTTTCGAGCCACTCGCATTTATCGTCCGAGCCTGCCGTGCCGACCACATAGCAGCCATGCGCCTTGGCAAGCTGGCAGACGATCTGGCCGACCGCGCCGGATGCCGCTGATACGAACACCGTGTTGCCGTCTTTCATTTCGCCGATCTTGAACAGACCTGCATAGGCCGTCATGCCAGGCATGCCGAGTGTGCCGAGATAGGCCTGCAGCGGTCCGAGCGACGGGTCAATCTTCTGGAAGGTTTCAGCCTTGTTGGTTTCATATTCGCGCCAGCCCCACATCGACTGCACGAAATCGCCGACCTTGAGTTTGTCGGACTTGCTTTCAACGACCTGACCGAGCGAACCGCCCTGCAGCACTTCGCCGATCTGGAACGGCGGCACATAGCTTTCGCGATCCATCATGCGGCCGCGCATGTAGGGGTCAACCGACATCCAGATATTGCGGACGAGCACTTCACCGGCCGCGGGCTGGCGGACGTCTGTGCTGGCGACTTCAAAATCACTGGCCTTGGGCATGCCCACGGGGCGCGCTTTCAGGCGGATTTCCTTCGATACGAGATTCGACATGCTTCTCTCCCTAATGTTGTCAGAAATTTTATTGGGGAGAGTAAACACGTTTTCAAGCCCGACCGAAAGCACCAGCCGTGAACATACCCTGTTCAGGAGCCGGTTTCGGACTGCCAGCCACCGCCCAAAGCGACGAAGAGATTGACTGCCGCAGTGTATCGGGCCAATTGCGCCTGTGCTTGGCTGTCCCGTGCCGAAAGCCAGTTGCGCTGGGCATCGAGTACGGAGGTAAAGTCGATGGCCCCCGCCTTGTAGCTCGCCTGCGACAGATCATAGGCTTTGCGCGATTCTGCCGCCGCAACGGCGAGCGATGCCTCGCGGCGTGTATTGGCGTCGGCGCTCGACATGGCGTCTTCCACTTCGCCGAAAGACGTCAGCACGGTCTTTTGATAACTGGCCGCGAGTTCGGCCTTCTTCGCTTTGGTCGATTGTAGATTGCCCTCGAGGCTGCCACCGGAAAAGATCGGTGCGAGAAGCGAAGCTGCAATCGACGAGCCGTTGCTCGTGCCGATGCCCGCGATCCAATCGACAGATTGCGCAGCGGTGAGATTAAGACTGGGGAAGAAGGCCGCGCGCGCCGCGCCGATATTGGCGTTGGCGGACAGCAATTGCGCTTCAGCACGACGTATGTCGGGGCGGCGTTCAAGCAGGCTCGAGGGCTGACCCGCCGCAATGACGGGCAACGTCGGCACGGTGGCCGCCGCATCGCGCGTCACGGCATAGCCCTCCGGTGTGCGACCCAACAGGATCGCCAACGCATTGACGTTGGATTTCACCTGATCTTCGAGAGTGGGGATACCGGCTTCGATAGAGGCCACAGTGGCCTTCTGTTGAGCGAGGTCGAGTGCCGAAATCGCACCATAGTCATAGCGCGATTGAACAAGCCTCAGTGTTTCATTAGACGCTGTGAGTGACTCGTTGGAGATCGCCAGGCGTTCGCGAAGATTGAGGATCGTGAAATAGGTGTTGGCGACCGACGACTGGACCAGCAACACGGTTGCATCATGATCAAACTGGCTGGCGCGATAGGTCTGGTCCGAAGCTTCGCTCTCCGAGCGGTACTGGCCCCAAAGGTCGAGCGCATAGCTAACCGTCAGGTCGCCACCCGCGCTGCGCGATGTGCCGCTGGCATTATTGCTGCTCTCGCTGCGCGATGTGCTGCCGCTTGCATCCACCTGCGGCAGCAGCGATGAATTGGTCGCCCGCAACGAGCCTTGCGCCTGGTCAATACGAGCGAGCGCGGCGGCAATGTCGAGATTGCTCGTCAGGGCCTGCGCCATCAGCGCATCAAGCACGGGATCATTGAAATTTTTCCACCAATCAGCGGCAATCACCGTGTCGCCCGCCGTGTCGGTTGCGCCGCTATAGGCCGAAGGCACGCCGATGGCAGGGCGTTCGTAGTCAGGGATCATAGTGCAGGCGCCGAGTGTCGCGGCCAGTGCGATCATGCTGATAGTATTACGCAATGCGGTCGAAACTTTAGTCATCTTGAAAAATCCTATTCCGAAGCGAGCGCGACCACAGGGTCGAGACCCGCTGCCTTGCGTGCAGGAAGATAGCCGAACAAAAGCCCCGTGGCGAAGGCACATGAGAAGGCAAAGAGCGGGGGCGAGAGAGAATAAGCGACAGGCAGGCCGAACACCTCGCAAATAGCGGCCGTCAGCAGGCCGCCGCCGACGCCGATCAAACCGCCCACGCCGCACACCACAAGCGCCTCGGTGTTGAATTGCAGCATGATGTCGGATTGTCGTGCACCCGTCGCCATGCGAATGCCGATTTCGCGGGTTCGTTCCGTCACGCTCACCAGCATGATGTTCATCACGCCGATGCCGCCGACGAGCAACGATATCGCCGCCACCGAGCCAAGCAATATGGTCAGCGTGTTCTGTGTCTCGGTCGCGGCTTCCAAGATCGAGGCGGTGTTTCGTGCCTGAAAATCTTCTTTCCCGTGGCGAGCTGTCAGCAAAGCGGTGACTTTTGCCTGCGTATCATCGATCAGATCGGAATCCGTCACCTTGATCGAAATTTCGCTGACAAATTGCCGGCCGAACAGGCGCATATAGCCTGTAGAAAGCGGCACGAAGGCCACGTCGTCCTGATCGCGGCCAAAGCTTGAAGAGCCTTTGCTCTCCATCACGCCGATAACTTCAAAAGGCACGTTCTGCACCAGAATATATTTGCCGAGCGGGCTTTCGCCGTCGGGAAACAGGATGCCCTTGATCGTTGCGCCGATGACAATCACGGGGGCGTAGCCATCCAAGTCGGCCTTGGACAAAAAGGCGCCTTCCGACAACTCCCAGTCGCGTACGTTGGGATAGTCGGGCCATGTGCCCGTCGCCTGCGTGCTGTAGTCGATATTGCCGTAGCGCACTGTGACACTCGTAGAGCGTTCTGGCACCGCCGCTGATATATTGGCAAGCGCGGCAACAGCCGTCGCATCATCAGGCTTCAGCGAAGCGTTGTCACCGGTGGAGCGGATGCCCGGTGCACCGGGGCGGACCATCAGCAGGTTGGTGCCCATCGCGGAAATGCGGTCGAGCACATTGGCCTTGCTGCCATTGCCGATGGCGAGCATGGCCACCACCGCACCGACACCGATCACGACGCCGAGCAGGGTGAGAGCCGTGCGGAAAATATTCATATGCAGCGAACGGAATGCCATTTTGATGGCTTCCCCGAATTCGCTGCCGAAAATCGACTTCTTTGCGCTGATAACCGGCGGCGGGCTGGTTGGGGCGATAGCACGTTTTATCTCTCGGCGCGTATCGTCGAGCACTTTGCCGTCCGCCAGCCGGATCAGGCGGTTTGCATGCGAGGCGACCTCCGCGTCATGGGTGATGAGGAGTACAGTGCGTCCCTCGGCGTTGAGTTCGGCAAGCAGCTCCAGCACTTCCGCGCCGCTCTGGCTGTCGAGCGCACCGGTCGGTTCATCTGCGAGGATCACCTCCGCATCGTTCATCAGCGCGCGTGCAATGGAGACGCGCTGCTGCTGGCCGCCAGAAAGCTGCGTCGGCTTGTGGTCGCCGCGTGATTCAAGGCCGAGCCGTGCAATCAGCATTCGCGCCCGCGTTAGGCGCTCTTCATGTGGCTTGCCAGCATAGACGGCAGGCAATTCGACATTCTCTGTGGCCGTCATCGTCGCAAGCAAATTATAACGCTGAAAGACAAAGCCGAATGTATCGCGGCGCAGGCCCGCAAGTTCATCGGACGTGAGTTCCGACACATCAATGCCGTTGACACGATAGTGCCCGTCGCTAGGCCGGTCGAGGCAACCAAGGATGTTCATCAAAGTCGATTTACCAGAGCCCGACTGGCCCATGATGGCAACAAACTCGCCCGCCTCAATGGTAAGTGACACATCGTCCAGCGCACGGACTTCTGTCTCACCCGTCATATAGGACTTGGTGACGTGCAAAATTTCAATCAGGGGTGTGCTCATCGCGGCGGCCCCATGCGTCCACCAAGCGTGCTGCTGTTGCTGGCCTTTGCCGTATTCGTGCTGCTCTGCGTACCGGTCACGACCACATCACCTTCCTTAAGTCCGGAGGTGATCTCTGCCGAAACGCGGTTCTGCAAACCGACTTCCACCGGCGTCATTTTTGCGACGCCATCTTTCAGCACCAGCACGCGGCTGCCACCATCGCGACCTGTCTTCAGCGCTGCCAATGGCACAAGAAGCGCATTCTCTGCTTCGCCGAGAACGAAAAACACTTGCGCCGTCATGCTGGTCATCAGGGCCTGATCGGGGTTTTCCACATCGATCAGCGCATTGTAGAGAATGACGTCATTGATGGTTTCCGGCGTCGGCAGGATCTGGCGCACCGTCGAGCGCCATTTGCGGTCGGACATGCCCAGGGTCGTGAAATAGGCAGGCATGCCGAGTTTCAGCTTGCTCACATCAGCTTCGGCCACCTGCGCTTTGACTGTCATCACAGTCAGGTCTGCAATCTGCAAAATAGTGGGGGCCGTTTGATTGCTGTTCAGTGTCTGACCTTGCAATGTCGTCTGGCTTGTCACTGTGCCCGTCATCGGTGCATAAATTTTTGTGTAGCTGAGATTTGCCTCGTCACCCGAAAGTGTCGATTGCGACTGTTCAAGCTGAGCGCGCGAAGCTTCGATGTTGGCGCTGTAGAGCTGAACCTGTGCGGCGCTTGTTTCCGCCACGTCTTTGCTCACCGCGTCGATTTTCAGCAAGCCCTGATTGCGCTTGTTCTGCAAAACAGCAAGCGCCAGTTGCGCCTGTTGGCCTTTGATCTGAGCTTCAAGGTCTTTGAGCTTTGCTTTATCGAAAGCGACGGTGGATTCGTAGACCGTCGGGTCCACTTCCGCCAGCAATTGCCCTTTGGTCACTAGGTCGCCGATCTCGACATGCACGGATTCCAGTGTGCCGGACACCTGTGCGCCCACGTCCACATAGTCTTTCGGCTGCAGCGCGCCAAGTGCCGTCACGGCTTGTTCGATATTGCCGACCGTCACAGTGGCTGTCTTGTAGGTTGTCGCGCTGTCACTCTGAAAATAAAAATACGCGCTGCCGAGTGCGACGGCTGCGACCACACCGGCCGCGATAGTCCAGCGTCCTCGCGGGGTCAGCGATCTGGAAAACGCGCGTGCTCGAGCAGGTACATACTGCTCGAATTTTGTTTGTGAATTCATCTCGTTCATCGCGTCTGTCCGTTTTGCCTGATGTCCATACTTAGTCATACGGGGCAAAGCAGGCACTCCGTCGGTCAGTGCAAAAAATAAGGCGGCTGAAGATACTTCAGCCGCCTCAATCTCGCCGCATTGCCGGTTGGTTCAGCTGACGCGCACCATCCGTTTGCCGATGTTTTCGCCCGCCAGCAAACCGATCAGAGCTTGCGGCGTATTGTCCAGCCCATCGAGAATATCTTCGCGCACTTTGATCTGGCCAGATTTCACCCAAGCTTGGAGATCGCTCAGCGCTTTCTCTTGCTGGTCGATAAAGTCGGTCACAATGAAGCCTTGCATGGTAAGGCGCTTCACTACGATGAGCCCGGGAATGCCCCGCGGACCATGCGCCGGTGCCTCACCGTCATATTGCGAAACAGCACCGCAGCAGGCGATGCGGCCCTTGTTGTTCATGCCGAACAAAACCGCTTCGAGGATATCGCCGCCAACATTGTCGAAATAAACGTCGATGCCCTTGGGCGTCACAGCCCGCAGAGCCTTGCCGACCGGTTCTTTCTTGTAGTTGATGGCATGATCAAATCCGAGATCGCTTTTCAGCATCGCGCATTTTTCGTCGCCGCCTGCAATGCCGATCACCGTGCAGCCTTTGAGCTTGGCAATCTGCCCGACGATCGTTCCCACCGATCCCGCTGCCGCTGACACGACGACTGTGTCGCCTACCTTGGGCTTACCAACGTCGAGAAGCCCGTGATAGGCGGTCAGGCCCGCAATGCCATAGACGCTGAGGAGGTGGCTCAGCGGGTCCATTTTCTGCATCTTCTGCACCTGCTTGGCGGGCAGGGCGGCATATTCCTGCCAGCCCGTATCGGCGAAAACGAGATCGCCCACGGCAAAGCCCGATGCTTTGCTTTCCACCACCTCGGCAATCGCGCCACCTGCCATCACGGTGCCGGCTTCCACTGCCGAGCGATAGGTCGCGCCCTGCATCCAGGCGCGGTTGGCCGCGTCAAGCGAGATGAGTTTGATCTTGAGCAGCACTTCGCCGTCCTTCGCCGTCGGGATCTGGCCTTCATGGCTCGAGAAATTGCTCGGGCTCAGTTTGCCCTTGGGTGTTTCGGCCAAAAGAATCTGCTTGTTCGTTCCTTTACCCACGTCGTCCTCCCTGATTGATTGGCCCCACAATGCATGCGGGCATTGTGGGGCTCAGCTTAAAGGTAAACAGGGGCGGGCGCACGTCTGGGGGCATGCGAGCGGGCCCTATTGTTCCAAAAGCCGCCAGAGGCTAGAAACGCAGGGGTTCAATTCCCCGCTAAATGCCCCCAAGTATATGGCCAGATGACCAACAAACTCCGCATCGCGCTCGCACAGCTCAACCCCACCGTTGGCGACATTGCAGGCAATCTCAAAAAGGCGCTCAAGGCACGTCGCGAGGCGGCCATGTCCGGCGCTGACCTCATTGTGTTCAGCGAATTGTTTCTCGTCGGTTATCCGCCGGAAGACCTCGTGCTGAAGCCTGCGTTCCAGCGTGCTGCCGCCGAGGCCATTGCCGAGTTCGCTCGCGAGACAGCAGACGGTGGTCCGGGCGTGCTCATCGGCACGCCGTGGTTGCGCGACGGCAAGCTGATGAATGCCGTGCTCTATCTCGACGCTGGTGAAATCAGGGGCGAGACCTTCAAAGTCCATCTGCCCAATTACGGCGTCTTCGACGAGCCGCGCGTTTTCCGGTCCGGCAATCCGCCGGGCCCCTTCAACATTCGCGGCGTGCGCATCGGCGTGCCGGTCTGCGAAGACATCTGGCTGACCGACGTGGTGGAGTGCTTGCAGGAGACAGGGGCAGAAATCCTGCTCGTCCCCAATGGCTCGCCGTATGACGCTTCAAAGTTCGACGCGCGCACCCAGCTTGTGCTGGCGCGCATCCGCGAGAGCGGCCTGCCGCTCGCCTATCTCAATCAGATCGGCGGGCAGGATGAAGTTGTGTTCGATGGTGCATCCTTCGTCATCAACGCGGATTACAAACTCGCTGTGCAGATGAAGGCATGGGTCGAGCAGGTGACGATCACCGACTGGTCGCGGACAGACAACGGCTGGGTTTGCGCGCCCGCCGAAATGGCGCTGGTGGAGGAGGGGCTTGAATCCGTCTATCTCGCCCTCGTTCAGGGCCTGCGCGACTATGCAGTGAAAAACCGATTTCCCGGCGTTGTGCTGGGCCTTTCGGGCGGCATCGACAGCGCGCTCGTCGCGGCCATCGCTGCCGACGCGCTCGGACCCGACAAGGTCCATTGCATCATGTTGCCCTATCGCTACACGTCGGACATCAGCATCACCGACGCTGAAGCCTGCGCCAAAGCATTGGGCGTGTGCTACGACACGATTCCGATTGAAGACCCCGTCGCGGGCTTCACCTCGGCGCTCGGTCCGCTCTTTGAAGGCACGCAGTCCGACACAACGGAAGAAAATCTCCAGTCGCGCACACGCGGTGTCATCCTCATGGCGGTGTCGAACAAGTTCGGCGCACTGGTGCTAACCACCGGCAACAAGTCGGAAGTCTCGGCTGGTTATGCGACGCTCTACGGCGACATGAACGGTGGCTTTAATCCGATCAAAGACATTTATAAGATGCAGGTCTTCGCCCTGTCGCGCTGGCGCAATATCAACAAGCCCGCGTCCTGCCTCGGTAACACCGGCGAAGTCATCCCCGATCGCATCATCACGCGACCGCCGTCCGCCGAGTTGCGCCCCGACCAGAAAGACGAAGACAGCCTGCCGCCCTACGAAATGCTCGACGCCATCCTCGAAGGTCTTGTCGAAAAAGAAATGTCGATCCGTGACATCGTGGCGATGGGCTACGACCGCACGGTCGTCAAACGCATCGAGCATCTGCTCTATATTTCCGAATACAAACGCCGACAATCTGCACCGGGCGTCAAAATCACCGCCCGCAACTTCGGCCGCGATCGCCGATACCCCATCACCAACGGCTTCCGCGACGCGGATTGAATTAGATAAAACTGTCACCCCGGCCTTGTCCCGGGATCCAGGAGCGACAACCACGGAGCGAGCGGCTCCTGGACCCCGGGACAAGGCCGGGGTGACACGCAGAATGAATCGATAAGCATCACACCATGTCCAACATCATCACCCGCTTCGCCCCCAGCCCCACAGGCCACCTCCACGTCGGCAACGTGCGCGCGGCGCTCTTCGGCTATCTCTTCGCCAAAGCGGCAGGCGGGCGCTACATGCTGCGCCTTGACGACACCGACACCGAACGCTCGACGGATGAATATGCGCGCGGCATCGAGGCGGATCTCGCTTGGCTCGATCTGCCGCATGATATTTTCGCCCGCCAGTCTGACCGCTTTGCTGAATACGAAGCCGCCGCCGCAAAGCTCAAAGCCGCCGGTCGTCTTTATCCCTGCTACGAAACAGCCAACGAGCTCGACCGCAAACGCAAGCGCCAGCTCGCGATGAAGAAACCGCCGGTCTATGACCGCGCCGCTCTCGCGCTGACGCCCGACGAGATCAAAGCCTTCGAGGCTGAAGGCCGCACGCCGCATTGGCGTTTCAAACTTGCCGACGAAGAAACCTCCTTCGACGATCTCATCCACGGCCCCACGCGCATCGACCCTGCGTCTCTGTCAGATCCAGTGCTGATCCGCGAAGACGGGCGCTTCCTCTACACACTGCCAAGTGTCGTGGACGATATCGACTTTGCTATCACCCATGTCATTCGTGGTGCAGACCACATGACGAACACCGGTGTGCAGGTCCAGATCACCCGCGCTCTCGGGGCCGTGCCGCCGACCTACGCGCATTTCTCGCTCCTGCTGAGCGTCGATGGCCGCCCCCTGTCCAAACGCCTTGACGCCGAGTTCTCCTTGAACGCCATGCGCGCCGACGGTTACGAGCCGATGGCCATCAACTCGCTCCTCGCGCGCCTCGGCACAACCGATCCCGTCGAAGCCAAACTCACAGTTGCCGATCTCGTCACAGGTTTCGACATCACGCATCTCGGTCGCGCCGACATTCGTTTCGATCCGGCAGACCTCGACAAGCTCAACGCCGCCTGGCTCCACATACTGCCCTATGCCGACGCGAAGTCGCGCCTCGCTGTGATGGACTGCGATCTCGGTCAGGCGTTTTGGGAAACCGTGCAGCCCAATCTCGCCCGCTTTGCCGATGTGGGGCTCTGGGCCTCCGTCGTCAAAGGCCCCGTTGTGCCGGTCATTGACGATGCGGCCTTTGCCGCCGCCGCCGCCTCGGTGCTGCCGCCCGAGCCTTGGACCGGCGACACATGGAAACTCTGGACGGATGCCGTGAAGGAGAAAACAGGGGCCAAGGGCCGCGCTCTTTTCATGCCACTCCGCCTCGCGCTCACCGCGCATGAGCATGGACCGGAACTCAAAAACCTGTTACCTCTCATCGGACGGGAGCGGGCTCTGGCTCGCCTTTCGGGCGCAAGTCTCTGATTTAATTGAGTTAATCAGCGGTTCGCGGTTTTTCAACGGCACGACGCCACCACTTTTAGAATGGCTGCTCTCATGGCGCATCTCGCCCGAGCCATCAAATGGACCGTCATTATTACCGGCTGACTTCCGTCTGCCGCCGCCGTACAAACTCGCCTTAAATATCATGTGAGAATCGGGACCGGTCGCGGCAGTTATGCCCACGCGACTATGGAACCAAGAGCAAGATTATGAGCAAGTCCGACCCCAAAACCCGCCTCTATCTTTTTGACACCACGCTGCGCGACGGAGCGCAGACGCAGGGCGTTGATTTTTCGGTTGAAGACAAGCGGCTCATTACCGGTCTCTTGGACGAGCTTGGCCTCGATTACATCGAAGGCGGCTACCCCGGTGCCAATCCCACTGACACGTCCTTTTTCAGCGAGCGCCCGAAGCTCAAACAAGCGAAGTTCACCGCCTTCGGTATGACGAAGCGGGCAGGCCGCAGCGCGTCCAACGATCCGGGCCTCGCCCAGATCCTTGACGCGGATACAGACGCCGTTTGCCTCGTCGCCAAAAGCTGGGATTTCCATGTCCGCGTCGCGCTCGGTGTCACGAATGAAGAAAACCTCGAGTCCATCGAGGACAGCGTCAAAGCCATCGCCGCGCGGGGCCGCGAGCCGATGATCGACTGCGAGCATTTCTTCGACGGCTACAAGGCCAATCCGGCTTACGCGCTGGCTTGCGTCCGCACCGCGCTCGACGCCGGTGCGCGCTGGGCGGTCTTGTGCGACACCAATGGCGGCACCATGCCCCACGAAGTCGCGCGCATCGTCGGTGAAGTCATTGCCACAGGCATCACCGGCGACAAGCTCGGCATCCACGCGCATAACGACACCGAGAATGCGGTCGCCAACACGCTCGCCGCCGTTCACGCCGGTGTGCGTCAGGTGCAGGGTACGTTGAATGGCTTGGGCGAGCGTTGCGGCAACGCCAATATGTCCTCGCTCATCCCGACATTCCTGTTAAAGCCCGAATTTGCCGACCGTTTCGAAATCGGTGTCAGCCTCACGCAGTTGAAAAGCCTGACGCATGTCTCGCGTACGCTGGACGAATTGCTCAACCGCGCGCCGGACCGCTATGCGCCTTACGTCGGCGAGAATGCTTTCTTCTCCAAGGCAGGCATCCATGTGTCCGCGATCCTGAAGGATCCATCGACCTACGAGCATGTGCCGCCGGAAGCGACAGGCAATGCGCGTAAGATCGCGGTGTCTGAACAGGCGGGTCGTTCCAACATCCTTATCAAGCTTGAGGAAGCGGGCATCACAATCGACCCCAAGGACACGCGCATCCAGCGTCTTCTCGACGACGTGAAGGACCGCGAGTTCCTCGGCTATTCCTACGATGGCGCAGGCGCGAGCTTTGAGCTTCTGGCGCGGCGTTTGCTTGGTCAGGTGCCGGAGTTTTTTACAGTCGAGAGTTTCCGTGTGCTCGTCGAGCGTCGTTACAACGCAGCAGGCGACATGGTCACCGTGTCGGAAGCGACAGTCAAGGTGAACGCTGACGGCGAAGTGCTGATCTCAGTGGGCGAGGGCAATGGCCCCGTCAACGCGCTCGATCAGGCCTTGCGCAAAGACCTCGGCAAATACTCGCCTTACATCGAAGACCTGACACTGGTGGATTACAAAGTCCGTATCCTCACGAGCGGCACCGAGGCCGTCACCCGCGTCATGATCGAAAGCCGTGATGGCAAAGGCAATCGATGGTTCACCGTCGGCGTGTCGGAAAACATCGTGGACGCTTCCTTTCAGGCACTTGTGGATAGCATCACCTACAAACTTCTTCGCGACGGCGCCCCGGCGCGTAAAGCCGCGGCAAAATTCTAAGACAGCAGAGCGCAAACCCTCGCCGGTGCTCCGCTTGTGGAGCGCGCGAGGGTACTCTTCGTTTTGAAAGCCCTGCATCATGTCAGATGTTTCTTCCGCCGAATTGGAGTCCAGACGGCAAGCCACTCTCGGCAGTTTAGCCGCGGGTAGCGGCTATCTCATCTGGGGCCTGTCGGTTATGTACTACCGGCAACTGGCTGCCGTCCCTGCCTTTGAAATTCTCGCCCACCGCGCGGTCTGGAGCCTGTTGCTGGTCACAGGTTGCATCTTCGTCTTCGGTCGCCGCGCGCAGCTCATGGCCGTGTTCCGCGACCGTCGCACGCTTGGAGTGCTGTGCATCACCGCCACAATCATCGGCAGCAATTGGCTCGTCTTCATCTGGGCCGTCAATTCAGGTCGCATCCTTGAGACAAGCCTCGGCTATTTTATCAACCCGCTTATGAGTGTGTTGACCGGTGTCGTGCTGCTTGGCGAGCGTTTGTCGCGCGCGCAAGCCGCCGCCATCGCGCTGGCTGCTCTTGGCGTTCTCTATTTCACTATTGCGCTCGGCCATGTGCCTTGGATTTCGCTCTTTCTGGCGGCGAGTTTCGCGGGCTACGGCTATCTCAAAAAGATCACCAAGGCGGACGCACTCGAAGGGCTCTTCGTCGAAGTGCTGTTCATCGCACCCTTCGGCATCGCCTATCTTGTTTGGGTGTCACATGCGGGACAAAGTCTTGTGCACACAGATTGGACAACGGACCTGCTCCTCGTCCTCACCGGTCCCATCACCACGTTGCCGCTTTTGTTGTTCACCTTTGGCGCGCAGCGCATCCGGCTGACAACGCTCGGCCTGCTGCAATATCTCGTGCCCACCACATCTTTCTCGATTGCGGTCTGGGTCTACGGCGAGCCCTTGGGCCACGGCCAGATGATCACTTTCGTCTTCATCTGGACAGGACTTGCGATTTTCACCTTCGACACATGGTGGCGCGACCGCAAAAACCGCGGACCGATCTAAGGTTCGATCGGTGTCATCCAGGATCCTGTGATCCCGACGGGATATTCATACCCCAACCCATGGGCGAGAAATCCCGTTGGCGAGATCACGGGTAGAGTGCGGCGGCAGAAAAAACCGCCCCACCACGACAGCGTCGAATTGGAAATCACGCCACCCTCACAGAGTGTCATCATGCCGAAATCTTCATACACATTGGCACCGGCAAAAACATGCAGACCGGGCAGGGCGTTGCGCACCGCTTCGACGTCATCACTCAGCAAAATGAACTGCGTGTCAGCAGCCACTGCTTTGATCGCCTCCATGCCGCGTCGAAAATAATCAAGCTCCAGCAGAGGCGAGCGACCGAAGATTGTCCATTTGGCATAGTCGCCCCGCCGCACATGCACAAAGGCGCGCGGGCCATCCGGTAATGCGTTCAAAAATTCCCGCGCCGCGTTGAGATATGTTTCCTTCAGGCGGAATGTCGCGTCCTTCGCCAGCGCCGCCGACTGGAAATATCCCTTGTCCACATAGGTCAGATTGCTCAGCAATCCGCTTGATCGCGTCACAGCGCCGCCATGCAACTTGTAGCTTTGACCACCGGCCTCAAATTTTTGTCGCGGCTGCGCATAGCCAGTCACAAGCCGCAGTGCCGTTGCGGCGCGGCCAAACCGCCTGTACCAGCGCTTGGCGCTCTGATGTGCGCGACTGTCGCGCCGGTTGGAAATACCAAAACGGTCCCAGTCGAACCCTTCCAGCAATTCTTCCATGCCGGTGGTCGTCAGCTTCGCGCCTTCCGGCAAAACGCTGTCGAGAAACGCCGCCTGAAACAGCTGGTTGCCCAGCCGCCCGTCACCTGTGAAAAGGGCTCGCGCCTTCACAGCGCCGCCTCGATGCGCGGCAGAATATCTTCCACCTTGTCCACGACACCGTAGAAGCGGCGAATGTTTGAATGCATGAATTTTTGTTGGATCATATGATCAAGCAGGTCCACCAGCGGGTCCCAAAAGCCGTTGAGATTGGCAATGATGATCGGGTGATTGTGCCGCCCCAGCTGCGCCCAGGTCAGCATCTCGACAAGTTCTTCCAGCGTACCGATGCCGCCGGG
>JAUSLL010000121.1 GCA_030649335.1 Parvibaculum sp. | reverse complement strand
GATCGCTTCTTTCAGATCCTTGGCAACGCGGAAAGCGACTTTCTTCGACGCTTTGATCTTGATGGCCTCACCCGTGGCAGGGTTGCGACCCATACGGGCGGCGCGCTTGCGAACGGCGAGAATGCCGAGACCTGTGATACGGACTTTGTTGCCCTTCTTCAGGTTCTTGACCGTCAGATCGACAAAGGATTCAAAGAACGCCGCAGCGGCCTTCTTCGACATGTCATGTGTTTCCGCCAGCTCGGCAATAATTTTCGAGAGCGGGATGGTGACTTGGGCCGGTGCCTTTTTGGCAGCGGCGGCTGTCTTGGCAGCCGGAGCTTTAGCAGCCGTTGCTTTCGCAGCAGGAGCTTTCGCGGCGGCGGGCTTTTTTGCAGCAGTCTTGGCAGCGGGTTTTGTGGCCATGATTCGTGATTCGTCCTTGGTGGAAGCTGTCACCATCTTTCACAAGTTTTTGCAAAACACCAAGAAATAGCTGCGGCTCAAGGCTTTTTTCGCTCGCACAGACGCGTTTTATGCACAGATTTCAACACCGAAGCGCGAAAAAGCCCGTCATTGTTGGACAATTGCGCACCTGCTCCCTAATTTGAGCAACCAGCACAGAGATGAAATGCAACGCACATGAGCCTCAAAGCAGCGATTCTTCCCGTCACGCCGTTCCGGCAGAATTGCACCCTGCTATGGAACGAAGCGACCATGCGCGGTGCTGTGAGCGACCCCGGCGGCGACCTCGACCAGATTATGCAAACGGTCGAAGAGCTCGGCATCACACTCGAAAAAGTGCTACTTACACACGGTCATCTCGACCACGCCTCTGCAGCTGGTGAACTTGCGGAACGTCTCGACATACCGATTGAAGGTCCGCACCGTGACGACCTCTTCCTCATTTCCGACTTGCCAAAACAAGGCGCAAAATATGGATTTCCCGTCTATCGGAGCTTCGAACCAACGCGCTGGCTTGAACATGGCGACACAGTTGAAGTCGGCGGATTGACGTTTCAGGTTCTGCATTGCCCCGGCCACACGCCTGGCCACATTGTTTTCTTTAACGACGAGGCACGCCTCGCCATTGTCGGTGACGTGCTATTCAACGGCTCCATCGGTCGCACCGACCTACCGCGTGGCGACTATGCCTCTCTCGTCGACGCCATACGCGGCAAGCTTTGGCCGCTCGGCGATGATGTGACATTTGTCCCCGGTCATGGACCATTATCGACCTTCGGCGCGGAACGCCGCAGCAACCCGTTTGTAGCCGACGAAAATTTCGGCTGACCCTTCATCCTTTGCGGGACCAATTTATGGAATTGCCTGAAAATCTTTCGCGCATCGAAAGTTTGTTACAGATCATGGCAAAGCTGCGTGATCCCGACGGCGGTTGCCCATGGGACCTCGAACAGAACTTCGCCACCATCGCGCCCTATACAATCGAAGAAGCCTACGAAGTCGCTGATGCTATTGAGCTTGGCGACATGGACGAGTTGCGCGACGAATTGGGCGACCTGTTACTGCAAGTGGTCTTCCACGCGCAAATGGCCGATGAGGCCAAAGTCTTTGCCTTCGGCGATGTGGTGCGCGCCATCTGCGAAAAGATGATCCGCCGCCATCCGCATGTCTTTGGCAACGAAGAAGCCCGCGCCGCCGGCACAGTGAGCACGCGCTGGGAAGAAATCAAAGCCGAGGAAAAGACCGCCAAGGGCAAACCAATTGGCGCAAGCCTTTTGGACGACGTGCCCATGGCTCTCCCCTCCCTCACCCGCGCCTTGAAACTGCAAAAGCGCGCCGCAGGTGTCGGCTTTGATTGGCCAAGCACCGACAATGTACTCGACAAGCTCAACGAGGAAATGCTGGAACTGTCACACGAACTTGCCAAAGGCGGGGACAAGGACAGGCTGGAAGACGAATTCGGCGACATCCTCTTCGTCTATGCCAACCTCGCGCGCCATCTGGAGATCGATCCCGAGGCCGCGCTTCGCCGCACCAATGCGAAATTCCGTCGTCGTTTCGGACGCATTGAGGAAAAACTGGCGGCTCAGGGCCGCGCGTTGACGGATTCTAATCTCGAAGAAATGGACGCTATGTGGAATGAGGCTAAACGCGAAGAGCGCGAATAGCATGAGCATAAGTCTGCCAGCTCGCTTCGTCGCGAGCGGCAAGATGCGGAGCACCAAGCGTTGCCGGACGGTAATCCACATCAGCGTCCAGACTACGCAGCACGCCGCCTGCCTCGTGCAGGATCAACGATCCCGGCGCATGGTCCCATGGCATCATCCTGTGATAGCTCACAAGGTCCTGCCGCCCACGAGCAAGTTCTGTGTAGTCCCATGCCGAACAGAGGTTGGCAGATTTGCGCGGCACAGTATCGGCAAACAACTCGATGCTGTCGCGCCATGTCTCGGGCATAAAGCGGACATTGAACGCGCCGTGAATTTTCTCAACGTCGCCGGAAGACTGTCCTGCATTCATACGCGACGCTTGGCCTGATGAATGCCAATAGGCGCCGGCACCAAGCTCAGCCATCGCCATATCTCCGGACACAGGCAAATATATCCACGCCTGCCGCACATCGCCGCCCTCAACAAAGGCGATCATCACCCCGAATGTCTCGCGACCGGCCACAAAATTGCCGGTACCGTCCACGGGATCGACCGTCCAGTAGGCTTCCGCACTTTCAACAATCGACAGGAGGTCCGGCGTCTTCGCCGTTGCTTCTTCACCAAGCACACGCGACCCGGGGACAAGTGCCTCAAGGCGCGGCGTCAGCCAAAGCTCGGCGTCACGGTCGGCAATGGTCACAAAGTCGCCTTTGGATTTTTCCTCGATGTCGCCTTCGCTCAAGGCACGAAAGCGCGGCAAAATCTCTTGCGCCGCAACTTCGCGCATCAGATCAGCCACACGCTCCATCCGGCCATCTGTCATTCGGTGGCCCGTTCCGGCAGATCAAGACGCGCGGCGAGTGCAGGAAAACGCTTTTCGAGCCGCCCGATTTCAGCATCGGGCAGCACAATATCGAGTGTCACGGAGCCATCCTCTGCGGTCTCCCGATTACGCACCTGGCCGTTCTCGTGAAGCCAGGCATAAGCCTCCCCTTCATCGGCACGCAGCGCGATGGTGAGCGGGAAGCCCTTGTAGGTCACATGCGCATCGATCAGCGCCAGCAAAGCCTCCACGCCCTCTCCTGTGAGCGCTGAGGTGGCAACCGTCATACTTTCGCGCGAGGCCGTGTTGACGATGGCGTCGTGATGCGCAGCGTCCAGACTGTCGATCTTATTCAGCACTTCGATCAGCGGACGCGGCGAACCTTTCACCTTCTCCCCGATCAGGCCAAGCGACTTCAGCACACCCTCAACGTCGGACTTCTGAATGTCGCTTTCCTCGTGCGCAGCATCGCGCACATGGAGGACAATCTCGGCTTCCAGCACTTCTTCCAGTGTCGCGCGGAAAGCCGCCACGAGATGTGTCGGCAGGTCGGAGATAAATCCCACCGTGTCGGACAATATAATTTTGCGCCCCGTCGGCAGTGTCACCGCCCGCATGGTGGGGTCGAGTGTTGCAAACAAAAGGTTCTCGGCAAACACATCGGCCTGCGTCAACCTGTTGAACAAGGTCGATTTGCCTGCGTTGGTATAACCAACCAGCGCTACAATCGGATAAGGCACCTCGCGCCGCGTCTTGCGATGCAGCTCGCGCGTGCGTTTGACGCCTTCCAACTGTTTCTCGATTTTGGCGATACGTTCCTGAATGACGCGCCTGTCAGACTCGATCTGCGTTTCGCCGGGACCACCGAGAAAACCGAACCCGCCGCGCTGACGCTCCAGATGGGTCCAGCTGCGCACAAGGCGGCTCTTTTGATAATTCAGATGCGCCAGTTCGACTTGCAGCGAACCCTCCCGCGTATTGGCCCGCTCGCCGAAAATTTCGAGGATAAGGCCGGTGCGGTCGAGGATTTTGAGATTCCATTCCTTTTCCAGATTGCGCTGCTGCACGGGCGACAAATGCCCGTCCACAATCACAAGCTCGACAGAAAGTTCCTCGAATAAGCCTTTGAGTTCATCAACCTTGCCCTGCCCGATCAGCGTCGCCGGTCGCACCTCACTTAGCTGCACGACACTTGTGCCCACAATATTGAGATGAATAGCCGCAGCAAGACCCACGGCTTCATCCAGCCGGGCTTCCTGTGTGCGAATGGCACGACCAGTCTTTCGCGCTTCATGCTCGGCTGACTTCAGCCAAGGCACGAGCACGTAAGCGCGTGTTGGATCACGCGATGGTCCGATGGGGGTCTCGTTACTCAAAATTATTCCATTACGACTTCAGAACCGAAGCCTCACGCTTCCTCACCACTACCGCCCGGCTCGAAGAGCTGAACAGGTGATGATGGCATGATCGTCGATATGGCGTGCTTATACACCAGTTGAGAGTGGCCATCCCGACGTAACAACACACAAAAATTGTCGAACCACGTCACCACGCCCTGAAGTTTCACCCCATTCACAAGGAAGATGGTGAGATTGACTTTGTGCTTACGCACATGATTCAGGAATGTGTCCTGCAAGTTATGAGTCTTTTCACTCATGGGTAAACCCCATTTGTCGCATTGGATTGGGTCGGCGCGGCCGCACCGGCCAGCCTCATACTATTCTCTTTGCCCCGTAGGAGCGAAAGTGCGGCACACCTACAATCTGGTGTTTTACACCTATGCTGCAAGTGCGAAATGAAGGTGATCGGCATTTATGGTCAATTTTTGACGATAAATCGTACACCGGAGACCAAAATTCCTATTCGCGACCCGTTTGGGTTGCGTAGTCGTAGGCCGCACGCAGTCGCATGGTGATGGAACCGGGCGCGCCATTACCGATCACCTGACTATCCACTTTCACCACCGGCATAATGATCGCAGTACAAGCACTGATGAAAGCCTCACGCGCGTGACGGGCTTCGTCTACCGTGAAAGGTCGTTCGACAACTTCGATCCCCTCACGCGCTGCAGCTTCCAGCAACACACGCCGCGTGACACCGGGCAAAATATCCGCGCTCAGAGGCCGCGTGATGACGCGTCCCTCGGTGTCCACGATCCACGCGTTGGTCGAGGACCCTTCCGTCACAAACCCGTCCTGATCGACGAGCCAAGCTTCATAGGCCCCTGCCTCGCGCGCGGATTGTTTAGCGAGAATATTGGCCAGCAGCGAAATCGATTTGATGTCGCGCCGCGCCCAACGTTGATCGGGCATGGTGACGACAGCGACGCCCTGGGCCACCGCTTGCGCGATCTTGGCGAGGTTCAGACCCTTTGCAGTTATCACCAATGCAGGCCGCACAGCAGGATTGGGAAACGGATGATCGCGTTTGGCAACACCGCGTGTCACCTGCAAATAAACCATGCCGTCGGAAATGCCGTTCGACCGCACAACCTCACGCAGGACAAGTCGCAACGCGCGCATGGCCATGGGCATCGCAATACGCAATTCCCGCAGCGACCGCTCCAACCGCTCCAAATGATAATCCTCGTCCATCAACTGTCCGCCGCGCACGCCGCAGACTTCATAGACGCCATCGGAAAACTGATAACCGCGATCCTCAATATGAACGCCCGCCTCCGCATGGCGGAGATAGCGGCCATTGACATAGGCAATACGAGACAAAGGCGATCCCCTCAGGTTCAGGCGATGAGGTCGGAACGGTTTGTCGTCGCCACACCGAGCGACTTCAGCTTGCGGTGAAGCGCCGACCGCTCCATGCCGATGAAGGCCGCTGTGCGTGAAATATTGCCACCGAAACGACTGATCTGCGCCATCAGATATTCCCGCTCAAAGGTCTCGCGCGCTTCGCGCAGCGGCAAAGCCATGATGTGTTCACCACCCGAGCCGCTGACCGTGATTTGCGCCGACGAACCGACTTCCGCAGGCAACATATCTGCCGTTACCATCCCGGCCGGATCGCCGGACGTGAGGATAAGCAACCGCTCCACATTGTTGCGGAGCTGACGGATGTTACCCGGCCAATCATGCGCCTGCAGCGCCGCCATGGCGTCTTCCGAAATACCGCGCGGCGGCAGACCTGTCGATTTGGAAATCTGACCCATAAAATAATCGACCAGCATGGGGATATCCTCGCGCCGCGATGACAGCGGCGGCACCAAGATCGGCACCACATTCAGGCGATGGAACAGATCTTCGCGGAAACGGCCCTTAGCGATTTCATCATTGAGATCACGGCTCGACGACGACACAACGCGCACATCAACTTTGACCTTCGGCCCGCCGCCGACGCGCTCGAATGTCTGCTCGACCAGCACCCGCAAAATCTTGCTCTGCGTTTCAAGCGGCATTTCAGCGACTTCGTCAAGAAACAGCGTGCCGCCATGCGCCTGTTCAAACACACCCACTTTGCGCGGACCGGTCGCCGTTGCTTCCGTGCCGAACAGTTCCGTTTCCATGCGTTCAGGCGCCATAGTGGCAGCATTAATCGCTACAAACGAATGGGCTGCACGACGTGAACGCGAGTGCAGCAGGCGCGCCACAACTTCCTTGCCCGATCCGGACGGACCGGTGATAAGCACGCGGCTGCCGGTGGGGGCAACCTTGTCCACGGTCTGACGCACATGCGCGATAACGGGTGAGCCGCCCACCAGCATGGTTTCATCGCCGATACGTGTCTTCAGTTCCGAATTTTCGCGGCGCAGCCGATAGGCTTCCAAGGCACGACGAACAATGAGGATAAGGCGGTCAGCCTTAAAGGGCTTCTCAATGAAGTCATAGGCACCCTTCTTGATCGCCGACACGGCGGTCTCGACATTGCCGTGACCACTGATAATGACGACGGGCAAATCGGGATGACGCTCATGGATCACGTCGAGCAGCTCCAATCCGTCGAGGCGGCTTCCCTGCAACCAGATGTCGAGGACAATCAACCCCGGACGGCGTGCTTCAATGGCCGTCAGGGCGCTGTCACTGTCGCCGGCAACGCGCGTGTCATAGCCTTCGTCATTCAGAATCCCGGCAACGAGTTCACGAATATCAGCCTCGTCATCAACAATTAGGATCTCAGATGCCATTCAACGCCTCATTTCCGTCGTTCAATTCTACTGCCGCCTGATGCACGCGCGGGAAAGTCAGGCGCACCAAAGCGCCTCCTTCCCAATCGTCCATGTCAGGAGCGTCTTCCAATTCCAATGTACCGCCGTGGTCGTCCATCACCTTGTTGACGATGGCGAGACCAAGACCTGTCCCTTTGTCGCGTGTCGTGACGTAGGGCTCGGTGAGCCTGATACGGTTCGACTGAGGCAGGCCACAACCTGTGTCACGCACTTCAATGATCACGAATTCCGGCTCTTCAATGAGGCGCACAAGAATGCGGCCCAATTCGCCGTCCTTGGTCCCGCGATGCACTTCAGCATCTTCATCGTGGCCACGGATGGCCTCCGCAGCATTCTTCAAAATATTAGTCAGCGCCTGGCTCATCAAACGCCCGTCGCATTCAAGCCAAACACTCGTGATCGGCAAATCAAGAATATATTCAATTTCAGGATGGCCGATGCGCTGCAGGAATGCCGCCTGCCGTACGATCTCGTTTAACTCAAGTGACTTGATAACCGCTTCCGGCATACGCGCGAAGGACGAAAACTCGTCCACCATGCGACCGATATCCCCGACCTGCCGGATGATCGTCTCCGTGCATTGCAGAAACACTTCAGGATCGGTGAGAATTTCCTTGCTGTATTTGCGGCGCAAGCGCTCGGCGGACAGCTGGATCGGCGTCAACGGGTTCTTGATTTCATGTGCGATACGACGCGCCACATCCGCCCAAGCCGATGTGCGCTGCGCACTCACCAGCTCAGTAATATCGTCGAAGGTGAGGACAAAACCACCGACGCCGGAATCCGTCACTTCGCGTGTCACGCGGATATTAAGCGTCCGGTCAGCACCATCACCATGGATGGAAATCTGCGCGCGTGCACGACGCTCCGAATGCATCTGCGCCTCGCGGAACAGTTCCGCCATTTCAGGCACTGCCACCGCGATGTCATGGCCGAGCATGTCGGATTCCGTCCGGTCGAAAAACCGCAGAGCGGCGCGGTTGGCGTGATTGATAACGCCTTCATTGTCGAGACCGAACACACCGGCGCTCACACCCGACAACACAGCTTCTGTGAACTGCCGTCGCTGATCGAACTGATAGTTGGCGTCCACCAGTGCGGTGCGCTGGCTTTCAAGCTGTTCTGTCATGCGATTGAATGCATCGCTGAGCATATCAAGTTCGTCGCCAGATTCGCCGGGTTCAACGCGGGCACTGAGGTCACCTGCGGAAATCCGTTCCGACGCATCAACGAGTTTGCCAATGGGATCGACAATGCGGTTCGAGGCCCAGAGCCCGAGCCAGATGGCAGCAAGCAACGTGACCAGCGCCACGGCAATATAGATAAGAGCAAAGGTCAGCTGGAAGGTGATCCGCCGCTGCTCGAGGCTCTGATACTCGTTCACTGCCTCCCGCGTCTGCGCCAGATGATCGAGAACGCGACTGTCGACCGGTCGCGCCACATAGAGATATGTATCCTCAAGCGAGGGTAACTTCACCAGCGCCCGTATCTGATCGACGGAATCGACCGTGAAGAGCACGGCCTCACCTTTTTTGGAAGCAGCAAACTGCTCGGGCGACGGCAGGCCGATAGCGGGCATACCGGCCACCGAGGCCCGCGCCAGCACGCGGCCTTGCTCGTTGATGACGTAACCCGCCGGCAGCGAGCGGAGCGCGGCCTGTGTGCCGACTAGCTCCTGAAAATGTTCCGGATTTGACGCGAGATAGGGTCCGGCACGATCAAGGTCGGTTGCCATGGCCAATGCATCACCGCGCAACACGTGGTGATGCTCGTTCAGATAGGCCTCGGCGACCGTCTGGGCATTGGAAATAATGACCTGCGTGCGCTCGCTGAACCAGGCGTCGAGCCCCCTGTTGAGGGTCACGGCGGCAAAAACGGCGACAATGATGGCGGGCATCACGGCGACTATGGAGAACATGGCCACCAGACGGGCGTGGAGCTTCGACCCCGCCGCCCCACTGACGCGCGCAATGATGATGCGGACAATTCGCCACGTAATCAGGGCGAACAGGACAAGCACAGTGGTGAGGTTTGCCAACAACAGGGCAATCACCAGCCCACGGCTGGGCTTCAGCGGCGTGAGGCCGGTCAGCGTCATATAGGTGAACGAGCCAAGGAAGATAGCAACGATCACCAAGCCAACGGCCAAGGCGCCGGAAAACCCCCGCTGCGACAGCAAACGCCACAGGCGGGCATCCCAACTCATGCTCAGTTCTCTGGGTCGATCGACTGTCGTCATATCCCGTCCTATACCCGGACCAGCCGACGAAAGAAAAGGTGAGAGAAGCAGTTCAACAACAAGTTAGCTCACCCTATTCCGTGCCATATACGCAACAGCCAGCTTTTGGCTGGGCGCATAGTGGCTCGAAAGGCACGGGCAATCAATCACAATGTTGCAAGTTTACCACGATACTGGAGGCGCAAGGCAAAGGACTTATTTGAGGCCCCTAACGACCTGAACCTCAAGTTCTCTGAGCTTTTTCCGCAATGTATTACGGTTGATACCCAACAGATGCGCGGCCTTGATCTGATTGCCGCGGGTGGCCGCCAGTGTCATGCCGAACAATGGCTTCTCGACCTCTCGCAGAATACGATCATAGAGGCCGGGCGGCGGCAGGTCATCGCCCGCCGAAGCAAAGAGCCGGTTCAGCGCCCGCTCGACCGACGATGTCAGCGGTTCGTCAACGGGTGCTTCCTGTGAAGGCCGTCCGAAATCCGGCTCGGCCAGTTCAGCCTCCAGCACCGAAGCACCGATGGCCTCCTCCGTATAGAGAGCCGCAAGACGGCGGACGAGGTTTTCAAGCTCGCGCACATTACCCGGCCAGCGATAGCGTTTGATGAACTCCATCCCTTCGCTGTCGATGGTCTTTGGCGGCAGACCCTCAGCCTCAGCCTGATTAAGAAAATGGCGGACAAGGTCCGGAATGTCCTCCGTCCGCTCCCGCAGCGGGGGAAGGCGGATCGGCACCACGTTGAGACGGAAGAATAGGTCTTCGCGGAACAGCCCCAAATTAATGAGCTGACGCAGATCACGGTTTGTCGCCGCCACGATGCGGACGTCCGTCTTGATCGCGGTGCGCCCGCCGACGGTCGTGTATTCGCCCTGCTGCAACACGCGCAACAAGCGCGTCTGGGCTTCCATCGGCATATCCCCGATTTCGTCCAGAAACAGCGTGCCGCCCTCCGCCTGAGCGAAGCGACCCGTCGCACGCTGGCTCGCGCCGGTGAAGGCCCCCTTCTCGTGACCAAACAATTCGCTTTCGATCAATTCACGCGGGATAGCAGCCATGTTGATCGCCACGAAGGGACCATTGCGGCGCTTGCCATAGTCATGGAGTGCGCGGGCCACCAACTCCTTGCCCGTGCCGCTCTCGCCGGAGATCATCACCGTGAGGTCCGTCTGCATCAGACGCGCCAGCACACGGTAGATGTCCTGCATGGCAGGTGAACGACCGATGAGCGGGATCTTGTCATCCTCGGGCGTCGTCGTGCGCGGCACAGCGCTCTCGCGCGGCGCGGTCAGCGCCCTGTCCACAACGCGGATAAGTTCGTTGAGGTCGAACGGCTTGGGAAGATATTCGTACGCTCCGCGCTCGGCCGCTGTGATCGCCGTCTTGAGCGTGTTCTGCGCGCTCATCACAATGATCGGCAAATCCGGCCGCATGCGTTTGATACGCGGGATAAGATCGAAAGCATTCTCGTCGGGCATGACAACGTCGGTGATGATGAGATCACCTTCGCCCTGCTGAACCCAACGCCATAGCGTTGCCGCATTGCTGGTTGCCCGTACGTCATACCCGACCCGACCAAGTGCCTGATTGAGCACCGTGCGGATCGCCGCATCATCGTCCGCTAGCAGAATGGTGCCGCTCGCCATAAAACTTAAACTCCTAATAGTCTTTTGAATGTGTGGTCGCGTCGCCCGTATGCATGGGCAGAAGAACGCGAAAAACGGTGCGGCGTGGCTGGCTTTCGCATTCGACGATGCCGCCGTGGTCACCAATGATCTTGGCGACCAGCGCAAGGCCGAGGCCGGTGCCTGAAGCTTTTGTGGTGACAAAGGGATCGAACAAATGCGGCAACAGGTCGGGCGACACACCCGGACCATCATCGATCACGCAAATTTCGAGCGGCAGGCTAACGCGGTCACGACTGCCCGGCATCGACAGGCGCACGCCGGGACGATAGGCCGTGGTCAGAATGATTTCGCCTTGCGGCCCGCCAATGGCTTCAACAGCGTTCTTGACGAGGTTGAGCATTACCTGAATGAGCTGGTCTTTATTCCCGAGAACAGGCGGCAGCGAAGGGTCATATTCCTCGTGGAATTTGATGTCCTTACCGAAACCACTCACCGCCAATTGCTTCACATGACCCAGCACAATATGAATATTCACAGGCTCACGCGGCACGGGGCGCTCGTCGGAAAAGACTTCCATACGATCAACGAGCTTGCAGATACGGTCTGTCTCATCGCAAATCAGCCGCGTCAACGTGCGGTCATCCGATGAGGCGTTCAGCTCCAGCAACTGCGCTGCGCCACGTATCCCCGACAAAGGATTTTTGATTTCATGCGCGAGGATCGCCGCCATGCCCGTGACCGAACGCGCAGCACTTCGATGAGTAAGCTGGCGGTCCATCTTATGCGCCATGGTGCGGACTTGCAGGATAAGCAGCACGCGGCCCGGATATTCATTGACCGGTGTCACCTGAATATCGACCGCTCGGTCGCCAGCTTTGGCAGTGCCGATCTCAACACCATATTCATTGACCGACACACCGTGCTCGATCACCTGCCCGACAAGCGCGAGGACGGGACTGCCGAAGGCCACAAGATCGCTCAACGGATGACCTAGCAACACCGCGGCGGAAGCTGCAAAGAAATGCTCGGCGCTGTCATTCACATATTCGATGCGCATATCGCGGTCGATCATGATGACCGGATGCGGCATGGCGTTAAGAATGGCCGACGCTGCGGGCAGCAAGGGGGTCGGATCCTGTAGGGCGGTGCGCACCATTATGCGGCCTCACTGTTTGCGGCAGCGGGCGTCGCCGATGCGGCACGTTCGTAAAAATGGGAAACAGCGGCGAGCACAGCGAGCGGTTCACGCATCCGCACCACTTCGTTTTTGACCGACATGGCATCATCGGGAAAGACACGCGAGGCCTCTTCGAGATACCAAACAAGATGTTTGCGGGCCATGCGCATGCCGAGTTCATTGCCGTAGTGATCGAGCATATCGCGGTAATGCGCGGCGACGATCTTGCCCTGCTCAGCCCATGAAGGCGGCGCAAGCTCGACGCCCGTTTCGAGATAATGCGCGACCTGCGCCAGAAACCAAGGACGACCTTGCGCGCCACGGCCGATCATCACACCGTCGGCACCCGACTGGGCGAGGATAGATTTTGCGTCTTCGCAACTGATGACATCGCCATTGGCGACAACGGGAATGGACACCGCGTCCTTGACCTGACGGATAAATCCCCAGTCGGCGCGACCTTTGTAGAACTGACAGCGCGTGCGACCATGAACTGTCACCATCTTCACGCCTGCCGCCTCCGCACGCCGCGCAAGCTCCGGCGCATTACGTGTCGTGTCATCCCAGCCGGTGCGCATCTTCAAAGTCACAGGCACCGAGACCGCACCCACTGTCGCCTCGATCAGCGATAACGCATGATCAAGATTACGCATCAGCGCCGAACCGGAGAGGCCCGAGGTCACGGTCTTGGCCGGACAGCCCATATTGATGTCGATAATATCGGCGCCCGCCGCCTCAGCGAGCTTCGCGCCCTCAGCCATCCAATGAGGCTCACGGCCAGCAATCTGGATCACCAGCGGATCCACATCGCCCTTGCCGGCGGCGCGGCGCACCACGTCAGGGCGCTCGCGGACAAGCTCGGAGCTTGCCACCATTTCGGACACAACCAAGCCAGCCCCCAGATTGTGGGCGACGCGGCGAAACGGCAAATCGGTGATTCCAGCCATGGGGGCCAGCAAAACGGGCGTTTCAAGCGTATGAGAACCGATAGATATGGTCAAAATATAGGCACCAAAAAAGACTGCACAAATTTTCAACAATTTACCGCAGCTGCGAAGGTCGCGCAAGCGGTTCTGTAGAACTCTTTTAAAAGGCCGAATTTCCCGCTTGCGCCGCCCGAAAGCGGATGCCACCAACGCATCCATGACACATGCGGCGCTCATCGTGGCCGCGGGACGGGGCACACGCGCCGGACCGGGAGGCCCCAAACAATACAGGATGCTCGGCGGTATCTCCGTTTTGCGCCGGACGCTCGCCGCTTTTGTCAGTCATCCCGGCATCGACCATGTCTGCGCCGTGATCCACCCCGATGACGCTGAAGCCTATGAGGTGGCGTCCGCCGGACTGCCCAAACTCCTCCCGCCCTGTTTCGGCGGCGCGACGCGACAGGCCTCAGTCGCCCTTGGTCTTGAGCATCTCAAGTACCTATCCCCGACAAATGTGCTGATCCACGATGGTGCTAGGCCGCTGGTGAGTGCGACGATCATCACGCGCACGCTGGAAAGCCTCGACACCCATCGCGGTGTGCAGGTCGCGCTGCCTGTCACCGACACATTGCGTCGCGCCGATGGTGAGACCGTGCCGCGCAATGGATTGTGGCGCGCGCAAACACCACAAGCCTTTCACTTTGACGCTATCCTCAACGCGCATCGCAAAGCGTCAGCCACCGACCTCACCGACGATGTGGCGGTCGCGGCAGCAGCGGGGATTACCGTGACGATGATCGAAGGGGACGAGATGAATTTGAAAATCACCAGCGCCGCCGACCTCGATCTTGCTGAACGTTTGCTCAACACAGGCGGCGAAAGTCGCACGGGCTCTGGCTATGACGTGCATCGCTTCGGCCCCGGCGATCACGTCTGGCTCTGCGGCGTACGCGTGCCGCACACAAACGGCTTGATCGGTCATTCGGATGCGGACGCGGGCCTGCACGCGCTCACCGACGCGTTGCTCGGCGCAATCGGCGATGGCGATATCGGTCAGCATTTTCCGCCGAACGATCCGCAATGGAAAGGCGCGGCTTCTGACCGCTTTCTTGCCCATGCCGCCAAACTGGTCGGGGATAAAGGCGCACGCATCGTCCATGTCGATGTGACCTTCATTTGCGAGCGCCCGAAAATCGGACCGCAACGCGACGCCATGCGCGCACGTGTTGCGGAAATCCTCGGCCTCGACATTGACCGCGTGAGCATCAAAGCCACAACGACAGAAGGCCTAGGTTTCACAGGCCGCAGCGAAGGGCTTGCCGCTCAAGCCCTCGCCACCGTGAGATTTTCATGATGCCGCGTATGACCGCCCTGCCCGTCGGTATGCGCCTCTCTCATCCGGTCGCCTTCATCGCCACATGGTTCGGCTCGGGCCTGATGCCCAAAGCACCAGGCACATGGGGCACGCTGGCGGCGATGCCTTTCGCTTATCTGATCACACTCTGCATCGGACAGGACGCCCTTCTCCCCGCCGCGTTTGTCGCCTTCGCACTTGGCACATGGGCAGCAGGTGCTTATGCCGCAGCATCGGGCAAGCCTGATCCGTCTGAAGTGGTGATCGACGAAGTCGCAGCAATCTGGCTTGTGCTGGCACTTGTGCCCTTCACATTTGTCGGATGGGCACTCGCCTTTGCAGCGTTCCGGCTGTTCGATGTGGTGAAACCCTGGCCGGTGAGCCTTGCCGATGCAAAACTCAAAGGCGGTTTCGGCATCATGTTCGACGACATTGTGGCCGCGATCTATGCGATGCTGACGCTGCACTTCCTGTTCTATCTAGCCGAGGTTTTCTGATGTCGCTGTTTCCCCGTCCGCTTGTGCAAATGGCCGAACTTCTGCTTGCTGATTGCCGCGACGCCAAGCTGAAAATCGTCACAGCAGAAAGCTGCACGGGCGGTCTCATCGCCGCGCTGCTGACAGAAATCCCCGGCTCATCCGACGTCGTCGAACGCGGCTTTGTCACCTATACGAACGAATCTAAGCGCGACTGTCTGGGCGTTCCGGGCGACCTCATTTCAGATTTCGGCGCCGTGAGCGAACCTGTCGCCCGCGCGATGGCAGAAGGTGCCATCAACAATTCACGCGCTCAAATATCTGTGTCCGTAACCGGCGTTGCGGGCCCCGGCGGCGGCAGCGCCTTGAAGCCAGTGGGTCTCGTGCATTTCGGCGCGGCCCGCAAAGGCCGCAATATCATCCATGAATCCCAGAGATTTGGTGACATTGGCCGCGAAGCCGTACGCATCAAAAGCGTCGAGTTCGCCCTCGACATGCTGCGCCGGATGATCTGACATAAAACCGATGTGTCAGAGCTTGCTGGTATTGAGCGCTGCGCCTGTCACCCGCTTGAAAGCATCGAGGTAACGCTCGCTCGTTGCAGCAACGACTTCAGTGGGCAACGGCGGCGGCGGGGCTTCTCCGTCCCACTTGCCTGCTTTTTTCAACGCTTCGAGATAGTCCCGCAGCGGTTGCTTGTCGAAACTCGGCTGACCACGTCCTGGCTGATACTGATCTGCAGGCCAGAAGCGCGAACTGTCCGGCGTCATCACTTCATCGATCAGAATGATCGTGCCGTCGGGCTGATGACCAAATTCAAATTTGGTGTCCGCGATGATAATGCCCCGGCTTTCCACCACCGCGCAGCCACGCGCATAGATCGCACGCGTGAGGCGCTCAAGCTCGGCCGTCGCCTTATCCCCCACCACAGCGCGCATCTGCGCCACCGTGATGTTCTCATCGTGACCTGTCTCAGCCTTACTAGCTGGCGAGAAAATGGCGGGCGTCAACCGGCCGGATTCAAGCAAGCCTTCAGCTAGTGCCTCTCCGGCAAGTGTGCCGCTGGCTGAATATTCTTTCCACGCGGAGCCAGAAATATAACCACGGATCACACATTCGATCGGGAAAACGGTCGTGCGCTTGCAGAGCATGGCGCGACCAGCGAGCGCGGCACGATGACCGGCAAGCGCAGGCACAGCGGCGATGATCTCGTCAGCATTGGCGGAAATCAGATGATGCGCCACTTCGTTGGCGAGCTGCGAAAACCACCAGGCGCTGATCTGCGTCAGCACCGCACCCTTGAACGGGATGGCCTCGTTCATCACCACATCAAAGGCGCTGATGCGGTCCGTTGCGATGAGCAGAAGACGGTCGGCATCGACCTCGTAAATGTCGCGCACCTTGCCGCGCCCGAGCTGCTTCAACGGCAGGTCACTGCTGGTCATTGCCATCGGGGCCATCGGGCTCTGCGTCATTCAGGTATCCTCAGTTCAGCCAATATAAATTCTACGCGCGCCGCGATGTCCGCCTTGGGCACCTCGACCAGTTCATATCCCAGTTGCGGGTAAGTCTCCGCCACCATCTGCCATGTCTTCACGGCCTCAGCAAAATCCTGAACGCGCTCAGTGTCGTTCCCATAGACTTCGGGCCAAGGGGGCATGATAAATACCCTTTTGCTGTAGCGAAACATAGCCGCCGCGGTGTGGAAATATTCCGGCGTAGGCAAACCCACAAGCGCCCCGTAACCCACGAGTTCCGGGATGCCGCGATCAAAGAACACCGGATTCGCGCAATCGCTGACGGCGTTATAGGTATGGATCGAGCGCGACAGCATGAGATCGCGGAACTTCGCCTGATCGCCGGTGTGGAGCCCGTCGCCGCCGATGGCCTTCTGCTCCTTGATGATCTGCCGCCCGACCTCGGCCACAGTCACATGTCCGCGCGCTGCTAAGGCATTGATGACGCTGGTTTTGCCGGAACCGGGGCCACCGGTAAAAATATGAAAATTCTCACGTTCAATCCGCATGGTGACACCTCCGCACTGACGCAATTCCATATTGCCCATCCTTTGAAATTGCTGCTTTATTGCAGCAATACCGGACGTCTGCACCCTGCATCAGGGAAAGACGCCGCGATCTGAAAATACAAAAATCCGTCAAAAAAGACGGGAAAGGCTGAGCCCGTGACGCGCGCTTCAACTGGCGACAAAGACGCTTTGAAAGCGACATTGCGCGACTGGCTCGACGGCGTGCGTAAGGCAACCGGCTGGTCTTTCGAACGTATCGCCCGTGAGGCGGACGTGAGCCCGACCACCCTCACCCGCTTCATGAAACCGGATTACCCGAACCTGCTGGGCCTCGACACCATCCGCAAGATCGCCGCCGCGACACATATTTCCGCGCCGGGTGACCTCGGCATCGAGATGGCACCCACAGGTTTCAGCGAATCGGAACTGAAACACTGGACGCCCGCGCCGAACGCCCTTCAGGACGCGCTCACCAGCGGCGTCGATTGGTGGGAGGTGCGCAGCTACTTGCTTGACCTCGAAGGCCTTTTACCCGGGGACAAGATCGCCATCGACCTGAACCATCAGGCGCAGCCCGGCGACATCGTCATGGCTCAGGTGGAAAGCAAAGGCGGACAGGACGTCGAAACCGTCCTGCGAAAATATGAGCCCCCCATGCTCACCTGCCGCACAACACAACGTGACTATCCCGGCCCTGAATTTGTTGATGGCTCACGCGTTATCATCATGGGCGTTGCCGTATCCATGCGTCGGGAAATGCGCGGCGCATAGCAAGACGGCCAAAGCCTCCACCGACAGCGCATCACCCTGCACAAAAGACGGATATGCGTGTATTTTCCTGCACAAGTGTTTGACGGACTCACTTTTTACTGCATTATAGCAGGATATTCCTGCAACATGCTGCATAAGAGGTGGTCAGCAATGTCAGACAGCAATCCCCCCGAATTTCCGCGCGCACCCTTAGACCCAAACGCCACTGACGAAGACCAGCAACTCGCGGCGGAAACCCTGCCAATCCTCGCAAAAGTTCATTCACAGGTCGCTCAGGGCTTGTTGCAGATGGAAGACGGCATTGCCGTTCTGGATCTGGTGAAATCCGTGTTCGATGGCGCACTCTATGCGCATGACCGGGCCAGAACACAGGACTGGCCAAAGCTCGAGTCCCAACTCGAAAGCATCGCCGCTGACGCGATCATGTCGCTCATTCTACTGCGGCGCAGACACGTGAGCAGGTAGCAATTCAAATGAAAATGGTCGGGGAAAATGCCGAAATCCGGCAGAGACACTGGTACGCCCTAGGGGAGTCGAACCCCTCTTTCCAGAATGAAAAATGGGGCCTAATTAAATAAAATCAATGGGTTAGCCAGTTTATTGCGGCCAATTCGTCTCTATATATATCAATGGCTTATGCACTAGT